>NZ_JBMMUD010000008.1:0-227987 GCF_049257195.1 Pseudoalteromonas sp. SS15
TTTTGCTTTTATGGCTAAAATTAGTGTGGTAGGAGGCATTTTGGAACCACCTGACTGGAAGGCCAGCCCCGCCCATGCCGAACTCAGAAGTGAAACGAAACAGCGTCGATGATTGTGTGGGCGTGGCCAGCTTGGTCTCCCATGTGAAAGTAGAACATTGCCAAGCACCTATTTAAAGAAAGCCCGATTAGAAAGAGTCGGGCTTTTTTGCTTTAAGTCCCTTTGCAATAGCTAAAATAGCTAACTTCACATTAGTTCATTTTTACTTGTTAAATCAGTTTGTATGTAGATAAACCTCGTTCGCCTATTCATCCATGAAGCTGGGTCCCATCGTGCCTCCATGCACTCATCTCAATGAACTGCGAAGCTACGCTTCGGTCTCATTTCGTCCATGTGAAAGTAGAATATTGCCAGCAAAGGTTGCCCCGGACAATTAAAAAAAACCGTTGCAGCAATGCAGCGGGTTTTTTTCGTTTGTAGTGCAGAATTTTCGCATCACGAAGTGATAAAGCGGAAACTTCTGCGCAAGGTGAAGTGAGCAGCCTTCACCGAGCTTAATATAGACGCCCTCATCATCAGCTAAACTGGTTTATCTCACCTTGCGCAAAAGAAGCGCTCTCACTGCGTTCGCAGTCGCTAATCTTGCACGTTAGCGCAAGGTGAAGTGAGCAACCTTCACAGTACTTCGTCTTTTCTTGTTGAATCAGTTTCCATGTAGATAAACCTCGTTTGCTAATTCATCCTTGAAGTAGTGCCCTTCGCGCATCCATGCGCTCACTTCCTCATGCTGCGAAACTTCGTTTCGGTCATTCGTCACCCTTGCGCGAAAAGAATGTAAGCGCTACGCGCTTGTCATAAACCTTTCGCACTATTTACTTGCGCAAAGCAAATGGACCTGCTTTGCTCATTGCCGTCAAAACTTTGCACCTCCCCTAGAAAAGTTCAGCTTCCTGATGGGATAGGTTGCCTCGAAGGTCTTCAACCATTTTAGTTAAATCTCTATTTGCATTTGCAACAGTTCGTGAAACATTATCGCTTTGAGCTAGCTCTTTATAATTGTTGGATATAACCTGAAGTTGCAGAAGTGTTTGATGAAGTGTCTGAGCTATTTCTGTTTGTTCAGTTGCAGAATCAGTGACTTGTTGATTCAAGTTGGTCATTTGCTCCATTTCTTGAAGTATTTCTGTGAGAGCAAGCTGTGCATCTTTATTTTTTTCTGCGTTTTCGGTTGTTATCGTTATCTCATGCTGCATTGCTGTTACGGCTTGTTTTGAAACAGCTTGAAGTTCATCTATAACAGACGTGATACTCAATGTAGATTGTTGTGTTTTAGAAGCGAGGCTTCGCACTTCGTCAGCAACGACGGCAAAGCCTCTTCCTGCTTCTCCTGCTCTTGCAGCTTCTATTGCGGCGTTCAAGGCAAGAAGGTTAGTTTGTTCAGCAATAGAGCCAATCATGTCGAGTACACTACTGACACTTGCAGCCTTTGATTCTAAAGATTCTATGACTAGAGATGTACTCTCAACCTCTTTAACAAGCACCTGCATACTATTTGCGGATAGTTCCATTGTATCGCCGCAATTATTGGCTTTTTGAGTGACCAGGGTGGTCGACTGTAATGCCTGTTGGGTCAATGATTGTAAACGTATGGCTATTTCAGAAAGGCCGTTTATGGTGTTTTCCATTGTTTCAGAACATGCTAATTGCTCTTCAGAACCTTTGCTTATCTCAATACTCACATTATCTATGGCGCTAAAAGCGTCTTCTACTTCACGCTTTACTACCGATATGTTTGAGACAGCTTCAACTATATGGTTTTTAATTTCGCTGATAGCAAGGCTCAATTGACCAATTTCATCCTGATATGGGTATTCCATATGGATGTCATACTTACCCTTGGAGACTTCAATGGTTTTTTCAATTAGTGATTTAAGTGGGTTAATAATGGTTTTTTGGATAAGAAATAGGATGGTAAGAATGCTGCAGAAAGCAACGAACAAAGCTATAAGAGGGTAAACCGTCATAACAGTGGTTTGTTTTTCTTCTATGGCTATTTGATTTTTAGAGAATTCGATCTGTGTTTTATGTCTTTTTATCTTGAGCTGCTCAGCAAAGCCTCTATCAATACCTCTGACTAGATTGTCTGCACTTTGGTGAGAGTTTGTCTGCTTAAATTCTTTATAAGCTTCTTCATAATCTTTTAATAGTGTGTCATGGTTCTTCAATGCGCTTGTTGCCCAGGTATTACTATCTTTAATATTAGCTAGCTTTAACAGGCTTTCTTGAACACTCTTGTGGTGTGATAAAAACTCATTCCAATATTTAGTGTCACTCCTTAGTAAAGTATTTTTCCATGCCTGTACTTGGTTTTTAAAAGCTGATTCAGTATCAGCAATTAATGTGAGGCGTTGTTGTTCTTTATTAACTAGATTATGATAATCCCATATTAAAAACTCTAACTTTATAATACTGAATGTGCTTGAAGCTAGTATGCATATAATGCCAATGATAACCGGCAACGTAACTTTGCTTTTTATGTTCATACCACTCACCATTAGATTTTGGTTCTAAAAGTGTGAGTGACATTCTTTATTTTGTCTAATTCGAATTCAAGTTACTTACTTGAAGCTGGTTATAAGTTCTTAGGCTCATAATTATTAAAGTCGCAGCAATAAAGCCGCTTGCTACATGGTGAATAATGAGATGACTGGCTAGAAAGGCAGGAACATCACTCAAGTCGTCAATAAATATCATTTTTCCGATAAAAGCAATGTAAACGCTGATGTGCCCCCAAAGTCCTATTTTAAACTTTTTACTAAACCTAATTATCAACAACTCTGAAAGTTTTTTGTTCATGACTTTTAAAAGTAGCAAACCAACAAAAGCAGTAATAATGGATAACATACCTAAGCCAAGAATTGATAGTTTGATAAGAACAGCGGTGATGATATAGACGATAATTGTCATGGTTCCTCCGAATAAAGGGCTCATGATATGAAAAATTGCAGATATGTCTATCAGATGTATATGTTGATTAAAGCAGTTATTATCTTCATTAATGTATCGTTACATAAAACTGTTTGATAAGACCAATGTACCGATAACATTTAAGTATTTTAATCAGTATAATTTCGCCCTCTTCAATGTTTTATTCCCAAGGAAAAGTTATGCCCGTGCAGGGGTCGTATTTATTTGTGATCTTAGTTTGGTCAACAACACCACTTGGTATTGTCTGGAGCGCAGAGAGCATGCCACCGACATTAAGTGTTTTTCTACGTATGTTGATTGCTTTGGTGCTTGCCATCGTTACTGTGTTTATTCTAAAAATACATGTGCCGTGGTCTAAGAAGTCCTGCCTGTTATATTTCTATTCTGCTGCTGGTATTGTGGTGGGCATGCTTTTAAGTTATTTAGCAGCTCAGACTGTGCCTTCCGGTGTGATCTCTCTGGTCTTTGGCCTTGCGCCAATAATCTCGGGTTTATTTGCACAAAAAATACTATCTGAACACGCTTTTACGCCAGTTAAACTAATTGCCTTATTGTTCTCAATACTCGGCTTGTTTTTAGTGTGTAAAACGCAAATCCAGCAATTGGATGTGCCTGTAGAAGGGATTATCTATGTGCTCATGGCTGTAACAAGTTTTAGTTTGAGTGGCGTAATGATCAAAACAGTACCAATCGCTATCCACCCAATGGCAACAACACTCGGGGCCTTAGCATTTGTAACGCCTGTTTTTGCAATGATTTGGTTAGCAGCAGGTGGTGAGATTAATTATCAGCAATGGCAGATGAAGTCGATTTTAGCGACGGGTTACTTAGCACTGTTTGGTTCATTGTTAGGATTCTTAGCCTATTTTCATGTACTGCAAAAGTTACCGGCAAGTACAGTTGCCTTGACGACTTTGATCACCCCTGTTTTTGCGGTAAGTCTGGGCGCGTTACTGAATGATGAAGTTTTAACGTCATCGCTTTTAATTGGCGGCACTATGATATTGCTTAGCTTATTTCTTTACCAGTTTGGTGATAAGTACATCAAACGAAATAAGTTAGAAGCGGTTGAAAAGGCCTAAATCTTCAAAAGTGTGCACACGGTTTCAACGCGTGTCTGAAAACAGCTAGCGATGAGTAATACGCGTTGATGCGCATTGTCTAGCTGTTCATTTACTTTTTCTTTAACTAAAAATTGACATATCGCATGTAACAGACCCGGTTCGCTTTGCTGAGACGTTTTTGACTGTATTTCAATAAGGGCTAAGAGAGCAGAAAACTCATGATCGGGCAATTTGGCTAAGTTATGATTAAATGCAAGATAACAATCGATAGGGCGCATGCTTTGATTATTCTTATGCCCGAGAGCGTGAGCAAGTGATTCATTTCTTTCAAATAGCATAAGAGACCTTAAAAAGTTAAACGGCCATTCAGTTTGCTGAGCGTTAGAGCAAAGCGCATGAATAACCGTGTTGCCTTGCCTGTTGGCTTGCTTATAGCCCTCAATTTCAGTGAGTGCATTCGAGAAAAATGCCAGTCGATCTAATGTATTAATGCCAGTGATCAGCCCTTCAGGAAGTACTTCTTTTGTTGTAATTAGCTGTTTGCAAAGGTCTTGAAAGAATATGTAGGTCTCTTGGTTCTTTATTGCCTGCTCGAAACAGAACTTTAATACAATCACGCAATCAGAGTCGCTAAGTTGGCTATAAAACTCAGGCAATTTATCTACTTGTTGTGACTTTATATAAGAAATGACTCTCTGAAGTGTTTGGTTTTGCACTGTATTCGGGATCTTTTTTAAATTTAGTTTTATAGTAGCAAATTCGGGGCTTAGGAAAAGAACAAACTGCGCCTGTTACTTCCACATTATTTACACATTCATGGCAGAACATGATCTTGAGTCAATTTCTTGAAGTTAAAATGAAGACGCTTAGATTACCTATTCGCATAAAAATATTAATTATGCTGCTTTTAGCTAATTCAACATTGGTGTTGGCTATATTTGTTGCTAATCAGATAGCATTTGATAAAAGCTTTTCTGACTATGTACAAAGTCAAACTAAAGCGCGTCTAGAGCCAGTCATTGAAGCCTTCCAACAAACAATGGAAACGCAACAGAATGTTGACTGGCTAGATAGAAGATCACCACATTGGAAAAACTTAATGCGAACTTACCATCAAGTAAGTGCTGCCAATGAGGCCTTACCTAAAAAACGTCCAAAGCCTAGCAAAGATATGCGCCCACCTCCTCGAGGAGAGCGAAGAGGCAGGGGACCGTCAGACAAGCTATTTTTCAAAGCTCCAGATGGTACATTATTGGTAGGAAGGTCATCTATAGTTAAGGACGCACTCTGGTTACCTGTTTATTGGCCAGATAAAAAAGAGCAAAAGTTAGGGTACATAGGTGTTGAAAATGGCTCAATGGTAACGGGAAAGTTTGAAACACTATTTGCTAAGCAGCAGCGTCAACACTTTGTTGTTATTGCTATTATTGCTTTTGTGGTGACCTTTTTACTGTCTATCCCTTTTAGTAAATATTTAGTTAGGCCAATACTTGCACTAAGGCAAAGAACAAAGAACCTCACCAGTGGGGATTACTCGTTATCAAAACAAATCATTCGCAGAGATGAATTAGGTCAACTTGAAAGTGACATGAATTTGCTAGCAAAGACATTGGCTGAAAATTTGACTGCTAGACAACGTTGGATAGCTGATATTTCTCATGAATTAAGAACCCCAATTGCGGTGATTAAAGCTGAAATCGAGGGCATGATTGACGGTGTCATAGAAGCTGATGAAGCGCAACTTGATTCATTGCATGAAGAGATCATGCGACTTACCAAATTAGTAAACGATCTTCACCAGCTTTCGATGTCAGATAGAGGGTCGTTGTCCTATGAAAAGTCACAAATGGTGTTGCCTGAACTCATAGAGCGCAGTCTTGAAAAAAGAAAGAGTGAACTGAGTCACTTTGATTTGCAGTTTGATTTCAGCCCCAGGTGCTTCTTGTTCTGTGATGCACATCGTATGGGACAGTTATTCGATAACTTATTGCAGAACACATTACGCTATACTGATGCATCGTCAGAAAACAAGGGAATGTTAGATATTAAGGTGAACAGAATTGGGCAAGGAGTCCAAGTTATATGGCAAGATAGCAGCCCAGGAGTAGGCTCTGAACAGCTGTCACACCTTTTTGATAGACTGTACAGAACAGACTCAGCCAGAAACCGTAAAACAGGTGGTTCAGGGCTTGGTTTGGCGATATGCCAGAATATTATTATGGCGCATAATGGCGAAGTTCACGCAGAGCAAAGTAAGCTTGGTGGATTAAAATTGACGATAGAATTCAAATATAAGGAAAATTAAATGGTGACTGCAGATTCGGTCCTTATTGTTGAAGATGAAGAAAAGCTGGCTGCGATTTTAGCAAAATACTTATCAGCTTCAGGCTTTGAATGTCATGTCGTTACTGATGGTGGCGAAGTAATGACAGCATTTGAGCGCTATAAGCCTTGTATGGTGCTGTTAGATATCATGTTACCTAACGTTGATGGTATAACTTTGTGTAAGCAGATCAGGGCTCAAAGCCAGATACCCATCATTATGACGACAGCTAAGGTTGAAGAAATTGATAGGCTGATTGGTCTTGAAG
The DNA here is from genome assembly GCF_049257195.1 of Pseudoalteromonas sp. SS15. Lineage (NCBI taxonomy): Bacteria > Pseudomonadati > Pseudomonadota > Gammaproteobacteria > Alteromonadales > Pseudoalteromonadaceae > Pseudoalteromonas > Pseudoalteromonas sp. SS15. The sequence goes on from NZ_JBMMUD010000008.1 coordinate 6,644, forward strand.
TTGGTGCGGATGATTATGTCTGTAAGCCATATAGCCCAAGAGAAGTTGTAGCCAGGGTAAAAGCTATTATGCGTCGAGTAAATTATATTGCAGAGCAAAACCAAGAAGCTCTTCATGGCTTAGAAGTTGATGAGCAAACATTTATGGCAAGGTTCAACAATGAAAGCATTGCACTCACACACGTTGAGTTTCTTTTGCTTAAAGCCATGTATGTGCACCCAGGGCGTATTTTCAGTCGTGATAAACTGATGGATCATATTTATTCAGACGACCGGATTGTGAGCGATAGAACGGTTGATAGTCACATCAAGAAACTTCGTAAAAAATTACAAAGCATTGCACCTGAAGCCAATTTTATTCACTCGATTTATGGAGCCGGCTATAAGTTCGAGCCTATCTAAAAAGAAAAGCACCCTTGGGTGCTTTTCTTTTTAGTACATCTTTTAAGACGTGCGTTTTACATCGACTTTTAGCTTTAACTTTTGCCCCGGCTGAAGATATTTTTGCCCAGATAAGTTATTCCACTCGACAATTTCTTTTACCGTTAAGTTAAACTTAGAAGCAATACGGGCTAAGGAATCACCACGTCTAACCTTGTAAGTAATGGTTCGGGTGGTAGAAACTAATCCGGTAGGTTTGCTTGCTTCTTTTGTTTGATAAATAGTGAGCTTTTGGCCGAGCTTTAATACGCTGTTGGTTTTTAGCTTATTCCAGTTAGCAAGTTGCTTTACTGTTACATCATACTCTCGGCTGATATCCCACAGTGTGTCACCAGATTTCACCGTATGTGTTTTTTTAGCTCGGGTAGACTTATTCGCGGCAACTCTGACAGATTTAGGTAAGTGCTCACTATTTATTTTTCCATCGCTTAGGGGAACAAGCAGCTTTTGGTTAACACGGATAATGTGGGTATCAAGCTTATTAAGAGATTGAATGGTTTTACTGCTCGTCGAAAACTTTTTAGCAATCACAGATAGAGTGTCACCGCGTTTCACCGTGTAGTATTGCCAACGCAATCTGTCTTTCACTGGTGTTTGTGCGAGTTTGTTTTTAAATGCATCCGCTTTATCACTGGGGATCAGTAATTGATGTGGACCATCAGGTGCGGTTGCCCAACGGTTAAACCCTGGGTTTAAACGGTATAATTCAGTGAGGCTTAAATCAGCCATGTCAGCGGCAAGCGCTAAATCAATTTGTGAGCCGACATCGACAATCTCAACTACCTGCGCATTAATAATTGGCTTCCAAGTGACATTGAACTCTTCTTGTCGTTTTAATAGATCTGATAACGCTAATAACTTTGGCACGTAAGCCGTCGTTTCTCTTGGTAAATCAAGCGACCAAAAGTCAGTTGGTAAATGCTTTTTACGATTCTTTCTGATGGCTTTTAAGACGCGCCCTTCACCTGAGTTGTATGCTGCAATGGCATTCAGCCAATCACCCTCTAAGGTTTTATGCAGGTAACTCAAATAGTCTAAAGCAGCACGCGTTGACTGTACTATGTCTCGGCGACCGTCATACCACCAATTCTGATGTAAGTTAAAACGCTCTCCCGTTTGGGGCATAAACTGCCAGATACCTGACGCGCTTCTATGCGAATAACCAAATGGGTCGAACGCACTTTCAACGATGGGGAGTAAAGCTATCTCGATCGGGATTTGGCGTTTTTCTACTTCTTCAACAATAAAATATAAATACGGCTCTGCACGCTTTGATATACGGTCTAGATATTTTTGATGGCGTTGATAATAGTTCCTCTCAGCCACAACAGGGCGGTTTTGCGGCACTGGAATTGAGAGTTGGTAACGAATACGTTCCCATACATCATCGAATACAGGAGCCGGTTCGTCTGCTTCTACTGGCTCTGTGATTGAATTAGCAAGCGCTTCGCTAATATCTAAAGGGCTTGCTAGGTTTTCATTAGCAGCCGTATTGGTGATCTCTGATTGATCTTTTGGTGTGTCAGTTAGGGTTTGACAACCCGTTAACAACGAGAGCGTTAAAACTAAACTTGCAGACTTTTTCATAGTGATTCATATTCGAGCAAAAACCGCTCGATTCTACAGATTCTCTTGCGTTATTTAAAGTAATCACATGGTAACTTGGTTAAAATTCATCTTTCCAAGCCCTTAAAGCTGCAAATTTTTGCCAGTTTTCATTTGTATCTTGAATTAAATGCTTAGGTACATGTACAAGGCTATTTTCTTCAGAGGCTCTTAAAAAGGGATTTACAGCCCGCTCAAGGCCAAAATGTGTCGGTAAACTTGGTTGATTATCATCTCGAAGCTTTTGTATTTTTTCGACATACGCTAATAAATTTGCATTGTTAGGTTCAACAGCTAAAGCAAATTTAAGGTTGGCTTGCGTGTATTCATGGGTGCAGTAGATAAGCGTGTTATCACTATATTCGGTAAACTTTTCTAAAGAATGCCACATCATTTCAGCATCACCTTCGAATAATCGGCCACAGCCTGCACTAAACAAGGTATCGCCAGTAAAGCAAAAAGCATCATTCATATAACAAATGTGATCTAAGGTATGCCCTGGGGTTGAGATGATTTTAAAGTTTGTATCAGCAATGGTTATTTCATCACTGTCATTTAATTTGTGTGAGATACCTTCAAAAGGGGAGTGAGCAGGGCCATAAACAGGAATGTTTTTGAATACTTGAAGTAAAGCCTCAACGCCATTGGTATGATCCCAGTGATGGTGGGTGATTAGGATACCGGCCAGCGTTGTGTGAGTTTGTTTTAAATAATCAAATACAGGTTCAGCTTGCCCAGGGTCAACAACCCAGACTTTATTTTCTTGTTTCAACGCCCAGATATAGTTATCAGAAAAAGCTTTAATTGGATCAACTTGCACCATAAGTATTTGCTCTATAAAGTGTAGATGGGTTTAGTATAACGAGCATCAATAATGAAACCAGCATTAAGTTTTCGGTCTGGACCAAAACCATTAACTTGGTCTGAATTTCCACATGGCGATTATATAAAAGTCGGTTTAGAGCGAAGAATGAAAGCTTGGTTACCGAGGATGTTTGGATATCACTTACTTAAACTAGGCTCATTAAGTGGACAACTTGATACATCAAAATGTGTGATCCCTCATCAAGTGAATGTATCTCCTCATCAATGTAAGAAAACCAGTGTGGTTGCTGAAATTGATGAACTGCCTTTTTCGGAGCACAGTGTCGATGTATGTGTGCTGGCTCACAGCTTAGAATATGAAAGTGATCCTCATCACATTCTGCGCGAAGCACATCGTACTTTAATTCCTGGTGGCTACTTGGTTATTTCAGGGTTTAACCCGTTTAGCTTATGTGGATTAGCGAATTTATTGCCGTTTAGCTCACAAAAGCTGCCGTGGTCAGGGCGCTTTTTTACCCCTGCTCGAGTAAAAGATTGGTTAGATTTATTGGGGTTCGAAATAATCAGTGATGAGCGCTTTGTCTATGCGTCGTTGGCTCGTGGCAGCCGTTTATCCCGTTTTGCGCCTTGGCGGCGTTTTTGCCGTCATTATTTAAAGCCCATGGGTAGCTGTTATATGCTGGTGGCACGAAAGCGGGTCGCACCTTTAACACCAATTAAACCTAAGTGGCACGCAAGGCCCAAATGGGCACCTGCGGTTAAAAATGCGGGGCTTAGACAAACTCGAGACAAGTCTAATTAACAACAAAATTTAAGCTGCTTGATATCCTTCATCTTCAAGCAGTTTTGAACTACCCGCCGCTTCTCTGGCCAAGTCATCTACGATTTCATTATATTTATTGCCACTGTGACCTTTTACCCAACGCCACTCTATGTCATGTCTTTGACAGGCCTCATCGAGGCGCTTCCATAAATCAACGTTTTTAACTGGCTTTTTTGCGGAAGTAAGCCAGTTACGCTTTTTCCAACCTGCAACCCAAGACTCGATGCCTTGTTTAACATATTGACTGTCAGTATGTAACACGACTGTGCAAGGGCGTTTTAGAGTTTCGAGTGCAACAATGGCGGCGAGCATCTCCATTCTATTATTAGTAGTGAGCTTATAGCCTTGAGAAAGCGTTTTTTCATGGCCTTGATAATGAAGATAAATGCCATACCCACCAGGTCCGGGATTGCCTAAACATGAACCATCGGTATAAATCTCTACGCTTTTTTGCACGAATTAGCCTGTTTTTATGTAGAATAAAGTGATTAGTTGCTAACAATAGCAAAGTTAACAGGCAGACGATATGTTAAAGAGACAAATAGTCTTAGATACTGAAACCACTGGTATCGATCCGAAAGCAGGTCATAGGATCATTGAAATTGGGTGTGTTGAACTCATTAACCGCCGTTTAACAGGTAATAACTTTCATGTGTACATCAACCCTCAGCGTGATATTGAAGAGGAGGCAATCGATGTCCACGGTATTACCAATGAATTTCTGAGAGATAAGCCACTTTATCATCAAGTAGCGCAAGAGTTCTTTGAGTATATTAAAGGGGCTGAGCTCATTATTCATAACGCACCGTTCGACGTTGGCTTTATGGATAACGAATTTGCGCTGTTACAGCAAGGCTACCCAAACACCCATGACTATTGTGAGGTGCTAGATACCCTTGTTATGGCAAGAAATCTGCACCCAGGTCAGAAGAATAGCCTAGATGCATTGTGCCGACGTTATGACATCGATAATTCAAAACGTACACTGCACGGCGCATTACTGGATTCCGAGATTTTAGCTGATGTTTATTTAGCGATGACGGGTGGTCAAGTAAAAATGAACTTGGCGAATAATACCGAAGACACATCGCAAACTGATAACACCAGTATTAGACGTTTGGCTGATAACCGTCCGGCACTTAAAGTTGTTAAAGCTTCTGCCGATGAAGTAATAGCGCATGAAGAAAGGCTAAAAGTCGTTAATAAAAATGGCGAGACTCTTTGGCAACTAAATTAAGGTAAATTTATATGAAGCGATTATTGTTAGTGCTGCTCTTATTGTTTGTTCATGAATGTATTGCACTCACAACAACCCCATCTATTACGTTGTTGAAGAATAATCGCAAAGTAAATGAAGTTCCGCTATTAGATAACCGCTTCCGTATTGATCATAAAGTCGAAAAAATAACACTGCTTTTCTTTCGAAAGCCTGGTTCACCGGCGGTTATCTTAGTCAAACCTGATGGCAGTAAATACTACGCGCATCATGCTATGAAAGATGAAATGCTAGAGTGGTACGATGAAGCAAGCTACGACCTTATTACCATAGAAAACCCAACGCCAGGTCCTTGGCAGGTAATAGGTAGGGTGCAGCCCGATAGCCGAATTATGGTGTTAGGTGACATTGAGCTGGTGGTAGAGCCATTACCTAAATTGATGTTTAGGGGAGAAACTCTCAAAGTGACTGGTCAAGTAATGAACGATGATAAGCCTATCGATGTCGGCTATTTTCGTGATGTGGTCAGTCTAATTGTTGAGTTCGTGAGTACCAACAATGATCAATATGACAATTTTGGGGCGGGCACACAAAGCGTGACCGAATTTAAAGATGATGGTCGCGAATTTGATGAAAGACCGATGGATGGAATTTTTACCGGAGAATTTAAACTTGTTTTTCCTGCCGGTGAGTGGCAACCAGAGTTCTATATTGAAACGCCCATTCTTAAACGAAGGGTGGTACAAGCGCCTATCGTTATTGCAGAGCCACCCTTTGAGTTTGATTTGACGCTCGCCAGCAATGCTACAGCCAGTCATGAACTGTTGATTAAGTTAGATCAAAATATCATTAAACCTGAAACGGTTATTTTTCAAGGCAAGATATTTTATCCAAACGGCGAAGAGCAAATCTTTACGATTAACCCAGAAGCACGTCTTTACCGCAAATTAGAAGTAAGTAATTACGATTGGGGTCGCTATCAAATCGAGTTTTCTGTCTTTGGTGAAAATATCAATGATCGAGAGTTTATGGCTAAGTTACCTATGTATAACTTTGAGATTGAAAGGCCAATTGAGAAGGTGCCTGAGTTACAAGCGCCAAAAGTAAACCCTTTACTTGCTAAATTACCTCCCCCAGAGCCTGAGCCGACATTGAGTACCGGCGCTTTAATAGGCATTATCGCTGTTGGAAATATTTTTATTATGTTAATTGGTTGGTTGGTGATCAGAATCTTCGTTCAGAAGAAGCCAATTAAGCTGAAAATTAAATTACCGTCATTCAAGAAAAAGCAGTCGACAACAGAACAGGATGGCGACAAAGATAACGCAAATGATCCGAATGGTTCAAAAAACAACAAATCAGGTGATATTTTGAACCTTTCTATGGATGGAGACTAAAAAAGACAGTTTTTTTAAAAAAAACAGTTGACTCTAAACAGGTCGATTCGTATTATTCACGCCGCTGTCAGGGAGCAACCTGACAACAAGAATAAAGCGGAGTGGTAGTTCAGTTGGTTAGAATACCGGCCTGTCACGCCGGGGGTCGCGGGTTCGAGTCCCGTCCACTCCGCCAATTATTCTAAAATTTGTAAGTCGCGCTGGAGTGGTAGTTCAGTTGGTTAGAATACCGGCCTGTCACGCCGGGGGTCGCGGGTTCGAGTCCCGTCCACTCCGCCAATGCAAATAAAAATAAGATATCTCTGCGGAGTGGTAGTTCAGTTGGTTAGAATACCGGCCTGTCACGCCGGGGGTCGCGGGTTCGAGTCCCGTCCACTCCGCCATTAGATATCTAAGAGTCAAACCAGAACTGGCTCTATAAATACCCACCACTGCGGAGTGGTAGTTCAGTTGGTTAGAATACCGGCCTGTCACGCCGGGGGTCGCGGGTTCGAGTCCCGTCCACTCCGCCACTCACTTTGATTATTCATCTCACTATCACCCTAAACCTTTATATTTAAATGACAGTAAAATAACTTCCTTGTTATCTTAAGCTTAATTCAATTCGCTCAATAGAGTATTATCAATAACTTGTATCAATAATCAGAAATGCGACAGAATCGCTTCTGAATCACCAATATACTTTCCAGAGATAAATGCTTGCGGTACTGTTTCTTGGCCTGAAATCGCTTTTAAACTTGTTAGGCTAGCGTCACGGCCCAATACAATCTCTTCGAATTGAATACCTTTACTGATCAGGTGTGCCTTAGCTTTCTCACAATAACCACATCCAGGTTTGGTAAACAAGCTCACAGGCTGAGGCTTTTCACACTCTGGGTTGATGTAATCAAGCATGGTATCGGCATCCGAAACTTCGAAAGGATCACCTGGTACATCAGGCTCAATGAACATTTTTTCAATAACACCATCTTTAACCAGCATAGAGTAACGCCAGCTTCGTTTACCAAAGCCTAAGTCAGCCTTATCGACAAGCATGCCCATCCCGTCCGTGAACTCTCCATTACCATCAGGGAGTAGGGTGATGTTGTCAGCTTCTTGATCTTTCGCCCAAGCGTTCATAACAAAGGTATCGTTTACTGATAAACAAATTATGTCATCTACGCCATTTTGTTTGAATGCATTTGCCAGCTCGTTATAACGTGGTAAGTGTGTCGATGAACAGGTTGGTGTAAATGCACCTGGTAAAGAGAACACAACAACGGTTTTACCTTTAAAAAGTTGCTCTGTAGTGACGGTGTGCCAGTCATTACCAATTCTCACAGGAAATGATACAGAGGGTATTGTTTTTCCTTCACGATTTTCTAGCATATTAATTTCCTCATAGTTGAATGCCTTTATTATCTATAATGCACATTTAGATTAAAGTAAGTAAAACAAATAAGGGCAATCTAAAAACTAGATTACCCTTATTTTATTGTCTGAATTGTGAGTATATGAAGTTATTTTAACGTGAATGACTCAGGCTCTTTAACAACTACCTTAATGACGTCATTAAGCTGAATATTACTCAAAGGTCTGTCACTTAAATTTCTAGCGATGGCACTTTGCGCATTCACTTGTTCAACTACAATCTGTTCAATGGTTTGAATATGATGTGAAAACTGCATGCCATTTGCCGCAGTCAAATTGCTTCTGTGAAGGATTGAAAGGACTTGCCCTGCTTCTAGTCCATGGCTTTGTCCTAAGTTAATCACCACTCTATCAGAGTCGATCATTAATATTTTGCCGGTTGTTTTCAGGCAACTTACCGCGGTGTTTAGGTCTTGACTCACCTTATTGTAAATAGTTTGAATTTTTTGACCATAATCGGTTCGCCAAAACTCTTCACTATTTACATTCACAATCTTAGTTTTTTTATGTGGCCAAATACCTTGAGCACTGTAGTGCTGAGACCAGACTTGATCGTTAGTCTGCGAATCAAATAACGCAAAATCAATTTTAAAGTTACGCATATAGGCTTCACTTTCCCAAAATGCATAATCGTTGTTCATTTTTCGGCCTTGAGAAATATCTGTTATTTGACTCAGTAACACATACTGAGTGTTACTACTTCGACTTAACGTATCAATTAAGTTGGCGTTATACTCAAACTGCTGTGCAAAGAAAGCCCTGACATCAAGCTTCCGATCAATGTACGGGATCATTTTTACGCCTAAATTTCGCTCATTTAAAGTATTAAATAAGCGCTGTGAACTGGCTTTAGGGATGTCAAAAATTTGACCTAACCTAGCTTGATCAGGGTGTGTTAATTGGCTTTGTGTGACAGTAATTTGTTTATTAAATTTTGATTCAACACATTGCGCTTGCTGAGGAATAATGTCTAAATGTAGTGTGACAGAGTATTGCTCGCCTTGTTGTTGCTCATTGATTAAGTTTACATGCTGTATCTGACCATGTGTTTTAATCTTGAGTTCGTCTTGCTCGAGTACACCATCAGCAACAGTTTGAACACTTGATACTGTTGCACCAGAGAATATCAAGGCCTGGGTGATCGCATCTTTGACAGCCATTTGTCTAGCTGAAGACGTGTCACCATCAACTATGCCGCCATAACCGACTACCTCAAACCATTCCGCTTTTACGTGATCGCAGAATACAAGTAGTACAATTATCAGAATATGTTTCATCATCTCTATTCCAAACTGATTCGCTTAATCGATCAAAGCAATAGACGTACCAGCTTTATTGGCGTGAAAAATGCATTGAATGAGCAGACTTTAATTTGGTGTGTTTATTATGAAAGCGAAAAACGTTTTTTATTCATCATTGGTGACGTGTTCCATTCTTCTGACAGGCTGTAGCTCAGTATTTGATAAGCATATAGAGTATACCTACGAAGAGCCAGACTATTACCCAGTTCTTCGTGCTGTGGGGTATGCGCCTTTGAGCAGCCAGCCAGGTGAAACAAATGCACAAAAGATGTTGATGGCAATTAAAGTGTCCAAACTGGAAGCATACAGAGAACTCGCAGAGCAAGTTCACGGCCAAAAGCTCACATCAACGATGACTGTAAAAGGGGCAATTGCGCAAACGGATGGCTTATCGAGTAAAGTCGGCGGTTTAATCAAAGGCGCTAAAATAGTTAAGACATACTCTGTCGGTGATACTTATGCGACAGAATTAGAGCTAGATATGAAAAAAGTACATGAGCTGTATATTAGTGCTATCAAACCAAGAAAAGTAAAGCGTGTGATCTATTACTAACCACAAAATGTGATTAGTAATTTTTCAAGCACTAGGCTTTTAAGTTTTTAACCAACTCAGAGTTTTCACTTATCACACCACCATCTTGTCCATAAGTAACAGAAGTGGGGGCACCGATTAATATATTTTTAAGCTCTTTAACTGCAAGCTGGGCCTGATGTGCTGCCTGTGCATTAACCTCATTTTGCTTCTTACACTTAAGTAGTAAAGAATTTACAGATTCTGTTAAAGGTTTAATTTGTTCAGTTTTAAAAATATCTTGGTTAAAACCCGAAAGTTCTTTATCTAACTTTTGGATGTTATTAAGAAGAGTAAGTTTCTCACGAGCAATGTCTTTTAAGCCATTGCCTTTTTTGCTAGCAAGGCATGCTAGCTCTGCATCTAAAAGCTGGGTCAAAGCATTAAGGTGCTGTAATTGGTTTTCTAATTTATGATGACAAAGGTTTATTTGATCATCCATACACGTCAAACTCAAACGCCGCAATATTCTTAGCTAACTTTTCAGCATCAACCTGGTATTTACCTTCACTGATTGCATTTTTTAGCTCCTCAACTTTTTTACTGTCAAAAGAAGGCGCTTGTTGCGCTTTTTCTTGCAAACTTTTTAGTTGTTGTGCTTGTGGAGTTAAACTCACAGAGTCTGTTGCAGCCTTTTGAGGGGCTTTTGCTGTTTCAGTTGCCACGTTTGCGTCAGACTTTTGTAAATCAGTTTTTTGTTGCTTAATATTATTAAGCGCTGTGTTCGGCTGAGATTGCCCTTTTACATTATTAACCATGATAATTGACCCAAAAATTACTCATGCCTATCTATCGACCTGTTCGCTTATAACTTTAGTAAAAAATTAAATATTAACCTCAACAGATTCTACATCTTTTACTCTTGCGGAGATAGTTTTTCCAGACTTTTGATTTCTAACTCTTATTTGTTCACCAACATTTCCATCTTGAAGTGCCACGCCAGTTGTTTTTATTGTTAAGGTGCGAGTTTTAGCATAAATTGTCACATTGTCGCCTTTGCAAACCATACAGATATGATGGAGCCCAATGGCTGTGCCTGCTCTAATTACTCTTTTACTTCTACTACCAACCAGATACTGCTCAGTATCTAAATTGCTGGCCCTGACAAAGTGTTTAGGTTTGAACTCAATGCTGATAGATTCGCTAGTAATTAGCTCTCCTTTGTTAATGGCCTGAGTCGTAACGATCACAGGATGAAGTTCTTCAATTCGTACATGTACGAACTGAGTCCAGCCAGACATATCATCACATTTCACTTTTACAGTAACTTGTCGGTTAAAAGGCGGTATGGCATTGGTTGAATATGATAGAGGTGTCTCACACGCACGTTCAGACAACCGAGCATCTAATGGTAACGCTTTAATGTTTGTTTTGATATTAGGGCTTAGCTCAATTTGTTGAGTAATAAACCTTTCAGCCCCCATTTCTAAGTTGGTGTTCGTATAAATTTGTGCTTGGCTCATGTAGCTGGCTAGAAAACAAGCCATTGCACAAAAAATCTCATATGATTTGGTTTTTTTTAACAAACTCATGATGTTTCGACTATGCTTATCTGGAGAAACAAGGTATAAAGATTTTGCGTGAAATACCATATTCCTTCAAGGTACTTCTATGATTAGTAGCCTTTAAAGCGTATGATATTACCAAGATGACCGATATGTAGGAGATTGAAATGGCAGGTGTTTTAGACTCTGTAAACCAGCGTACTCAGTTGGTTGGGCAAAACCGCCTAGAGTTGCTACTTTTTCGACTGAGAGGTCGTCAAAGATTTGGCATCAATGTATTTAAAGTTAGAGAAGTGCTTCAGTGTCCGCCCCTCACCAGTATGCCGAAATCAAACTCTTACATACGCGGCGTTGCCCATATTCGTGGTCAAACTATTTCAGTTATCGACATGTCTTTAGCTGTGGGTGGTCCACCAATCGAAAACATTAAAGACTGTTTTATTATCATTGCTGAATACAACCGTTCAGTACAGGGCTTTTTGGTCGGTGCGGTTGAAAGAATCGTTAATATGAACTGGGAAAAAATTATGCCGCCACCAGATGGTGCGGGTAGGTACTCCTATTTAACGGCAGTGACAGAAATTGAAAACGAACTAGTCGAGATACTAGACGTAGAAAAAATTCTCAACGAAATATGCCCTGTTAATACTGAAGTCAGCGAAGACATAGTGTCTGATGGCGAGATGCAAAAAGACCTTGGTGAGCGAATTGTATTTATCGCAGATGACTCTGCAGTTGCAAGAAATCAAGTCAAGCGTGCTTTGGAGCCATTAGGTGTTCAAACAGAATTAGCAAAAAATGGCAAAGAAGCTTTAATTAGGCTAAAAGAGATTGCAGAAGTTGATTGTCAAAATGACATAACTGAGCGTGTAGGCCTGCTTATTTCAGATGTAGAAATGCCTGAAATGGATGGCTATACGCTAACTGCTGAAATTAAAGCAGATCCAAAATTAGCCCCTTTGCATGTAATCTTACACACTTCACTAAGTGGGGTGTTTAATCAGGCTATGATTGAAAAAGTTGGCGCTGATGATTTTATTGCAAAGTTTAACCCTGATGAGTTAGCAACAGCGGTTAAAAAATGGGTTCATTGTGATTAGATAACGGCGGTAGTATCTTGGAAAATAAAAACCTTCAACAAGGCGAATATGACCAGTTCAGAACCTTCCTAGAGCAGCAATGCGGGATTGTTCTTGGAGATAATAAACTTTATTTGGTAAAAAGCCGTTTAGCTCCCTTGATGGCTCGCTTTGGAGTGGATTCTCTTTCTGCGCTTGTCGCTAAAACATTGAGTCCACATGAGCGTCAGCTAAGAGCTGCTGTTGTCGATGCCATGACCACAAATGAAACTCTCTGGTTTAGAGATACTTATCCTTTTGAGTTGTTAAAGAGTAAAATTTACCCAGAATTGAAAGATACCCGCAGGGGCTTAAAAATCTGGTCAGCTGCAAGCTCTTCAGGTCAGGAGCCATACTCTATTGCTATGGCGACACAGGAGTATCAATCTCAAAACCCAGGTGCTCTGAAAATGGGTGTGCAAATTGTCGGGACTGACATATCAAATACCATGCTCGATATGTGTAAAAATGCGGAGTACGACTCATTGGCTTTGGCACGAGGGTTGTCAGTTGAACGTCGTCAAAAGTTTTTTCAAGACAGTGGCAACGGTATGGCGCGAGTTGTTGATCCAATAAAGAGAATGGTTAATTTTAGGCACCTTAACTTGCTTGATTCCTACTCTTTGATGGGGAAATTTGATGTTATCTTTTGCAGAAACGTACTTATTTACTTTTCGCCAGAAGTCAAAGCTAAAATTATTGCACAGTTTGCTCAGGCTCTGAATCCTAGAGGGTATTTGTTCTTAGGGGCATCCGAGTCTATGGCTGGGCTCAGTGATGAATTCGAAATGATCCGATGTAATCCGGGGATTATTTACCGTAAAAAAACATAATAAATACTGAGCGGCAACCTATTTGCCGCTTTTTTTATATCTTAATAATTTCGCTTCAAATCTTTCTATCTATATATCTCTCATCTAACTTATTGAAATTATTCATTTTTATTTTGGCCCGCTTATTGCTTTAACTCCGTAGAGTCAAATTTTTGGAGTCGTGTCATGGCAATTAGTTTTGATAAAGCACTTGGGGTTCATCAGCATACTATGTTGATACGTTCACAACGTGCAGAGATGTTAGCAAGTAATATTGCGAACGCAGACACACCAGGATACAAAGCAAAAGATATCGACTTTGCTCAGGCATTCAAAGCGGCAAAGTCGTCTCAGCAACGTGGCAACATGATGCAAAGAACAGACAGCAAACATTTACATGGTGGCAGTCAGTTAAATAGTAGTGTTGAGCTATTTCGTAATCCAAATCAAGCAGATACAGGTGATGGTAACTCAGTTGATATACAAGTGGAACGAAACTTGTATGTACAAAACGCATTAGAGTATCAGGCAAGTTTGCAATTTTTATCTGGCAAGTTTAAAGGGTTAAAGAAAGCCCTTGGTAGTCAAGGAGCATAATTATGAGCTTATATAATGTTTTTGATATAGCTGGCTCAGGAATGAGTGCTCAAAATATTCGATTGAATACCACTGCGAGTAATATTTCAAATGCCAATAGTATCAGTTCTAGCCAAGATAAAGTTTATCGAGCGCGACACCCTGTATTTGCAGCTGAACTGACCAAAGCGTCTGAGGCACATGATCCAAGCCAGCTAAATGCGTCGGTAGGAGTGAAAGTGCTAGGCATCGTAGAGAGTGATAAGCCATTACAGGTTGAGTACAACCCTAATCACCCTAGTGCTGATAAAGACGGGTACATCTATAAACCAAACGTGAATGTAGTAGAAGAAATGGCAAACATGATCTCTGCTTCACGTTCGTACCAAACCAATGTCCAAGTCGCTGATGCAGCCAAGCAAATGCTCAGCAAAACTTTATTACTTGGTCAGCGCTAGTGGGAGTATAGCCGATGAGTAACGATATTAATGCCGCATCTTCATATATGGATTCGTTACGTTGGTCTGAGCAAAATAAAACAACGCAGAGCGATAAGAAAAACGACGCATTGACGCAAGAAGATTTCTTTTCGTTACTTACTCAACAATTGTCTTATCAAGATCCGAGTAAACCTGCTGACAATGACCAAATGATTTCGCAGATGACGAATTTTACGATGGCCGAAGGTATTTCCGGTTTAAATGAAAAGTTTGATTTGTTGTCAGCCTCAATGACCTCTAACTCGGCATTACAGGCGTCTACGCTAGTCGGCAAAAAAGCGCTATTAGAATCGGATTCAATAGACTTTGGTGATGACCAATTAGCTAAAGGCTCTATTATAGCTCAAAATCCTGTAGAGAAATTAACGGTCAGTATATTTGATGATAAAGGTCAGCTGGTTCGTCAAATGGATATGGGGGCACAAAAAGCTGGTGCAATCCGCTTTGAATGGGATGGTAAAAACGGTGACGGAGAAACCATGCCAGCAGGTAATTACAAAATTAAGGCTGAGGGTAGTTTGAATGGTGAATATACCAGTTTACCCATGGCCACATTTAAGAATATAGACAGTGTTAACGTAAACGGTGCTAACGGCATCATAGTTAATACGAGCTCTGGCGCAGTGAAATTATCAGACGTCGCAGAGATAGCATAGATTTTAAGTACTTAAGTAAATTTAAGTGAAAGAGGTGAAAACATGAGTTTCAATATTGCATTAACAGGATTGGCTGCGGCACAAAAAGACTTAGATGTCACAGCAAACAACATTGCTAACGTTAACACGACAGGTTTTAAAGAGTCTCGAGCAGAATTTGCTGATGTATACGCATCATCTGTATTTAGCTCAGGTAAAACAAAAAATGGTGACGGTGCACAAACCACCATGGTAGCTCAGCAGTTTCACCAAGGTTCGCTTAAGTTTACTCAAAACTCGCTAGATTTAGCGATCACGGGTGAAGGTTACTTCGCAATGAGTGAAGATATCGCTTCGCAAGATTATACCTACACACGTGCAGGTGCATTTAAACTTAATAAAGACAATTTTGTAACAGATGCCGCAGGTAATTATCTTCAAGGTTTTCCCGTTGACCCTGGTACAGGTAATACAACTTCATTAAGTTTGAGTACTGCGTCACCTATTCAAATTCCTGACGCATCAGGTTCTCCGCGTCATACATCTAATGTATACAGTTCAATGAACTTAGACTCTAGAGCTGGTGTACCGTCGACAACCACTTTTGATCCAGGTGATAGTACAAGCTACAACTCATCAACATCGACGACAATTTATGATTCGTTAGGTGAGCCACATGTGATCCAGTTCTTCTTTGTAAAACAAGATCCTGCCACTGCAGATAACTCTTGGAATGTGTTTGCAACCATGGATGAGATCCCTATTGATATCAATGGTGAGGAAACCGCAACGGGTGCGCATACACCAATCGATACATTGCAATTTACAGCGGCAGGTCTGCCAGATGTAACAGCGCCAGAGACGACTTTCCCAGATATTAATATTCAGTCGACTGCGACAGATGGTTTGTCAGATCGTTTAACGAACGGTGCTCAGTTCCCAAATAACATTACAGTTAACTGGAGTGACGAAGCAAATACAGCTAATAAATTACCAACCCAGTATGCGAGCCGTTTTGAGGTGAAAGCGTTAGAACAAGATGGGGCAACTGTAGGTCGATTAGCAGGTATCGATATTGGGACTGACGGTAAGGTTGTTGCGTCATACTCCAATGGTGACACGTCTTTCCTTGGTCAAGTTGCCATGGTTCGATTCTCGAATTCTCAAGGTTTATCTCAGGTTGGTGGAACAGCTTGGAAGAAGAGCTTAACTTCAGGTGAGCCAATCGCAGGTGAACCAGGTTCAGGTACATTGGGTACAATTAACTCATCTGCCTTAGAGCAATCGAACGTTAACCTGACAAATGAGTTAGTAGACTTGATTAGTGCTCAGCGTAACTTCCAGGCTAACTCTCGTGCCTTAGAAGTTAACTCGACGTTACAGCAGAACATTCTACAGATCCGATAATCACTTAAACCCTCTTTCACAAAGGCCGCAACAGCGGCCTTTCTTTTCTTTTTTAAACGTCAAAACTAGATTGGCACTTTTATTGCTTTATTAGGTTTAAGATTAATTTTTAGGCCAATGTAATGGATAAAATGCTGTATATCGCAATGTCAGGCGCCAAACAAAGTTTGCGTGGTGTGGCATTAAAAGCGAATAACCTAGCCAATGCCAATACCACAGGCTTTAAAGCTGACTTTGCTCAAGCGCGTTCAATGCAAGCGTTTGGTGAAGGTTTACCAACACGGGTGTTTGCGATGCAAGAGCGTCCAGGCACCAATATGACTATGGGTGCTGTTGTTGAAACAGGCCGAGATTTAGACATCGCTGTAGACCAAAAATCTTGGATCAGTGTGTTAGATGCTTCTGGAGAAGAAGCGTACACAAAAGTCGGTACTTTAAACATTTCCACTGATGGTGCGTTAAGAACGAGTCACGGCCGTCAAGTTATTGGCGAAGGTGGTCCAATTATTTTACCTGTGCCTGTTGATAAGGTGGTGTTTAGTGACGATGGCTCAATTCAAGTTCGTCCTCAAGGAGCTCCGGCTAACTTTTTAGAAGTAGTTGATAGATTGAAAATTATCGAGGCTGATAACAGTAAATTACAAAAGGGCAATGATGGTTTATTTCGTCCAAGAGAAGATGCGTTAGAAGATGGCTTTTGTGGTTTTTGTGACATATCGCCAACAGCTCGAGTTATGAGTGGCATGTTAGAGATGTCTAATGTCAATCCAGTGCATGAGATGACCGATATGATCAACCATCAACGTCAATTCGAAATGCAAATGAAATTAATGAAATCGGCAGAAGAAATGGACGAGAAACACGTTCAGCTTCTGCGTATTGTTTAATGAGTGAGGTATAAGTTATGAACCCAGCATTATGGATCAGTAAAACAGGCTTAGATGCCCAGCAAACTGATATTTCGGTTATCTCGAATAACCTCGCCAACGCCAGTACCGTTGGCTACAAAAAAAGCCGCGCGATTTTCGAAGATCTGCTTTATCAAAATATCAATCAGCCAGGTGGTCGCTCTTCACAAGATACCGAACTACCGTCAGGTTTGATGTTAGGTGCTGGTTCAAAGGTTGTTGCGAACCAAAAAAACTTCTCGCAAGGTAATATGCAAAGTACCGAAAACTCATTAGATTGGATGATCCAGGGCCCCGGCTTCTTTGAGATTCAAATGCCAGATGGCACGGTTGCTTATTCTCGAAATGGCCAATTCACTACAGACGAGAATGGTCGTGTTGTGACGTCAGGCGCAGGTTTTCCTGTTCAGCCAGAAATGAATGTACCAGACGATGCAAAGTCAATTAGCATCTCACAAGACGGTGAAGTGTCAGTAACGATAGCAGGACAAGCAGAAAATGTCGTTATTGGGCAGCTAGTGATCAGTGACTTTATCAACCCATCTGGTTTAGAGCCTATAGGTCAAAACCTTTATACAGAAACAGCAGTAAGTGGTGCGCCTGTTCAGGGCAACCCAAGTGTTGATGGTTTAGGTTCTATTGTGCAAGGTGCGCTTGAAACTTCAAACGTTAACGTGACCGAAGAGTTAGTGAACCTTATTGAAACTCAGCGTGTTTATGAAATGAACTCAAAAGTTATCTCAAAAGTTGATGAGATGCTGAGTTACATTAACCAGCAATTATAGTTCTGGAGGCTACTATGCGTATTGTAAGTTTTATCATTTTAGGCTCATTGTTTTTAACTGGGTGTGTGTCTACACAAAATAAAAACGTCGTTAAAGACGATCCTTACTATGCGCCTATTTATCCAGAGCAACAAGCTGAGCAAATTGTCGCAACAGGTTCCCTTTTTAACCCAAACTTATCAAATGATTTATATGGAGATAAAAAGGCACTCCGTGTTGGCGATATTTTGACAGTGGTACTTCGCGAGACAACATCTGCGACAAAAGCGGCAAATACCACAACTGGTAAAGCGACCTCCGCATCGCTTGACCCTGTTGTAGGACTTGGCGGTGACAATATTAATATTGGCAGTCAAAGCCTGCAGTTTGGTATGAACTCAAGTAACTCTTTTTCAGGCGACAGCCAAGCAAATCAATCAAACAGTCTATTTGGTAATATTTCGGTGAACGTGATGCGCGTACTGCCGAATGGTAATTTGGTTGTTCGTGGTGAAAAGTGGTTAACACTCAACACGGGTGAAGAGTTTATGCGAATAGAGGGCATTATCCGAGCTGCGGATGTTAAGTCAGACAATACGGTAGAGTCGAACCGTATTGCTAATGCGCGCATTCAATATTCAGGTAAAGGCGATGGCCAAGAAGCGCAGAGTGCTGGTTGGTTAGCTAAATTCTTCTTAAGCACCTTGATGCCATTTTAAGGAACCATGATGAAAATGTTCAAAATAATGACAGTGGCTTTATTATTAATAATAAGCCAAGCAGCGCAAGCTGAACGAATTAAAGATGTCAGCATGGTCGAAGGTGTTCGCTCTAACCAGTTAGTGGGTTACGGCCTAGTAGTGGGTTTACCTGGCACAGGTGAACAATCTCGTTTTACAGAGCAAAGCTTTAAGGCCATGTTAAGTGGTTTTGGTATCACATTACCTGCTAATTTAAAGCCAAAAATTAAAAATGTGGCGGCAGTGGCGGTGCATGCAGAGTTGCCTCCATTTGTAAAACCCGGTCAGAATATTGATATTACAGTATCTTCAATAGGCAGCGCGGGTAGCTTAAGAGGAGGGACTTTACTGCAAACATTCCTAAAAGGAGTTGATGGTAATGTGTATGCCATTGCACAAGGCAGTTTAATCGTGGGTGGTTTAGGCGCTGAAGGGTTAGACGGAAGTAGAGTTGTTATCAATACTCCTACAGTTGGCCGAGTTCCAAACGGTGCGACAGTTGAGCGAGCGGTTGCAAGCCCTTTTACACAGGGTGACTTCATTACTTTTAATCTTAACCGTCCTGATTTTACAACAGCTAAACGTTTGGCTGACACTATTAATGATTTGGTTGGTCCTAATAGTGCAAAGCCAATGGATGCAGCATCTGTTCGTGTAATTGCACCACGAGACCCTTCACAGCGCGTTGCTTATTTATCGACACTTGAGAATTTAGAGTTTAAACCGGCAGACACCTCAGCCAAAATTATTGTGAATTCCCGTACAGGCACGATTGTGATTGGTAAAAATGTCAAATTGCAACCTGCTGCGATTACTCATGGTGGTCTAACAGTGACGATTTCTGAAGACCAAATGGTGTCTCAGCCACAACCTTTAGCAAATGGCGAAACGGTTGTTACCCGTCAAAGCATCGTCGATGTGAATCAAGACGACTCAAGGGCGTTTGTATTTAATCCAGGGGTGAGCTTAGATGATTTGGTCAGAGCGATTAATGAAGTAGGCGCTGCACCGGGGGATTTAATGGCTATCCTTGAAGCGTTAAAAGAGGCTGGTGCTATTAATGGTCAATTAGTCGTCATTTAGTGTTTTATTTATAATCAATTAGTTAGCCTCGCAATTGCGGGGCTTTTTTTTGGCTCGATTATTGCTTTGTTAGTGTATGACTAATTTAGTGTAATTGATGAGTATGAATACCAATCCGTTAGAAAAACAAAACTTCTTTGATTTAGGTGATCTAAATACACTTAGACAAGATGCGTTGAAAAGCGGTGGCGATCAACAAGCATCGAATGAAGCACTAAAAAAAGCAGCAGAACAGTTTGAATCTATTTTTACGCAAATGCTGATGAAAAGTATGCGTAAAGCCAATGAAGCAATGGAAGATAAAAACAGCCCATTTAATTCCAGTGGGGTGAAGTTCTTTCAAGAGATGCATGATCAACAGCTTTCTTTAGAGTTATCAAAAAAAGGTAGCCTTGGTTTAGCCGATCTCATTGTTAAACAGCTTTCACCAAATGTTGATGGCTATAAACCGTCATCTGTACTTCGTAATGATGCACAGTTACCGATGCAAAAGCCAACATCAGAGCAGCTCCCAGAGTTTATTCGTCGCCAACCTGAAGTAACGCCAGAGGTTGCTAAAGCAGAAAAAGCAGATGAACAACCTCGCTTTGACTCTCCAGAATCATTTATCAGTGAAATGTGGGAACACGCTAAAACAGCAGCACAGAAGATTGGTTTGAACCCAGCAGTAATGATTGCGCAAGCTGCACTTGAAACAGGCTGGGGTAAGCATGTTATCGCTAAACAAGATGGTGGCAGTAGCTTTAACTTATTCAATATCAAGGCAGATAGATCTTGGCAGGGTGAGCATGCCAAAAAAATGACATTAGAGTTCGAACAAGGTTTACCTGTGCAAAAGCAAGCTAGCTTTAGAGCTTATGAATCAATAAAAGACAGCATTAATGATTATGTCGACTTTCTTCAAAGCAATCCGCGTTATAGCCAAGCATTGAACAACACTGATAAGCCTGAGCAATATTTAGATGAACTTCAACAAGCTGGCTATGCCACAGATCCGAACTACGCAGAAAAAATAAAAAATGTCTTACAGCGAGGAGAATTTAAACAGATGTTAACGTCGCTAGTACGTCAAGGAGTTAACTAACATGTCTTTTGATTTAATGAATATTGGCTCTTCCGGTATTAGAGCAAGTACTGAGTTGTTGCAAACAACCAGTAAAAATATTGCAAACCTAAATACCGAAGGCTATGTTAGAGAGCGTACAGAACACGTGACGTTACGCAATGGCCAAATAGGCCGTGGTGAAACCGTTAGGTTACTGAATGAATTCGCGCAAAGACAATTAAATCGAGATATCTCAAATACCACATTTTATGAGCAGTTCGTTAACGAGGCTCAGCGAGTCGATTTACTATTTGCTGAAGAGTCGAATAGTTTAGCTAACAGTATTAACTCGCTATATAACAATCTTCAAGAGAGTATTAACCAGCCATCATCGTCAGTAACGCGTTCATTATTTTTTACTGATGCACAGAGTTACTTAGACCAAGCAGCACGCTTGTCTGACATAGTGTTAGACCAAAAGAATATTGTGAATGAACAGCTAGATATCTTCGCAGAGGATGCAAACACGTACATAGAGAAAATCTCTTCTTTGAATAAAGATATCTCATCTATGAATGCAGTAGATGATAAATCAGCGGCAAATGCGGTCTTTAATGAGCGAGATAAAGCAATTAAAGACCTAGCTGAATTGATGGATATTCAAGTGTTAGATGGCAAAAACGGTGAAAAGCTGGTTTTTGCAGGCACGGGTGAAGCACTTGTCATGGAGAATGGCGCATTTAGTGTCTTTGTGACCAATGGTGATCCAGATTTACAGTACAAAAAATTAGAGTTAGATGTTAGAGGTGCTGATGCTGTGCCTATGCAGATGGAATCAACGACCTTGAAAGGAAAGATAGGTGGTTTACTTGCATTCCGAGATGAGATCTTAATTCCTGCACAAAACAAGCTAGGGCAGATGACTGTTTCTTTAGCTGATGCAATGAATCAGCAAAATAGATTAGGTATGGATTTAAATGGTAATTTTGGCGGCGACATTTTTACCATTCCTAGTGTTGATGCGATGGGCTATCAAGCTAATACTGGAACAGCAAGCTTAACTGCGACACTTGAGCCTGGGCAAGGAATGTCATTACCTGCGACAGATTTTAGAGTGACATTTACCAGTGCAACAACGGTAGAGATTGCTGCAATCGATAACTATGGCAAAGTAGTTGGTACGCCTTCCACAGCGAACGTGACAGCAGGAAGAATTGATTCTTCAACGATAACCTCCGGTGAGGCTTTTGGATTACAGTTAGATTTAACCGGTGTGCCCGCAAACCAAGATCAGTTTGAAATTAAATTTAATGCTGATATTGCTACAACTATGACTCTAACAACAGGTCGTTCAGAAGATCTTGCTTTGGCTTCTCCAATTCGTATGGAGCGAGATTTAGGTAACCAAAGTACCGCGAACTTGAGTGCGGGTGTCGTTACAGACACCAGTGCTGCAGGTTTTAACGCAGGTCCTCCGCCAAGTCTGGCAAATGGGCCCATCTCAATCGTTAAAACGGCGAATACTGATGAATATGAGATAACAGACACAAGAACGGGAACAGCTGTAACATTTACAGCGCCTGCGCCAAGAGAAAATATTTTAGCGCAAGCAGCGCTGGTGGATCCGGTATTTGCAACGTATGGATTCGATTTTAATATCGAAGGGGTGCCACAAACAGGTGATAGCTTTACCGTCGAATTTAATACGGGTGGTTTTGACGACAATAGAAATGGCATGGCGCTACTCGATATCAAGAATAAAGGTATTGTAAGAGAAAATGTTGTTGCATCAGCGCTTGATGAGAACCATAAAACAGTGAATGCATCTTATACAGAATTAGTCACTGATATTGGTGTGAAAACAAACCAAGCGAGAACTAATTTGGTGGCCTTTGAAGCGCTATCGCAACAATCAGAGTCATGGTATGAGTCACTTTCAGGCGTGAACTTGGACGAAGAGGCATCGAACTTGCTTCGTTTTCAACAATCATATTCAGCGGCAGCACAGGTTATATCAGCGGCAAGAAATGTATTTGATACATTACTGAATGCTGCGAGGTAGACGTCATGAGATTATCGAATAATTTAATCTACAAACAAAATATCGGGAATGTACTTGATAAACAGCAAATGGTGATGGATGCTCAGCAAAGAGTGAACACACAAAAAAAGTTTTTAGGTGCTTCTGAAGATCCATCAGCATTCACAACAGCGCAGTTACTAACTGACCGTATTCAGATGAACGAGCAACACCAAAAGAATGCAATTTTGCTTAATGCCCGTCTGACAACAGAAGAAAGTGTTTTGAACAATATAAATGACACATTGTTCAGGGTTGAAATGTTAACTATCCAGGCGGGTAATGGCGCGCACAATGAAATCGATAGGCAAAGTATTGCATCCGAGTTGAAAGAAATTCAAAAATCAATGCTAAATCTGATGAACGCTCAGTCTGAAGATGGTCGTTATATTTTCTCTGGCTATCAAGATCAAACACAAACATATTTATACAACCCTGATACAGAAAAGTATGAGTATCAAGGCGATCAGGGCCTACACTCGATACCACTAGCTGAAAATGTAAGGATTGGCTCAAGTGACAACGGCTTTGAAGTGTTTGAGAATGTGGATGCGCGTCTAGATGTTGTGTCGTACAATGGTGCGGCAACTAGCACTGCAACTGGCACAGTATATGTCGAGAATCAAGATGAATTTGATTTATTCCATAAGGAAAACTTTGATCGTAGTCCCTCAGCGCCGGTTGGTGCTAATACATATAATGTTGTCATAACACCACCTGTATCTAACATTACCTCAAGTACATATGAAATCATGCGAAATGGTGTGCCATTAGTACCACCTATCACAGGTGATTTAGACGGTGAAACCATCCAATTTAATGGTCTAAAAATAGATATCCCTGAAGATCAAACGGGTCAATTTGACTTTGAGCTAGAGCCATTGGGTAAAGAAAACATTCTAAATACCATAGATCAACTTATTATTGGCCTAGAAGATGAAACACTCGACAACGATCAATACCGCCAGTACCTTGCGGACGCACTCGTGCAGGTGAAAAATTCGAGTGAGCAGATATCTTTTACTCAATCACGATTAGGTGGGCGTTTAAACGCACTTGAACGTGTGATGGACTCTAACGAATCATTAGATATCAATAATAAAGCTAGCCGTTCAGATTTAGTCGAGGTTGATATTGCGGAGGCAATAAGCGACTTAACTAAACATGAAACGGCTCTTCAAGCATCTCACGCGACATTTGGCCGTTTAGCGAATATGAGCTTACTCGATTATATTTAATCATCAAAAATACGATTGTTTTTAAAAATGCCAGTAGATAAATCTGCTGGCATTTTTTTGGTGCTTAAAAACGGAGTGTGGAATTGCTGTCAAAAAAGAGTTTATTGGCAGCTCTGTAGCTTGTAACACCTAAAGATAGTCAGGCTGCAATGCTAAAGAGTAAAGCTAATAAATCTATCTCCAGCGGCTACTTTCAACGCTAACTACGTTGAATTTACTTGCACTAGGCCAGCTATCGATGCGTAAATTCGCCTTGTGATCGCTAAAAGTCTCCGACTGCAGATTTGAAAAATACTCATCAATTCAATATGAATACATTAGTAAATCTCTTAACCAAAGCTCAGTTTAAAGTAAGTAATTCTATATTCCTGCTTTTAGAGTGCTTAATAAATATGGCTTTTAGCACCAAAAAGTAAATATTTAACTAGTTTAGCTTTAAACTGTTTATAGAAGCTTTTCCCTTAATTTGTATAACCACGAATAAGCCATGTAATCGGTCCTCACTATTTTTATAGCGTAAAGGGCACAAAAGAAACTTCACCTAATCTCTCCCATACATCAATAGAAATTAGAACAAGAGGCGGCAATGGCGGGCGGCAATTTTTTGTCACGGCTATTTTTTAAGCCTTTTATGAAAATTGAAACTTCAAAGCTTAATTTCAAGCTGTTGAAAAATATAGGTTTTAAATTTTATTTTATTTTATTTTTTTGTTGGAACGGTACTTGCTTTTTACTGAGCGTGTAAATAAAAATTCAGTGGTTTCAGCCATGTGATGTCCTGAACCACAACCTACGAAATACTTAGGAGATGGTATTATGGCTTTAAGTGTAAATACGAACGTTGCCTCATTAAACGGCCAACGTAATTTATCGAAGTCTAGTATGGCACTAGAGACGTCAATGCAGAGATTGTCATCAGGTTTGCGCATTAACAGCGCTAAAGATGATGCTGCAGGTCTACAGATTGCCAACAGACTTACATCACAAATTAACGGTTTAAATGTAGCACAGCGAAATGCAAACGATGGTATTTCGATGGCGCAAACGGCTGAAGGTGCGATGCAAGAATCAGCAAACATCTTACAGCGTATGCGTGATTTATCGCTTCAATCAGCGAATGGTTCAAATAGCGCGGATGACCGTGCTGCACTGCAAAAAGAAGTAAGTGCATTACAGCAAGAGCTAACTCGTATTGCGGAAACGACTAAATTCGGTGGTACAAGCTTGCTTGATGGTTCATTTGGTACAAAACAATTCCAGGTGGGTGCAAATGCAAACGAGACGATTAATGTTAGTCTAGGTAACATGTCAGCGGATGCGATTGGTGTCCATGAAATTACGGGTCCTGGAACTGCTTCTCCAAATAAGTCTCTTGGTGATGTACAAACAGTTGCTCTCGCCACAAACCATGGTACAACGGCAGATACATTAAACATCAATGGTGCAAATGTAACCGTAAATGCCGGTGATGGCGCTGCAACGATTGCAGATACAATCAATGCTACGGGTAATGGTGTAACAGCAGAAGCGAAGATTGATACAACCATTGCAGGTATTACATCAGCAAGTACGGGTGTAATTGAGATTAAGAAAGGTGGTGCCGCAGTAGATACTTATGATTTAAGTACTTATGGCGGTGATATGGAGCGTCTTGCTAAAGACATGCAGCAAGACGGTTATGATGCCATTTATGATGAAGATACAGGCATTAGTTTTAAAGCTACTGATATTGATGGTATCGATGTAACAGGTACTGATACCAGCGGTTTCACAATTGACGGTACTGCAATCACAACGGCTGCCAATGCGTTCAGTATGTCTGCTGAGCTAAATGTATCATCGGCTGATAAAATTGGTATTTCTGGTAACACTGCGAATGAACTATTCGGAACGGGTACCGCAGCGATTACATCAACAGGTGGTGCAAGTGCGCTGACTAGTGTTGAATCTATTGATATTTCCGGCGCGACATCGGACGGTGCACAAGACGCCATTAAAGCGATTGATGCGGCTTTGGCTCAGATTGATGAGCAACGTGCTGACTTGGGTGCGGTACAGAACCGATTTGGCCACACAATTTCTAACTTAGCAAATGTCGCTGAAAATGTGTCGGCGTCAAGGAGCCGTATTCAAGATACCGACTATGCCCTTGAGACCGCACAGCTTACTCGTAATCAGATTATGCAGCAGGCTGGTACTTCAATTCTGTCTCAGGCAAACCAGTTACCACAGGCAGCAATTAGCCTATTAGGTGGTTAATTAAGTTTTACCATCTCCATCAAGCCACCTTCTAGGTGGCTTTTTTATGCTCCTAATAAATATTACGCTTAATCTGCAAGGCACATTCGTGTTGGCTCTTCGTACGTTTCTAAAATATTTGCTAAAGTACTATAATGATAAGCTGTTTCGTGTCGATATAATTTCGTAACTTAATGTTAGTAATAGAAAAATCAAACTTTTACTGAAAAACGAAAAAAAATTTAATTTTTTCCTAAAGAAGTTTGAAACCCTGCCGTTAAGTTAATCAGTAAGGAGCTTAATTAAGCAAAATTGCACTGCAACCGCGCTTTAGCTCCTGGTTAAGTAACTAACTTTCCATTACGAAATGTAATCAGGAGTATTATCATGGCTTTAACAGTAAATACCAACACAACTTCTTTGAATGCACAAAGAAACTTATCAAGTTCAAGTGATTCACTTCAAACTTCAATGCAACGTTTATCTTCAGGTATGCGCATTAACAGTGCAAAAGATGATGCGGCAGGTCTTCAGATTGCTAACCGTCTTACCTCTCAGGTAAACGGCCTAAATGTAGCTCAGCGAAATGCCAATGATGGTATTTCAATGGCGCAGACAGCAGAAGGTGCAATGCAAGAGTCTGCCAATATCTTACAGCGTATGCGTGACTTATCACTGCAATCAGCAAACGGTTCTAACAGTGCTGACGACAGAGCAGCACTACAAAAAGAAGTAAGTGCACTTCAACAAGAGCTAACACGTATCGCTGAGACTACTAAGTTTGGTGGTACAAGCCTTCTAGATGGCTCGTTTGGTACAAAGCAGTTCCAAATTGGTTCTAACGCTAACGAAACAATTAATGTAAGTTTACGAGATATGTCTGCTGATGCGATTGGTGCAAATGAGATTTCAGGTCCGGGTACAGCATCACCAAATAAATCACTGGGTGATGTAGAAACGGT
Source organism: Pseudoalteromonas sp. SS15 (assembly GCF_049257195.1). Lineage (NCBI taxonomy): Bacteria > Pseudomonadati > Pseudomonadota > Gammaproteobacteria > Alteromonadales > Pseudoalteromonadaceae > Pseudoalteromonas > Pseudoalteromonas sp. SS15. The sequence continues at coordinate 33,843 of NZ_JBMMUD010000008.1, forward strand.
TGCTCTTGCGACTAACCATGGTACTACTGCGGACACTCTTAACATCAATGGTTCAAGCGTTAGTGTATCGGCTGGTGATGGTGCAGCAACAATTGCTGACAGTATCAACGCAGTGGGTAATGGTGTTGTTGCTGAAGCGAAACTAGATACAACGATTGCGGGTGTAACGGCAGCAAGTACCTCAACTATCGAAGTTAAAAAAGGTGGTGCTGCAGTAGACTCTTACGACCTATCAACTTACGGTGGTGATATGGAGCGTCTTGCAAAAGATATGCAAGAAGATGGTTATGATGCGGTTTATGACAGCTCTGCTAATTCAATCTCTTTCAAAGCTACGGATGTAGATGGTATTGATGTTACAGGTGCTGGTGATACAAGTAATTTTACAATCGGTGGTCAAGCGGTAGCTTCTACAGCAGGTTCATTAAGTGTATCTTCTGAACTGAACTTATCTTCGGCTGATAAAATTGGTATTTCTGGTACTACTGCAAATGAGCTGTTCGGTACAGGTTCTGCTGCTATTGCTTCAACAGGTGGTACGAGTGCTTTAACAACGGTAGAGTCAATTGATATCTCAGGATCAACTTCTGATGGTGCTCAAAATGCACTTAAAACCATAGATGCGGCATTAGCTCAAATCGATGCACAACGTGCGGACCTAGGTGCGGTTCAAAACCGTTTTGGTAACACAATCAGTAACCTTGCAAACGTTGAAGAGAATGTATCAGCAGCAAGAAGTCGTATCCAAGATACTGATTATGCCTCTGAAACAGCTAAATTAACGAAGAGCCAGATTATGCAGCAGGCTGGTACATCTATCCTAGCTCAGTCAAATCAGTTACCACAGGCAGCGCTAAGCCTACTAGGATAGTAGAACTTTAGTTTACCAGGATGTTAATAAGGAAGGGGTAACCCTTCCTTTTTGCTTTTTAGAAAGTAAATTATTTTTCAATGATCATGACGAGGTGTAGAAATGGAATCTCAAGGTATTTCACAAAATGCTCAAGCATTGTCTAGTAATGTCACTCCGCCTCAAGCAGCTGAAAGCAAAGATATAGCTTCTGCTAGTAATGAGAGCAAAGCGAAAGATAGTGCGATTGAATTGAATTCGGCTATAGTTAGCAGTAGCGACTCAAGAGAAAGTACAAAAGGTAAACTTTCAACGGAAGAGCTGAAAAAGGTGGCTCAACAATTGCAAGAATTTGTGAGCGAAATGAATAAAGGTCTAGAATTTAGTGTACATGAAGACTCTGGTCGAGATGTTATTAAAGTTATAGATAAAAGTAGTGGTGACTTAGTCAAGCAATACCCTTCTGAAGAAGTGCTTGATATAGTGTCAAAATTAGCTAAAGCTACCGGTACGTTGGTCGATTATAAAGTATAAACTTTTATGTTGTTGGAGTCTCGATATGGCAATCTCATTTACAGGTATAGGTTCTGGTTTACAAGTTAACGAAATCGTTAATGCACTAGTTAATGCTGAAAAAGCGCCTTATCAGGCTCGAGTAACCAGACAACAAGCACAGTATACAACTGATATTTCAGCTGTGGGTTCGATGAAAGGTGCTTTAGAAGATATTGCTAAGTCTCTAGAAGGGCTTGGTGATATTGATGAGTATCAGAAAAGAAGTATAAGTGGATCAGATGACTTTGTTTCTGTTTCTTCCGAAAAAACAGCTCAGCTCAATACCTATTCTGTTAAGGTTAATGAGCTTGCTCAAAATCATAAAATATTATCGGACGGCTTTGTAGCCGATTCACCTGTTGGTGAAGGTAAGCTCACGTTGTCGTCGGGTGAAAACTCATTTGAAATAAACGTTTCAGATACAGCTACTCTTGAAGAAGTGAGAGACGCTATAAACGACTCCGATGGTAATACATCTATTAATGCAACAATAGTAACTGATGATGCAGGCCAGCGTTTGGTGCTCTCAAGTAAATCATCAGGTGCAGATAATGAGATAAAAGTTGTGGTTGATGATGTTGATGGTAATGGTACTGACACAACAGGTTTGTCGAAATTAGCCTTCGATTCTGATGCTGCCTCACCAACTTTTGCAACAAACATGACTGAAACGACAGCTGCAACGAATGCTTCGATCACCATTGACGGTACTGTCGTTGTTGAGAGTAATACTAATGAGTTTAAAGATGTCATTGATGGAATTACTATCAATGTTAAGAAAAAGCATGGTACCGATGACGATTTAAGCGAGTTAAAAGTTACAGAAAATAATAAGAATGTAGAGGCGGGAGTTAGCTCATTCATCGAGAAGTTTAATGCCTATATTGATTTAGCAGCTCAGTTAGGTCGTTCAGGTGAAGATGGCACAGGTGCAATGGCTGGCGACTCTCTTTTAAGAGGGACAGTAAGCCAGCTTAGAAACCTAGTTACTAGAGAGTTTAGCACAGGTAATGGTGAGACTGAGTTTCTTGCCAATCTAGGTGTTAGAACCGAAAGAGATGGAAAATTAAGTCTCGATAAAGAACAACTTCAAGAAGCTATAGACGCTGACCCTGATGCTATTCAGACTTTCTTTCTTGGTGAAAATGGTGACGATGGGTTTGTAGCAAACCTTACAAGCGTTACAGAAGTCTATACGAAGAGTGAAGGTATTATGCAAACTCGTATTGATGGTCGAGAGTCTCAGTTAGATAGACTTGAGAAAGAGGTTGAAAGTTTTAATTTAAAAATGAAAGCCTATGAAACACGTTTACTAGATCAATATAATTCAATGGATTTACTTGTATCTGGATTAAACTCAACCGGCGCTTACTTACAACAACAATTATCCAACCTCCCTGGTGTAGTTAAAAAATCAAAATAATAAGAGGCTTTACTTTTGAATTCTGAATTTGCTGATATTAATAAGCTTAAACTTCAAGCTACTTTTTTTTCTAATTTACTTTTATTAAAACAAGTAATGCCTAGTTTATACAATGAGTTTAATGGCTACACACCGACTGGTGATGCAATATCAGTTGCCCAAGATGGGAGTATTAATTTAATAAATAATGGCCAGCTAGTTTATCCAACCTGCCCTGAAGCTTTCGCTAAAAAGCAAGTAGAAGAGTTTTTAAATAAGCCTGATTATTTTAGATATCAGATAGGTCATCAGGAAGATGACGTTATCTGCTTCAAGCATGCGGCATTGTTAAAGTCAATTTATAACGTCAGAGTTGATGAAGTGGGAAATGATGTTGGAAACCCAGCAAACGAAGCTCGACTTGATTTTGTGTGTATGCTTGGGGGGGGACTTGGCTACCAAATAGATGCACTTTTCGCTGAAAAAGATATTTTAAACTTTATGCTTTTTGAGCCTAGTAAAGATACCTTTTTTGCTCTTCTTCACTGTTTAGAGTTGAAGCCGCTTTTTGAACATTGTACTAGCAAAGGTGGTCAGTTCTCTATAAGAATTGGGGGGAGTGCAGATGGTTTTATTAACGAAGTCTCTAAATTATTTTTTGAGCAGGGTCATTTTAACTTAAGTCGAGTTTTATTTTTTACTCATTATACGAGTGAGACCATTTTAAATACTATAAAAAGAATGAAAGAAATTGGTCATAGATGGTCAGATGGGTGGGGGTTTATGGAAGATGAGATTATTGGTACAACCCACACTCTTTCAAACCTGTATTCTAAGTTTCCAGTTTTAAAAAATAAAAAACAATTCCATAACCCTATAAAAGATAAGCCTGTTTTTATTTGTGCTAATGGACCTTCTCTTGATTTAGCCATCGATTTCTTAAAAGAAAATCAAGATAAAGTTATTATCGTTTCAGCTGGTACGGCATTGAAAGCTTTGTTGGTTAACGACATCAAACCTGATATTCACATTGAAATGGAAAGAACAGCTGGTTTGTTAGACTGGGTTGAGGTTGTAGAAAGAACTGAAAATATTAAATATAACTTATCTGATCTAAGAATCGTTGCATTAAATACTGTCTACACAGGAATATTCAAAAAATTTAAGTCAGCTTGTTTACTCGCCAAGGTGAACGATGCGGGTGGTAGATTAATCAATGCTTTAGACGAAAAAATTATGTTTACTTACCCTGATAACAGTAATCCAAGTGTTTCTAATACTGCATTGGCAGTTGTAGGGGAGTTAGGTTTTAAAAATATTTATTTGTGTGGAACTGATTTTGGTTTCATCAGTGAAGACAAACATCATTCAAAGCATAGTATTTATTTTGACGAAGATTTTAAACACAAAGATCTGGTTAAAAATAATATGCGAAGTAATTTAGAGGTAAAAGGTAACTTTAGAGAAAAGGTTTTATCTACTAACTTGTTTGACTCTTCAAAAGGTAATATAGAGTTATATATTCAACAAAACCCAGAACTAAAGGTTAAAAACACGTCAGATGGCGCGTTTATTAGATTAACAACGCCGGTTAGGATTCAAGATATAGCGATTGATGATTGCTTGGACTCTAAAGATATGCATTTAGAAAAGCTATTCAAAGTTGCAGCTTCAACTAAGCAATTATCTGTTGAATTAGTTAACGACCGTATCGAGAAAATTAATTTAAATTTAAAAGATGTACTTGAGCAACTACTGCTTCTGACATCGCAAAGTTTTGAGACAAGAGAGCAGCTAGCAGACGCATTTACTCTGCAGAATAAGGTTTTGAAAGCACTAACTAACTCTGATGATGGACGCGTTATTTACTGGATAATTCAAGGTTCATTCAGGTACTTTCAAGCCTACATTATGACTAACAGTTATTACTACCATGATCTAGAAAAGCGAGCTGAATTTATGAATGCTTGTATCGATGCTTTCCACTCTCATATTGATGATGTCTATAGAGAGTATATGGCATTTTATAACAAGCCTTCTCATTTATAATTGAGAAAAAGTATTTAATTTTTAGCCGAAACAGCCGATAAGATAATTAACTTAGATTTTTGGCATTTATATTGCTTTGTTTAGTTGTTATTTTTTTAGAGAGTACAGTCATGCAACATTTATCAATTAATAAATATAAACAAGTCACGGTTAGCAGCGTAAGAGAAATGTCACCTTACGATCAGGTTAAGCTTGTTTTCGTAAATATTGTAGGGAAACTGTCAGCAGCAAAGGGCTTTATTGATAGAAAAGACTACGAAAAAAAGGGCGTGTACATTTCAGATTGTATTACTTTACTTGGAGCGCTTCAGCAGGTCCTAGACTTTGAGCAAGGAAAAGAGATCTCTGGTAACTTAGATTCCTTGTATGACTTTTGTCAAAGAAAGTTGCTTGATGCCAACATGAATAACGATATAAATCAAATTGATGAAGTGTTAGGCATAATCGGGGAAATAAAGGCGGGCTGGGAGAGCATCCCTCAAGAAAATAGAGCTCTATAGTGAGTTTAGAAAAAGAGGTTGACTATAATATAGCGCATTTGAAAAAGTCGTTAAAAAGCGTTTCACTTGGCTATTCTGAGAATGAGCATGAAGTGCTTTTTAATAATTTAAAAAGTTCTATAGAAGCTTATTTTGCTAAAACTTCAGAACCCAACCGGGAAAAAGTCGAAAGCTGGCTAAGTTCAGTTTCTGAGCTTGAAACAGTTGCTGCGAGACTAAAGCTCGAATCGGTGAAGTTAATAGAAAAAAGAAAGCAAGGAAAGTTAGGTGTTAACAAATATTTATCGCATTCAAAATAATACCTAATAAGAGGTTTAGTGAGTTAATAAAACTAATGACCTGATAAGTTGGAGCCTATATGCTTAATGGCAAAAAAATCTATTTGCGACGACTTTCTGAAAATGATGCAAGTCCAAGTTATCTTTCTTGGTTTAAACAAAAAGAAATTAATAACTATATAAAAAAATCCCCTCGAACTATTGCTGATTTGAAGTCTTTTATTAAGGCTTCAAATTCTCAACAAGGTTGTCATTTATTTGGAATCTTTGACCATTCACATTTTCACATTGGTAATATCAAGTTAGATCCTATTTCATATATGGAAAATACAGTGGCTTTAGGGATTATGATTGGTGAGTCTTGCTACAGGGGCAAAGGCATTGCGTTTGAGGCAATGGAACTTGCTTTTCGGTTTGTGTTTGACGAACATGACATCGAAACAGTGATACTGGGCGTTAATAAAGGTAATATTAGGGCTGTCTATTTATATGAAAAATTCGGATTTAAGAGTTTTTTCAATCCTGAAGATAAGAATCCAAACTCATTGACTATGAAATATACTATACCTGAATCTAATAATTAAAATGCTTGGAAAGAAAATTTACGAATGGTGTGAAGATTTATTCCCACTAAATCGCAGCCTGACAGGTGAAGGCAACAGGCAGACTTTATCTTACCTTAAAGGTATATTGCCTCAGCTAGAAATAAAAAAAATTCAATCTGGTACTCAAGTATTTGATTGGAAAATACCTAGAGAGTGGAAAGTAAACGCTGCATATATTATTACCCCAAGTGGTAAGAAGATTTGTGACTTTAGCCAATGCAACTTGCACTTAGTAGGTTACTCTATGCCTGTAAATAAAAAAGTTAGTCTGCAAGAGTTAAAAGAGCACTTACATTTTTTACCAGAGCAACCAAGTGCAATTCCATATGTAACTTCTTACTATGCTGAGAACTGGGGCTTTTGCTTATCTTATGAAGAGTTTATTGAGCTTGAAGAGGGAGTTTACCAAGTAGTAATAGACTCAGTGTTGTTTAATGGAGAACTTAACTATGGTGAACTGATCCTCCCTGGGGATTCAGAAAAAGAGGTTTTGATTTCTACTTATATTTGTCATCCATCATTAGCAAATAATGAGTTATCAGGGCCTGCAGTAGCGGCTTCGTTGGCAGAAAAATTAGCAGCGCAAAAAAATAGAAGGTTTACATATAGAATTCTGTTTCTTGCAGAAACAATTGGAGCTATCGCTTATTTAGCCGAAAACCTTGAACATATGAAGAATCAAACTATCGCTGGATTCGTTTTAACATGTGTTGGTGATAATAATAAATACTCTTTCTTGCCAAGTAGGCAGGGAGGGACCTTAGCAGATAGAGCCGCTTTACAGACACTAAAGTGGCTAGAAGAAAAAGTGGATTATTATTCATACTTAGACAGAGGTAGCGATGAGCGACAATACTGCTCACCAAATGTAAATCTACCCGTATGTTCTATTATGCGGAGTAAGTATGGAGAATACCCTGAGTATCATACCTCTTTGGATAATTTAGACTTTATTAGCCCTGAGGGTCTTGAAGGGGCGCATAGTGTACTGTGGAAAACTATTGAACTGATAGAAAATAATTATATATATCAAGCTGTATTCCCTTGTGAGCCTCAGCTTGGCAAGAGAGGGTTATACCCCGATATAAGTTCGATAAATACAGACTACGCGTCAATTGAAGATATGATGAACTTTTTAGCTTATGCTGATGGTGAGCAGGATCTAATTGAAATTGCAGATACAATCAACGTTCCAGCCAGTAAATTAATAAATCTGGCGAGTAAGTTGCTCGAACATGGTGTAATTAAAAAAATATGAGTATTTACAATCAATTTAAGAACTCAGCTAATAATTCCCCTGATAAGCTTGCGCTGGTTTTGCCTGAACAAGAAGTTAGTTATAAGCAACTATTAGTTTATGTTGATAATCTAACAGAAAACTTAGTAGAGAGTTTAAATTCTGAACATAAAATAATAATTACGCTATTACAAAATAGTTTAGAGCAAACCACTTTGATGTTGGCATTAAGCCAACTGGGTTGGTCTTGGTTGCCACTTTCACAAGAGTTGTCTTTAGAGCAAATAGAAAATTATTGCAATATACCTGGTGATAAAGTAATTGTTACTGACTTTTCTTATAAGTCTCGGGTGGATAAAAAAGAATTAGCTCATAGGCTAAGTTCTGTTTTTTCACTTGGCTTGGATTCAGATGCTGATGATTGTGATATTAAGTTTGGCCTGAATCGCTCAGGTAAAAAGCTGAATTTTCAAGTCGATTTAGATGCCCCATTTATTTTAACTATGTCTTCTGGCACTACTGGCGAGCCTAAATTAATAACCTTTTCTCAACAAACAAAGCTGAATCGAGCAAAGTCAGCCTATGATTGCTACAAATTATCAAGTGATGATGTTTTTTTAGCGCATACGCCTCAATATCATTCTCTGGCTCAGCGTTTAACTTTTTTACCACTTATGAATGGTGCAACTTTAATATTAGGACGCCAGTTTTCAGCTCAAACTTGGGTTGAGAACGTTAAAAAGCATCATGTAACCTTTACTATTTCTGTTTCTTCTCAGTTAATAGCGATACTTAATTATTTAAATCAAACTGATACCAAAATTACCACTCTTCGCCGGGTGGTATCTTCTTCAGCAACTTTAAGTTCTGAGTATAAGCAGCAACTTCTTACAATGCTAAACTGTGAATTACATGAGTGCTATGGGGCCTCAGAAGTTGGCACTGTTACAGACATTCATGTTAATCAAGAACTTAATTTTTACAAAAGCGTTGGCAAGCCTATTAGTGGTGTACAAATAAAAATTATAGGTAATAGCTCCGAAGAGTTAGCTGCTAATCAGGTTGGCGAAATAGCGGTCTACACCCCTTTGTTATTTTGTGGTTATTACCAAGATGAAGAAAAAACTTTAAGTAGTATGCATGGTAATTATTTTTTGACGGGGGATTTGGGTTATGTGGATGAACAGGGTTACCTATATTTCAAAGGTAGAAAGAAAGAGTTGATAATCTCCGGTGGGATCAATGTATTCCCTGAAGATATTGAAACAGTTATTAATAAATATGAAGGCATAAAAGAAAGTATCGCCTACTCTAAAACTCATCCTTACTTAGGTGAGGTTGTAGCCGCGGTTTTTACGGCTGATGAGAACATTGACACTAAAAGGTTAAAGCAGTTTTGCCGGGCAAAATTAGCTTTATACCAGCTACCAATTAGTTTTAAGCAGGTGTCAGATTTGAAGAAAACTGCGACGGGTAAACCCAAACGCGCTTTATATAGTAATTCATAATAATGGGAACCATAATGGCAATTTCTTTACAACAGCTTGTTGAATTAATAGAGCAATATAATGAACTTCCAACGTTAACTGAATCTGAGTTGTCAAGCTTCAGGTATCTTGATAATACAGGCTTTGATTCTTTCTCGCTAATTCACTTAATTGCAGATATAGAAAGTGAATTTGGTGTTGAATTAAGTGCTGAAGATACAGAGTCAGATCAGTTTAGAGCAATTGGAAGTTTACTTTCGCTAATAAATGAAAAACTGATCTAAATGCCGAGACAATATTCAAAAGAAGACATCCTCAATGCTCTGAAAATAGTAGATATACAACCTGGAGATACAGTATTTGTTTCTACTTCATTAGGCATGTTAGGTCTGCTTGAAGGTGCTAAAAGTAATGATGAACTTAACCAAGCATTTTTTGAGTCGTTAGTAGATTTATTGGGTAGTGATGGAACAATAATTGTCCCCACTTATTCATATACCTTTGGTAAAGGAAGAAAAAGTAAGCCCGCATCATTTAACACTATAACTACTCCTAGTGAAATAGGTCCTTTTCCTGAGTATTTTAGACAACAGAAAAATGTAATTCGAACACCAGATCCATTTATGTCTGTGAGTATTTGGGGAAAACACGCAGAAGACTTAGTAACAAACTTACCTAACACTTCATACGGCCACGATTGTATCTTTGCCCGCCTACTAACGCTAAATACGAAATGTCTCAATATTGGTCTAGGACCAAACTGGATGGCGTTTATCCACCATATAGAGTATTTACATAATGTACCTTTTCGGTACAACAAAAGATTTTGCGGTTTCATAAATGGGAAAGAGTCTGAGTGGATATATACGGTGCCTGTTTTAGGGGATTTTGCAGTTGCAAATGCGCACAAGGTTGCAAGAGATTCTGAGCAGGAAGGATTATGGAAAGTTTCTGAGCTTGGACGAGGGAGAGTTTATGCTTGTAGTTACAATGAGTACTTTGATTACGTAGATAACTGCTTAGTAAAGAATCAATGGTGTTTAGCAAGTTCAGGGCCTCATGATATTCATGCAATGGAATATAATAGGATAAACGCTGAGTTTTCTGATAGTGCGGGGTTGCTAGAAAACTCGAAAGCTTCAAACCGCTTTATAATTGAGTTAACAAAACGTTTTAATATGGATTATTTAAAGTTTGACTCAGGTGACATAGTTGCAGGCCAAATTATTCCTGAAGGCTGGCATTGTGGTGACTTATCAATATATTGTGTAACTACAAATACTATGAAATTAAAGTGTGTTGACTATGTTAGTAGCTATAGTTTAGGTTTCAGTGGTAAGGTTTTGGGAACGGAGTTGCTGCAGCATGTTATTGAAACAGAACAGTACTTCAATGACATTAAAAGAGACTGGGTGTTGAAATCACTCCCTTTCTCTATAGAGCCTAATGGTTTATATGATATTAATTTGAATTGTGGGGCTTTTTTCTCAGAAATGATTGTAGCCTACTCGCAAGTTGATGATAGCTTTCCTGTTGATGTACTTTTTACCAATGGACTTGAAGAGAAAGATATTATTAAAAAGTTATATGGCTTACAAAGTAAAAATAATGTGTTGATTTGTTCCTCTTGGATAGCTTTAGGTTTAGTCTCTGAGCTATTTGGAAGTAAATGTGGACCCATTTATATATGGGGTATTAATAATGAAGACTTCAGGAGTGAGTTAACAAAAAAAGCAAAAAAACTGTTGAAGAATTATAAATATATTTTCCAAGCTTTATAAGTTTGTATTAATTTTACTTAGTTTTTGCCGATAACGTTATATTCCTTTAGAAAAGAGATGAACAATGAAAACATTGAGTTGTCAATATCTTCATCATGCAGTTTACTTTGCGCCAGATGTTCTTAGACATTGCTGCAAACGTTTTTTTGTTGATGGAAAAATGAAGGGGGATGTTGAAATGTTCCCTGTTAATTCAACTAAAGACATCTCTGCAGAAAAAATTTTACAAGCTAAGAAAGATTTACATGCCGCTATCAATAAAGGTCAGGAGACTCCTTGTACCGGTTGTCCATTTTTAACAAGGGAAGAGTGGGCAGATTTTGATAAGTTAAATATAGATCATATATCTATCGAGTCTCACTCAGTGTGTAACATGAAATGCAGTTATTGTAGTGACACTTATTATGGAGGCTTAAAGCCTAACTATGATTTAAAAGAGCTTTATGAGCAGCTTTGTTCAGAAGGTGTGGTCAATTCAGGTAATTTGTCGATTGCATGGGGCGGGGGAGAACCCTTATTACTTGATGACTTCGAGGATATATTTTCATTATATATGCAAGGCTTCTCTCCTAAATATACAAAAATTTTCAGTAACGCAACTAAGTTTAGCGAAAAAGTAGCTAATTACCTTAAAAGTGGTCAATTGAACATCACAACAAGTATTGATGCCGGTTGCTCTGAAACTTTCGAAGCTGTAAGAGGTTTTAGGGCATTTGAGCGTGTTTTTAAAAATTTAAAAAGATATTACGACTTTGCAGGTAGAGGTGTAATAATCAAGTATATTTTTACTGACCAAAACTACGAACTCTCAGAGATAAACGGTTTTTTTGATAAAGTGATAAGTCATGGATTAATTCATTGTGACTTTCAAATAAGCTCAGACTTCAAATGCGAAGACTTAAAAACGGATCAGGTAGCTAGCATTTTTAAACTTTACTTGCGACTTTTTAACGCTGGAGCATCTACGGTTCATTTAGATGATCATTTAAGGCCGAGGTTAAACCGTAAAGTTCGTCAGATTTTGGAGTCTGATGATATCTATGCAAAGAGTAATATTGATTTCTTGGTTGAGTATGTAGCTCCTTTGGATAAACCTGTAATACTTTGGGGAGCAGGCGAGTATGCTAGGTCACTCACAAATGATAGCCTATTTTTTGAGAATAATGAAATAAGTTTCCTTGTTGATAAATCTAAAGAAAAACAAGGAACTAAGTTTATCGGTTATTCGGTATATTCGCCAAATTCAGTCTTAGATACAGAAGACTTTATTGTTATTGCCTCGAGTATGTATTTTAACGAAATCTATGATGAGCTGATAGCAATGGGTGTATCTAAATCACGTATTATAAATAAATTGATTATTTAGTTTTGAGAGTTAGATAGTGTCTAGAAAAAAGATCAGTGTAATCATTCCATGTTTTAATTTGGAAGAACACATAGGTACAACATTAGAGTGTGTTCTTAAGCAAAGTATTGGTTTAGAAAACTTCGAAGTAATCATTGTGGATGATTTTTCAACTGATAACTCTTGTGAAATTGTCAGAGAATTTGTAAAGCAGAATAGTAACTTATATTTAATAGAACTTGATAGTAATCAGGGGCCTGGTAATGCCCGTAATAAAGCCTTGGAGATTGCTAGTGGAGAATATTACTTCTTTTTAGATGGCGATGACTACATTAGCGATGATGCATTAGAGCTCGTTTACAACGAAGCAAGTACAAAGGAAGTAGATCTTCTTTTCTATAATTATGGACTAATTGAAAATGTAGGTGACCCAGCATACGCTTTTAGAAAAGACCTGCATATTATAGAGTTGTATAAATCTAATAAGGAAGAGTTAATTAAAGAGTTCTTAGCAGCTGAATTAGATGGTTCTGTGATTTTTTCTCTAGTAAAAAGCGATTTAGTAAAGCGAGGAAAGATTACTTTCCCTGATGGTCTTCATGAAGATATTCCTTTTATATTTGAATGTTATCTACATGCCGAAAAGATAGATACCTTATCGAAGGTTATTTATTTTAAAAAGTTCAGAAAGGAATCTATTATTAATAATCTAACGTTTAGACAGATAGATGGCTTAATAGAAGCTTGGTTAAGCTGTTTTGATAAAGTTCAAGGCAGTCAGTTAGTACCGCATGTTGAAATTTACACCAAGTTTATGAGAGGACTGGTAGGCTGTATAGCTAGCTTATTGCAGAAAAACTTAGTTTTTCATGCTGATAGCTTTGCTGATAGAGTAGTAAATTACAATTATATTTTTAAAAAGTCCAAGAGTATTGGTTTGTTCGATGAAAAAGCTTTACCATTTGAGACAATTAAGGATAAGCATTTTAGCAATTTTTTTAGGGTATATTCAGAGTTTGGAGTTTCAGGTGATTCTGCAGAATTTTTTGAGTCACAAGCTATAAAACTTGGAATCATAGAAAAAGGCTCGTTTGTTAGAGCTTAAAAAGCTAATGAGTGGGCTTGTATTTGGCACACTCATTAAGTGTTACATTGTAAAAGTACTCAATAGTTTTTTTTACTTGATTGGTAAGCCTTGCTGAAAAGCATTAATCCCATCTTTGATATTAAAAAATCAGTTTGCTCTATGCGTTTTCCGCCTTTCATTTTGTAAAGATCATTAGCGAAGTCCCGATAAAGATTAGCAAACGCTTCAATAAAGCCACTAGGATGACCCGGTTTCATCCTGTTGTACTCATATATGCTAGCAACTTCGCACTCACTTCCTCTATCAAGCGTCTCTCTTAAACCCGAGGCATAATTGAGCTGCAGCTCATCTGGATTCAATTGATGCCAAAAAGCACTGCCTTGATCACCGTATACTCTAATATTTAGTCCATTTCTATGTCCAATTGCGGTTTTTGAGATCCACATACTGCCAACAACATCATTTGTGTATTTAAGAAGAAGTTGCATGTCATCAACAAGCCCATTGTAATCAGAGTGGTTGCTTGCCTGTGCCAACACTGAGCATGGTTCTTGACCTGTTAAAAAGTGCGCCATGTGATGCAGGTGTACGCCTAAATCTAAGCAGATTGTAGGTACTTCGCCATCTTGTAAACGCCAAGCTTGAGGCATTGCTTTTTTTCCTGCAATATCAGGTGGTCTCTTGAACCCTTCTTGTGGCATTTCTAAAACAATTTTTTGTATTTTACCGAGTTGCCCTTTGCTGATACGTTGTTTTAATTCTCTAACCATAGGGTAACCAGAGTAATTGTAAGTGACAGCTAGGTAATGCTTGCTTTTATCGTAAACTTTTTCTAATTGTTCAATCTCAGATGGGCCGCTCACGAGTGATTTTTCACAAATAATTGGAATATTCAGCTCAAGAGCATAAAGCAGTGCTTCTAAATGATTTGGGGTAGGTGTCAATATCGCGACAGCATCAATCTCATCTTTTTCACTTTCTAGAAGCGTTTTCCAGTTATTGTATGTTCTCTCAGGTGCAATCCCCCATTTATCGGCAGTCTCAATATTAACCTGCTTGTTTCGGCTAAATGCCCCTGCAACGACTTTAAAGTAATTATCTAACTGACTGGCACAGAAGTGTACGTATCCGACAGCAGAATTATTGCCCCCCCCAATGAAAGCCAGCTTTAATGGTTTCCTATTCATATGTGTTCTCCAGTAATGACCAGCTAAGGGGAGTCCCTCTTAGGATTGTTTGTGTACTTTTTCTACCTATTACTTTCTCCAAGTGTTTTGGTGCTAATCCAAAGCCTGGGCGGATCACTTTTATATCATTAGCAGTAATAATATCTCCTTTAGAAATATCTTTTACAGCATAAATGGAACGTCGAAATTTTTTGTTATTACTTTCGATTTGGCTGGTACTGATTTCTCCGCTACCTAAAGAGTTTTGTGTTTGTTGACAGGATTTTACAAGCAGTTTTAACTCACTAGGTTCAATTGAAAAGCTACTATCAGGACCACCAAGATCCCGTGACAAAATGAAGTGTTTTTCAATAACGGTTGCGCCTAAAGCGATAGCAGTATTCGCTGCAGCGATCCCCATAGAATGATCAGACAGTCCTACTTGAACATTAAATTTTACTTTCAAAGATTCTATAGCTTTTAAATTCATTAACTCTACAGGAGTAGGGTATGCGCTAATACAATGTAGTAAAACAAGTTGAGTATTTCCTTCATCAGTAACTGCTTGTACTGCTTCAGCAATCTCTTCAGGGTTGGCAAGCCCTGTTGATATAATTATAGGCTTTTTAGTACGGGCGATAGCTTTCAGTAACGGTATATCAGTAATTTCAAATGAGGCAACTTTATAAGCTGGGCAATTTAGGGACTCTAAAAGCGAGACTGCTGAAGCGTCAAAAGGCGTACTGAATAAAGTTATGCCTATTTCTGCTGCATATGCAAATAGTCTTTCATGCCATTCAAAGGGAGTGTGCGCTTCTTTATAAAGCTGATATAAATTGTAACCATCCCATAATCCACCTTCAATCAGAAAGTCGGGTTGGTTGCAGTCTATGGTCATTGTGTCAGGTGTATAAGTTTGAATTTTTACTGCACTTGCGCCGGCTTCTTTTGCTGCCTTTATTGTTTTTAATGCTGTATCAATAGAACCGTTATGATTTGCAGATACTTCTGCAATAATAAAAGGTGAATTATTAGGGCCTACTTCAGTGTTATGTATTTTAAAGGTCATTGTTGTCTCATGAAGTTGGTTGTAGTAGATATTCTTCTGGCGAAATTTTACTGTAGCCAGAATTTAAGAATAGCTGCTGTGAAGCAAGATTTTTTTGTAAAACCGTGGCGTAGATCTTAGATGTTTTGAACTTCTCCGGTATCAATGCCAAGGCACGCTTAGCTATACCCTGTTGATGATGCTGTGGACAAACGAGAATAGAGATTTCGTAGCCATCTTTAAACTTGTCTAGCCTTAGCATCCCTACATGCTCAATACGGCTGCTCACTTTGAGCTCTATTATAAAAATATGGCGATGCTCATTTGCAAGTGCCTTAGTCATCCAAGCGCAGTGTTCATCATAGCTAATTGGTTGAGTGTTCCTAGAGTATTGCCTAATTACAGATTGTGATTGCCACTGATAGACGGTATTGATATCTGAAAGTTCAGCTAAGCGTAGGTGCACATCAGATAACTGTATTTTCTTAAGGAGATTTTCGACACCTTGTCCATCAACAATTTCTAAAGCTTTGCGAACCATATTTGAATAAGTGTCTATATTGGAGGTTATTTCGCTAAAAGCATCTTTGAAATCCGAAATTTTGACGCTATGAGCTTCTCCAAGGTAATAATGTGCACCAGCCCCATGCAATTGTTTTGCGATGGTAAGCTGGTTAGATGCAAGTGTTACGGCAATAGTAGGTAAGCCCAAGCTACACCTTTCCCACGTAGAGGTACCGCACGCTCCAATAGCAATATCAGCTTGAAGGTACGCATCAGCAATATGAGTGCAATCTAATTGCAGTTTAATAAAGTGATATGGTGCAATATACTTTTTAATATCTGTTAAGCCCTTGGCACTACTACTTAATAAAATTTGAATATTAAAATGTAACTGATTTTCTAAGCGGTATTGCACCAAATATGAAAGTAAGGGCAGCGTATATTCGCCAGTATTCATTGCTCCTAATGATATTACAACCTGCTTTACCGATTTGTAACTTTCTCTTTTTATTATTGCCTTGTTTCTTGTTTCTTTGAACTCTTCACGAAGAATTGCATATTTTGATCCGAATAATGTTTTACAATTTTCAGGGAGTGAAGACGGGTATTGCTCAGCGGTTCGCCCATATGTTTGATCAACTAAATAATCAATGTTGGTATGTTGCCGGGTTGTGAGGTCATCAAGTGCAATTAGCACTCGACAATGAGGTCGCAATGATGACTCCCACTTCGCCTGCAATTGGTAATGGTCTATAAAAATATAGTCGTAAAAATGGTTTTTTAAAATACTTAGCAGCTGCTCGGCATCATGTTTTTCAGATTGGAATTCGTGCCTAAAAGGTATGTACTCTATAGCCGCATACTCTAGCTTTTTTATAAAAACGGGTGCTAATTCATGACATACAAATACAACTTTAGCTTTATCAAATGTTGATTTAATAGAACGAGCGATTGTTAAACAGCGTTCAAAGTGACCAGCGCCGATGGAGCTAGATGCATCAAGCCGAAATAATATATTCATATCAGCGTACTTTGAAAACAGCTTCAAGAGGTTTGCCTTTTAGCTGAGCATCGAGTTCATCATTATCTATGGCAGAGTTGATAAGAATGATTACTTCTTTGTAGCATGCTAGTAAGTAGTCAATATCCTCTTCTGTATGAGCAAAAGACAAGTTATGACTTGCAGCTAATAAAATACCTCGCTCAGCCATTTCTTGTATAAATAAAGATTTTATTGTTAGCGCATCATTATTATTCACGTTAGAAAAATGAACAAACGACCAGCTAGGATGACCAGATGTTCCTAGCCATTGACAATTTGTGAGTTTAATCAAATGTTCAAGCCCTGATAGTAACTTTTCGCCTAAAGTTGAAATATGTTCGATAACTTGGTGTTGCTCAATTTTGTTAATCGTCGCTTTTGAAGCTGCGAGCGACAAGGTTTCACCTGCAAATGTTCCAGAAAAAAAGATATCTTCCATTAATTGCATCACAGGCTTTTTACCTACGACGGCAGAAATAGGAAAACCATTGCCCATTCCCTTCCCGAAAGTGGCGATATCGGGTGTAACACCAAATAAAGCTTGAGCTCCACCCATATGGAAGCGAAAGCCTGTTATGGTTTCATCAAAAATAAGCAGGCATTGCTGTTGAGTTGCAAGTGCTCTAACTGATTCCAAAAAGCCAGATTTAGGGTAATCTATATTCATAGGTTCCATGATGATTGCAGCAAACTCATTAGGGTACTGTTCTAATAGCGCTTTTAGGCTATCAAAGTCATTGTATTTGAATGTATGGGTTAAAGATTTTGTTAACTTTGGTACACCTAAGTCTCTTGTTGTTGAACCGATATACCAGTCATGCCAACCGTGATAGCCACATACCGCGATTCTTTCTTTG
Organism: Pseudoalteromonas sp. SS15; assembly: GCF_049257195.1. Classification (NCBI taxonomy): domain Bacteria; kingdom Pseudomonadati; phylum Pseudomonadota; class Gammaproteobacteria; order Alteromonadales; family Pseudoalteromonadaceae; genus Pseudoalteromonas; species Pseudoalteromonas sp. SS15. The sequence goes on from NZ_JBMMUD010000008.1 coordinate 51,636, forward strand.
CGGGTATATGCTCTTGCAATTCTTATGGCTGCTGAAGTTGCATCGCTACCATTTTTACCAAATCTTACCATTTCAGCACAAGGAATGTGTTTCGTTAACAACTCAGCAAGCTCACTTTCAAGCCTATGAGGAAGAGAGAAGGTAACGCCTTGACCTAGTTGATTTATCACTGCGTGATTAACGTCTTTGTCTTGATAGCCCAAGGAAATAGCTAATAAACCAGAGACATAATCAGTGTATTGGTTGCCATCAACATCCCACACACGCGCACCTTCACCGCGTTCAATGAACATTGGGCTAGCCCCTTCAGGAAAAGACATTTTGCTTTTACTGAAAGTTTGCGAGCCTAAAGGGATATACTTTTCGGCATGGTTCAATAATTTATTTGAGTTTTGATATTGATTATTCATAACCGTTAATTAAATCTCTTAATAATGAAATATTTAACCCTTCATTTCTTTGAAAGTGCTGGTTTATTTGAAGTAATGATGGCTTTTGTGCAAATAAATCTAAAACGTCTTTATAAGAAAAATTAGGGTTACTTGGATAAATGCAATGCAAAATTTCTTCTATGAGTTGAAAGTCTGAAGGTTCGTCAACTGTCCACCTATGACGGGATAAATCAACAGGGGAGCAGACTTCATTGATAATAAAGTCACTTGGGTGATTCCTAATAAACTGAGTAACATGTTCTAACTCAGAGGGTTTATTTGCAAGCTTATAACTTGTTTTTAGAGATTTCGCAGTGAATACCTCTACATCTAAGCCGTCAGGAAATGAGTTACTTTGACAATTTGAAGTATAATCAGATTGAGTATTCAGGTGATGTTCGATTGTTTGATCTAATATATCAGGGTCAAGTAAAGGGCAATCTGCAGTCAACCTAACTATATGCTGACTTGGAAACTCGATATAGGCATCATAAAATCGTTTGAGTACATTATTTAAGTCACCCCGAAAACATTTTACATTGAGGTGCTTAGCTTCATTTTCAATTGCATCATCTTCAGTTTGAACACTCGTAAGAATAACTATCTGGTCAATATGTTGGGCCCGTTTTACGCGCTCAACAAGAAAAGCCAGTATAGATTTATCTAATACCTTTTTGAGTACTTTATTTGGGAATCGAGTAGAGCTCATTCGAGCTTGAATAAAGGCTTGGATCATAAATTCAGGCAGTAAAATAGGTGCTTATTTGTTTATCGGCCATAGTGTTGGATTAATTAGCTCAGCTTTATCACATTTCAAATCATCAAACAAAGCAACGTCCAAATCTTGTAACTCAATAGCATGAGCATAGCAATTTAAAATTTGTTCAAGTTGTTTTACAGAGCAACAACCCACAACTAAGTATTGCACTTTTTTATAGTGCTTAAGTACGAAAGCCAATGCTAGAGTGAGTAAGTCACACTGAACTTCTTTTGCTAACAATTGAAATTTAACAAAAGAATCAGAGTGCTGCTTTGCAAAATTAGGTAAGCGTTCTAAAGGAGTAAGTAATAACCCTTGTAAAAAAATAGAGCGCGCATGTATCTGCCAATGGTAATTTAAGGAAGCATTTAAAAAGCGTTGATCAAAACAATTTATAGGTGCTTGTATCAAATCGAGCTGTTGAGGAGCTTCTATTGAATCGATAGTTCCAGGTTCATAAAGAGATACACCTAACTTTGTACAAACCCCCTGACGCTTTAGTTTGTCTAGCCGTCCAAGATTTAATGCCCCATGCTCACCTTGAACATCTTTTGCGTCGTGAAATGAGATAGCCTCAAGGTGGTCTACATTTAAACGCTTTAAACTGCCTTTGACCAATTCATCAATTGAGTTAGTGTTAGAGCTTAAGCTTGGCACTTTGGTTAGAATGCTAAATTTTTTGGCAAGGTTGAGCTTTCCGAGTAAGTATTCACTTTCTCCATAGGCAATTGCAGTGTCAATGTGCTTGATTCCAGCTTGTTGGGCTAAGGCGCAGATGTTTTTAATCTCTGAATGTGATACTTGGCCATTAAAGTTGGTGACACCATAATTCAAACCAAATTGAGCAGTACCAAGTATCAATTTCATAAAGTATCACTTAAAACATTTACGATATAGTCTAAATCTTGTTCTGTAAGTTGAGGGTGTAAGGGTAAAGTAACAGCTCTTTTGTAGTATTCTTCTGAACACGGGAAATCGCCAGATTTGAATCCCATTTGCTGATAGTAGGGCTGTAGGTGAATAGGAATATAATGTAAATGAGCTTGTATGCCTTTCTCCCTTAGCTTTTCTATGGTAGCCCGATGCTTTTCTTGTACTGAGGGGTCTAGCAAAATAATAAAGAGATGATATGACGAGTAGCAATCATTTTTTTGAAGTAAGTGAGTGCAAGGTAACTTTGCAATTTTTGAGCGGTAGATAGAAGCAAGTTGATTTCTTATTCGAACAAACTCCTCGAGCTTACTTAGCTGACTAAGGCCTAACGCGGCTTGAAGGTCTGTCATTCTATAGTTAAAACCAAGCATTTGCTGTTGATAGTACCAGGGGCCGTGACTTTCTTCTGTCATTTCCGTTTCAATGCTAGTGATTCCGTGGCTCCTTAACTTTATCATTTTACGAGCAAGCTCATTGCAGTTTGTAGTGGCCATACCACCTTCAGCAGAGGTAATGATCTTAACAGGGTGAAAACTAAAAACAGTAATATCTGAGTATAAGCAGTTTCCAACGGCGTTTTCTTTATATTTGGCACCAATTGCATGAGAGGCATCTTCTATAACTCTAAAGCCATATTGCTTTGAGAGAAAATTTATCTGCGCCATGTCGCAGGGTTGTCCAGCTAAGTGAACTGCTATAACAACTTTGGGCAAGGTATTGTTTTGTTTTGCAAGAGCTAATTTTTTCTCTAGCTTCTTAGAGTCAATATTACCTGTAAGAGGTGATATATCTACAAAATCTATGTTTGCTCCACAGTATAAAGCGCAGTTGCTAGACGCCACAAAGGAGACTGGTGAAGTCCATACTATATCACCATGACTAACTCCCAAAGCCAAACAAGCAATATGTAATGCTGAAGTAGCACTATTAACAGCAATAGAATGTTTCACATCACAAAGGTCAGATATCGCAGCCTCAAATTTTGGGACTTGTGGGCCTTGTGTTAACCAATCTGAACGTAAAACTTCGGTAACAGCGTCGACATCTGCATCAGTAATTTGTTGTTTACCATAGGAGATCATAGAGCCGCCTGTTTATTGAACTCTTTTATTTCCTCAATTGTAAGAAACTTCTCATTGGTAAACGAGTTATATTCAAACCCTTCTGGAACTAATTTCCCTTTCTCACTTAATGCATTGATAGTAAAGTCATTTGAGCGGCTGCTAAATTTAATTGCAGGGGCTATTACGTAATGATCATAAAATTCATAAGTGTTAAAGCTTAGATCTGTTGGACACATCACTTCATGTAATTTTTCGCCGGGACGTATTCCTATGATTTTATGTGGTAAGTTTGGGGCCATAGCCTGAGCCAAATCAGTGATCCTAATAGAGGGGATTTTTGGAATAAAAATTTCCCCTCCTAACATTCTCTCGAAGTTTTTAAGAACGAAGTCAACACCTTGCTGAAGTGTAATCCAAAAGCGAGTCATATCAGGGTGTGTGATAGGCAAAAACTGATCGTTTTGAGAGATAAGCTTTTGGAAAATAGGGACAACAGAGCCTCTTGAGCAAACAACATTACCATATCTGACTACTGAAAAAGTAGTCTCATGACCACCTGCAATATTATTGGCTGCGACAAATAGCTTGTCAGACGCGAGTTTGGTTGCACCATAAAGGTTTACAGGATTAGCTGCTTTATCTGTGGATAGTGCGATAACTTTCTTTACGTTATTATCCAGTGCAGCCTCAATAACATTTTCAGCGCCATTTATGTTGGTTTTGATACATTCCATAGGGTTATACTCAGCAGCAGGCACCTGTTTTAATGCTGCAGCATGAATGACATAATCTACACCTCTCATGGCTCTTATCAAACGTTCTTTATCTCTCACATCACCAATAAAATAGCGCATACATGGTGCATTGTATTCTTGCTGCATCTCGAATTGCTTTAATTCATCTCTGGAGAAAATGATGATCTTTTTAGGTTTATAACGTTCAAGCAAGGTCTTCACATATTTCTTGCCGAATGACCCTGTACCGCCAGTGATTAAAATGGTTGAATTATTGAACATTGATTTTTACCCATTGCACTTAGATCTTTACACTTTCAACGCTGCGAAAGCCTTTGCGCGAAGTTGATTTAGAATAACCTTACAATTAAACAATACTTTAGCTTATATGAAAACTAAATAGCATATTTAATAACAGGATTTAAGAAACTAGGCTTAATTTGATGATAGTTTGAACACCTCAACTATACTTGAATCGATTTTGTATGTTGTTTGGAGTCAATATGAAAATCAGTTCACCTAACACTATAAACGCGAATCGCCTAGAAAGTGGTTTTGAGAAACTCGCTTCTGGCAAAAAGCTCAATTCAGCAAAAGATGATGCCGCTGCAATTCAAATCCTCACAAGCGTTATTGCTGAACAAAGTGGCAGTACAGTTGCAATAAGAAATGCAAATGATGGTGTATCTTTTGCGCAGGTGGCTGGTGGGGCATTACAAAGCGTTACAGATAACTTAAACCGAGTTGAAGCCCTCGCTATTCAAGCCAATAGTGGTGCTTTATCCGCAAGTGATAGAAGTGCAATTCAATCTGAAGTTGAACAACTTCAAGCAGGTATAGCGCAAACAATAGAGTCTACCAACTTTGCAGGTAAACCAGTTTTTTCGGGGGAGTCAACCCAATTTCAAGTTTCACCAAACCAAGGAGAAACACAATCTCTCTCAGTCGATGTGTCTCAAGTGTTGGAGCAGCTATCTAACTTGGACGTGTCATCTCAACTAAAAGCGGGTCAGTCTCTTGAATTGGCGAAAGAGCTTAGAGAGGGCGTGAGTGATCAGCAAAGTGATTTGGCTAGTTTCTCAAACTCGATTTATCAATCAATTAATACAAACAGGGAAACACAGCTTGCGTCGACCGCAGGCCGAGAGCGTATTGAAAGTACAGATTATGCATTAGAATCTGCAAAAGGCGTTGCGTCTCAGCTTAAGTTAGATGTTGATATTGCATTAAGAGCGCAATCAAACGCATTACCAAATGGGATCGATAAGTTATTAAGTTAATAAATCTTTTAATAACAAAGTATTGATATACCTCATGCTCAGTGGCATTTTTTTGGCGATAGAGTCAAAAACTTGCCACTTAGGTATTGCATCCCTGACACACTCCCTTACAATCTTTTATTAAGTCACATTGATAGAAGCATTGGACTCCTTAAATGGTTTTAATCTTAGATAACAATAATAATCGCGCGAATGGCTTATCAGCCGCTCTTAACTTTGTAGGGCAACCTGCGCAAATGGTTTCTGAAAGTGATTTTCAGAAAGAGATGTCTAAGACTAAAGATGCCATAGTCGTCCTCGGTGCCCTTGCAGAGCTTGATCACGAACAAGTCATTAAAGCCTCTCCTGCGACTCCTTTTTTGTTAATAGGCGAAACACTCAAACCTCTTTTAGATCTCGCTAATGTGATAGGTTTAATCTCAGAGCCCTTTATTCATGATGTAACCATGCAATTATTGCATGATGCTCAGCAATACCTTCGAATGCTACCAAATAAAGCTGATGCCACAGCGGGCAAGAGTTTCGATGGTTTAGTGGGTGAAACTGAAGCGGTTAAGCAAGTTCGTTTTTTAATTTCACAAGTTGCGAAAACTGATGCCAATGTATTGATTTTAGGTGAATCAGGCACAGGTAAAGAAGTCGTTGCACGAAATGTTCACCTTTTATCTAAAAGAAGCTCTGGGCCATTTGTGCCGGTTAACTGTGGTGCTATTCCTGGTGACTTATTAGAGAGCGAATTATTTGGTCATGAAAAGGGAGCTTTCACTGGGGCTATATCAGCACGAAAAGGTCGTTTTGAACTCGCTCAAGGCGGAACCTTATTCCTAGACGAAATTGGTGATATGCCATTGCAAATGCAGGTGAAGCTGCTTCGAGTGTTACAAGAGCGCAGTTATGAGCGAGTGGGGGGCACAAAAGCAATACAGGCTGATGTTCGAATCATTGCGGCGACTCACAGAAATTTAGAGACCATGATAGAAGACGGTAAGTTTCGTGAAGATTTATTTTACCGGTTAAATGTTTTCCCTATCGAAAATCCTTCTTTGCATGAGCGCGCAGATGATATTCCACTACTATTAAACGAGCTTATGCGCCGCGTGCATGAGCAAAGTGGTAGCACAGCTAAGTTCACAGAGCGTGCAATTGAGAGTCTCAAAGCCCACCCTTGGCCTGGTAATATTCGAGAGTTGGCTAACCTTGTTGAGCGTATGGTGATTATGTTCCCTGAAAAGGTGGTCGACGTCACTGATTTACCGACTAAATATCGCCATATTGAAGTTGAAGCATTTGAGCCTGAGTATCCTGAAGAGCTACTTGAAAAAGATGCGTTTAATGAGCTATTTAGTAGTGGCTTTAGCGACTATGATGAAGGGGCGGTTGAATTTGACTCAGGGTTCAATGACTCTGCAAGTCAGTTTGGCCTGTTGCCAGACGAAGGCATTGAACTAAAAGAGTACTTGGCTGAATTAGAAGTGAGTTTAATTACGCAAGCTTTAGAGCGAAACGACTACGTGGTGGCACGTGCAGCTGAAATTTTAGGAGTGCGTCGTACCACGCTCGTAGAAAAAATGAAAAAGTACAATTTGAATAAAGATTAATTCAACTACCAATAGAGATTGGTAACTGAGCCAGTGAATTATAGTAAAAAGCGCGTTCAATACGCGCTTTCTTATTTTCTTAAATCTTCTGACTTTTTACATAAGTTCTTTTGCAAAGTCTTTATCGCAGTATAGATCAATGATTTCTTGCTTTCGAAAGCAGGCATTATCGTGATCGTTGACCATACCACAAGCCTGCATATGGGCATAAACGGTGGTTGGGCCTAAAAACTTAAATCCACGTTTCTTTAAATCTTTGGCAAACTTTTCACTGATCTCGCTGGTGGCAGGGTAATCATCTCTGCTATGTATTTGATTCACGATCGGTTTATTGTTAACAAACTGCCATTGGTATTTCGCGAAGCTACCAAACTCCTGCTGTATCTTTATAAATGCCTTGGCATTATTGATTGTTGCTGCAATTTTTAATTTATTGCGAACAATGCTTGGCTCAGTCATTAAACGTTCTATATCTTCATCTGTCATAGCTGCAACTTTTTTGACGTCAAAATTTTTAAAAGCAGCTCGGTAGCCATCGCGCTTTTTCAAAATAGTGTACCAACTCAGTCCTGCTTGTGCAGATTCAAGGGTGATAAATTCGAATAGCTTTTGGTCGTCAAATACTGGGATGCCCCATTCTTCATCGTGATAAGCAACGTAATCTGGTTTTGTTTCGTCTAGCCAAAGGCAGCGTGTGCACATTTTTTGTATCCCTGTTGATTGATACCAATCCTCAAAATAGATCACTTAATTAAGAGGATTGGTACAAGTATAAAAAGAGTATATATAAGGCTGTATAAAAAAACAGTGTCAAAATTGTAACACTTAATAAATTTAATCAAAAAACCTTCTTAGCTTATGAAAATAAACGATTTTTAATTTTGGCACACAATCTGCTTTATTCGGTTAGTTTAAAGTTTTGAGATTAACGTTATGGCACTAGCACAATTAGCCCAGACATCACATTTATCTCCAGTAACGCCTCTAAGTCGTCGACCTGATTTAGAGTTTAACCCATGTTTACTGCAGGAGGCCTATGTGGGGGAATTAAGCGACTTACGTCAACAAGCAAGTTGGTTAAGTCACCTAGTTGATACTATGCCTGCTGGTGTTGTGGTACTCGATGGTCAAGGCATGATTGCCAAAGCAAATCAAATTGCCATTGATATGTTGGGTGAGCCGCTAGAAGGTGAAAAGTGGTTTAATATCATTCAGCGCTCTTTTAGCCCACAACAAGACGATGGACACGAAGTGTCATTGCGAGACGGTCGTTTGATCAAGCTGGATATTACTGCACTTGCACCAGAGCCGGGTCAATTAATTTTAATGACCGACTTAACAGAAACCCGTCGTTTACAGAAACGTATGGCACACATGCAGCGTTTGAGCTCTCTAGGTAAAATGGTTGCATCGTTAGCGCACCAAGTTAGAACGCCACTTTCGGCAGCTATGCTGTATGCAGCTAATTTAGGTAGTAATAAAGTGCCTGAAGCATCTCGTTCACGCTTTCATGAAAAACTGATGTCTAGATTGAAAGATCTCGAATCGCAAGTAAACGATATGTTGTTGTTTGCAAAAAGCGGTGAGCAGCAAGTGATCGAAAAAGTGTCTATGCAGCAACTGCTTAGTGAAGTGAAAGCGGGTGCAGATGCCATGGTGGCGATGAATAGCAGTGAGCTTGAGGTAAATTTACCAGAACCAGACATTGAGATTTTAGGTAATAAAACAGCGCTCGCCAGTGCCATCCAAAACTTAATTCACAACAGTATTCAAGTGATTGGCAAAAATGCGCACATCACATTAAGCGCAGCGCGTGATGAAGAGTCAGACAGAGTCAGAATTTCAGTGTCGGATAATGGTCCCGGTGTCGATATAGCGCTGTCAGAAAAAATATTTGAACCCTTCTTTACCACAAAAAGCCAAGGCACGGGCCTAGGTTTAGCGGTTGTTAGCTCAGTAGCTAACTCACACAAAGGTAAAGTAGAAGTCACCAATAATGAGCAAGGCGGTGCGCGTTTTAGTTTATTACTGCCGATTTCATTCAGTACAGAGCAATTGGAGGTTGTATGAGTCATTCAATTTTAGTTGTTGAAGATGATGCAGGATTAAGAGAAGCATTAATCGATACACTTCAACTTTCAGGTTTTGATACGGTTGAGGCGAGCTCTGCCGAAGAAGCGGTCATGCTTTTGAAAAAACAAACCTTTTCTATTGTGGTCAGTGATGTGCAAATGGGTGCAATGAGCGGTTTGGATTTACTCAAAACCATTAAGCTTAACTACCCAGATTTGCCTGTGCTGATGATGACGGCTTATGCAACCATTGACGATGCAGTAGAGGCCATGCGTTTGGGGGCCATTGATTACATGGCAAAACCGTTCGCGCCAGAAGTACTTCTGAATATGGTTAGTCGCTATATGCCGGCAAAAGAAAAAGAAACAGAAGGCCCTGTGGTTGCTGATCCACAAAGTCTGCAATTACTTGAACTTGCCAATAAAGTCGCTAAATCTGATGCTAGCGTTATGGTGCTAGGGCCAAGTGGTTCGGGTAAAGAAGTATTGGCTCGATTCATTCACGATAAATCAGAACGCAAAGATGAAGCCTTTGTCGCCATCAATTGTGCGGCTATTCCTGAAAATATGCTCGAAGCTACTTTGTTTGGGTATGAAAAAGGTGCGTTCACAGGCGCTATTCAAGCATGTCCGGGTAAATTCGAACAAGCACAAAAAGGCACCATTTTATTGGATGAAATCACCGAAATGGATTTAGGCTTGCAAGCCAAACTTCTTCGCGTGTTGCAAGAGCGAGAAGTTGAGCGACTTGGTGGCAGAAAAACCATCGACTTAGACGTCAGAGTTTTGGCGACCAGTAACCGTGAACTTAAAGAAGCGGTGGCTGAAGGTAAGTTCAGAGAAGATTTATATTACCGCTTGAATGTTTTTCCTCTGATGTGGCTGCCACTGAATGAGCGCCCAGGTGATATTGTAGTGTTAGCTGAACATTTGTTAGCAAGACATACCAGCAAAGCAGGTAAGCCAGCAGTGCAATTAAGTGATAGTGCAAAGCAAAAGTTATTATCACATTCTTGGCCTGGTAATGTCAGAGAGCTTGATAATGTGGTTCAACGTGCTTTGATCTTGCAGCAAGGCGATACTGTACATGGTGAAGATATCTTTATTGAAAACTATCAGCCGAGTTTAGTATCTACAAGCTCAAGGAATGCAGAAGTGTCGCCACAGATCAATGTGGAGCAACAGGCGCGACAAGTTGAGCCTGTAATCAGTGACACAGAAAATTATGATGCTGCAAATTACAAAGCGACATTACAAGATAAAGAGCATCAAATTATCTTAGATACGCTTCATAAGTGTAATGGTAAGCGTAAAGACGTTGCTGAGGTACTGGGTATGAGCCCAAGAACTTTGCGTTATAAACTCGCTAAAATGCGCGATATGGGGATCCCATTACCTGCGTAATTTTTCAACTCTGAAAGAGGCCAAAATCTTGGCCTCTTTTTAATACTAATCCTTAAATAACTCACTTAATTAACTGCATTGGTATTATTGTCAAAAAGTCGACTCACATAAAACAAACCTAATACACTGAAAACAAAGAGTTAATTTGTGGCACGCTTTGTGCTTTTACAGGTTATATGTTTTTATTGGAGTGGGTGTTATGAAAATCCAACCAAACTCTCTTTATCAAGAAATGCAGTCTCTGGCAGTAGAGGCAACGAGAAATACCATTAAAACCAATGAAGTTGCAGTACAAAAAACCGCAGCGACTTCTTCAGCACAATTTGGCGATTTGCTGTCAGACGCAATCAATACGGTAAATGGTTTACAAAAAGATGCTAAGTCAAAAGTAACGGCACTAGAAATGGGTGATAGAAGTGTTTCACTTGCCGAAGTCATGATAGCATCACAAAAATCATCAGTGGCTTTCGAAGCGACGGTACAAGTTAGAAATAAACTTGTAGAATCTTATAAAGAAATCATGAATATGCCAGTTTAATCTGGGTAGTGGAGTAGCACCGTGGCAACGAATCAATCAACCGATCTGACTTTAACCGATGGCACTGCTGGCGCTGGCTCGGAAGAGCAGCAAGAGCAAAAGTCGGGATATTTAAGCGCATTAAGTGGCGTTGATATGCTTCGCCAGGTGACTATTATCATTGCTTTAGCTATTTGTTTGGCAATTGCAATTGCGATTATTATTTGGGCACGCCAACCTGATATGCGCCCACTGGGCCAGTACCCAACTGAAGAGTTAGTCCAGACCCTAGACTTTCTAGATGCTCAAAAAATTGAGTACGAGCTTGAAGGCAACACCATTATGGTTGCCGAAACTGATTACCAAACCATAAAACTACAAATGGCCCGTGATGGGTTCACACAAGCGCCGAGCTCTGGCACAGATATCTTGATGCAAGACATGGGCTTTGGTGTGAGCCAGCGCTTAGAGCGCGAGCGCCTTAAACATAGTCGTGAACAGCAACTAGCGCGTACAATCGAAGAGCTACAAGATATCAATCGTGCCAAAGTCTTACTGGCTATTCCAAAAGAGAATGTGTTTGCGCGTCGCGAGAAAAAGCCTTCAGCCACTGTGGTTATTACTTTAAAGCGTGGCAGAACGCTTGGTGGTGAAGAAGTTGATTCGATTGTCGATATAGTGGCTTCGGCAGTGCAAGGTTTAGAACCTGCACGTGTAACCGTTACAGATCAAAACGGTCGTTTGTTAAATTCAGGTTCGCAAGACTCACTGGCTGCACGCTCGCGTAAAGAGTACGAAATTGAACGTAAGCGTGAGCAAGAATATTTAGAGAAAATTGATAGTATTCTTATCCCTGTTGTGGGCTTAGGTAAATATACCGCGCAAGTAGATTTAACCATGGACTTTAGCGCGGTTGAAGAAACACAGAAACGCTATAACCCTGACTTACCTGCTGTACGCAGCGAAACGACCTTTGAAGAAAGCAACATCGGTGGTATTACCGCAGGTATTCCTGGCGCGCTATCGAACCAACCACCAGTTAATTCAAATATTCCTGAGATTGCAGGTGGCGCTAACGGTCAAGGTTCATCGCCTTCTCGTTCACAAAAAGAAGCCACTCGTAACTATGAATTAGATACAACTATTAGCCACAAGCGTCAGCAAACAGGCGTTATTCGTCGCATCAGTGTGTCTGTGGCAGTGGACTATCTGCCAAAAGCAGATGAAGAAGGCAATATGACAATGGCACCACGTAGCCAAGAGGAGTTGATGAATATTCGTCGTCTACTTCAAGGTGGTGTGGGCTTTGATATGCAACGTGGTGATGCGCTAGAAGTTGTAACTGTCCCGTTTGTTCGTGAAGACATCATTGAGCAAGCAGATCTGCCGCTTTGGGAACAAGATTGGTTTATGAAAACCGTTCGTTTAGCATTGGGTGCATTGGTTATCATCGTGCTTATTCTAGCGGTTGTTCGCCCGATGCTGAAACGCCTAATTGACCCAGATGATACACTAGAAGACTTTGATGAAGATGCGTTAACAACGGGCGTAGACTTAGGTGATAGCACGTTAGATATGCTGAATAATGAGTTTGATTCATCAGCAGTTGGCTTCTCATCAGATGGTACTTTACAATTACCAGACTTACACGGCGACGAAGACTTACTGAAAGCAGTAAGAGCGCTTGTAGCCAATGAACCAGAATTATCGTCACAAGTTGTGAAAGCGTGGTTAACGGAAGATGAGTAACGAAGAAGAACAAAAACAGCTCCCAGCAGCTTTTGATGTTGAGAAGCTCGATGGTGTTGATAAAGCCGCCATCTTATTACTGAGCTTAACTGAAGAAGATGCTGCACAAATTTTAAAGCATCTTGAGCCAAAACAAGTGCAAAAGGTCGGTATGGCTATGGCAGCCTTAGACGACCTTTCACAAGCTAAGATCAGTGCGGTTCATAACCTATTTATTGAGCAGATCCAAAGCTTCAGTACCATAGGTTTCCAATCTGAAGACTTTATTAAAAAAGCACTTACGGCTGCTCTTGGTGAAGATAAAGCGGCAAGCCTAATTGACCAAATTGTCATGGGCTCTGGAGCGAAAGGTCTAGATTCATTGAAATGGATGGACTCAAAGCAAGTTGCCAATATTATTCGTAACGAGCACCCGCAGATCCAAACCATCGTATTAAGTTATTTAGAGCCAGAACAGTCTGCCGAAATTTTGTCGCAATTCCCTGAAAAAGTCCGCCTAGATTTGACTATGCGTATTGCGAACTTAGAAGAAGTTCAGCCAGCCGCACTACAAGAGCTAAACGAGATCATGGAGAAACAATTCGCAGGTCAAGCTGGTGCGCAGGCTGCGAAAATGGGCGGCTTAAAAGCGGCTGCAGATATCATGAACTACCTAGACACCAATGTTGAAGGTCAGTTAATGGATTCAATCCGTGAGCATGACGAAGAGATGTCACAGCAAATTCAAGATCTGATGTTTGTATTTGAGAACCTGATGGATGTCGAAGATCGTGGTATTCAAGCTATTCTGCGTGAAGTACAACAAGATGTATTGATGAAAGCAATCAAAGGTACTGACGATGCACTGAAAGACAAGATCTTAGGTAATATGTCTAAACGTGCAGCTGAGATGATGGCGGATGATCTTGAAGCAATGCCACCAGTGCGTATCAGTGAAGTAGAAGCCGCACAAAAAGAAATCTTATCTACAGCTCGTCGTCTTGCAGATTCAGGTGAGATTATGTTGGGTGGTGGCGGCGGTGAAGAGTTCTTATAATCAATGAGTGATAAAAAGTTTTATAAAGGCAGGCCGGTTGAAGGCGAAGCCATTGATGAATTGTTAAAAAGCTGGCCTATTCCGGATGTCAGCGAAGATCCGACCAAGTTCTCAGGCCGTTCTACGGCATTTGGGCAACCACTTGAGCAAGTTTATCAAAAACAGCAGCATGCGCATGATGATGAACCAGAAACGCAAGAGCCAGAAGAATTCCCTACACTGACACTTGAAGAGCTTGAGCAGATCCGTCAAGACGCTTATGAAGAAGGCATCAAGCAAGGTCATGAACAAGGTTATATAGAAGGGTTCGATAAAGGTGTTACAGAAGGAAAAGAAGCTGGTTATAAAGAAGGCTTAGAAATAGGCAAAGAGCAAGGCTTGAACGATGCCAAGCCTTTAGTCGAAGAGAAGTTGCAGTACTTAGGTCAACTAATTGAAGGTATGGCAGCGCCTCTAAATAAAATAGATGAAACGGTAGAAAAGCAACTTGTTCACCTTGCCAAATTATTGGCGGAGCAAGTGGTGTTTAAAGAACTGCAAACTCACCCAGAGCTTATTTTAGTTGCGCTGAAAAAAGCCATTGATGTTTTACCTATGGGAGAGCAAGCGGTCAAAATTCATTTGAACCCAGAAGACCTAAGTTTAGTAGAAGAGGCGTATGGTGCAGAGCATCTGCAGCAACAGCACTGGCAGCTGGTGGCTGAACCAACACTAGACAGAGGCGGTTGTGAAGTAAAAACAGCCCAGTCTTCGATAGATATGACACTTAAAACGCGATTAACCGAAATTATGGAGAAGTTTTTGCATGATAGTGGTATCTAATACCAGAAATTATCATGCATGAGTGTCGAGAGTCCTTTAGCTGAGCGTTTAACACGCTATAAAAAACACATTAAGCCATTTGCTACGCCTGTTGCTGGCAGCTTGACTCGCGTGGTGGGGTTGACCCTCGAAGCGCGAGGTTTGAGTGCACCCGTTGGCAGTCAATGTAAAATCGAAACCATTCGCGGCTTTGTTGATGCCGAAGTGATTGGCTTCAACGGCGATACACTTTATCTCATGCCAAACGATCACATTTCTGGTGTATTACCAGGTGCCCGAGTGATCCCTCAATTAAACGAAACCGGTTTACCAGTTGGCATGTGCCTATTAGGTCGAGTTGTTGATGGCCTTGGAAGACCATTAGATGGTTTAGGTGCCATTGAAGCAGAGCACTATCTTAAATTTGCACAAGATCCAATCAACCCACTGGCGAGACGCCCAATCAGCCAACCTATGGATGTGGGTGTACGCGCAATAAACTCGATCATTACCGTTGGGCAAGGCCAGCGTATGGGGTTATTTGCGGGCAGTGGTGTGGGTAAATCAGTTTTACTTGGCATGATGACCCGTGGTAGTGAGGCAGATGTCATTGTTGTTGGCTTGGTGGGGGAGCGTGGTCGGGAAGTAAAAGAGTTTATTGATGAAATCTTAGGCCCAGAAGGTCGACGCCGCTCGGTTGTGGTCGCAGCTCCAGCTGATGCTTCTCCTTTGATGCGTTTAAAAGGTTGTGAAAGCGCAGTCACGATAGCAGAGTACTTTCGCGATCAAGGCTTAAATGTCTTATTACTTTTAGATTCAGTGACACGCTATGCTATGGCGCAGCGTGAAATAGCACTGGCAGTCGGTGAGCCGCCAGCCACAAAAGGCTACCCGCCTTCGGTATTTGCAAAACTCCCTGCGCTGGTGGAGCGAGCCGGTAATGGAGGTGAAGGGCAAGGATCTATCACGGCATTTTTCACTGTTTTAAGTGAAGGTGATGACATGCAAGATCCCATCGCCGACTCAGCGCGTGCCATTCTAGATGGACACATTGTTTTATCCCGTGAACTAGCTGACAGCGGCCATTACCCAGCGATCGACATCGAAAAGTCTATTAGTAGAGTTATGCCACAAGTGGTTTCTGAGCCGCATATGCAGCAGGCTCGTGTACTTAAACAAGTTTACTCAATGTACCAGCAGAACAAAGACATGATCACATTAGGTGCTTATCAACAGGGGAGCGACCCTATGCTAGATCAAGCCATACAAATGATGCCGCAAGTGAATGGTTTCTTGCAGCAAGGTATGAAAGATGTATTGCGTTATGACGAGTGCTTACAAGGCCTCGCACAGTTACTAGGGCAAGGCTAATGGCGAAAAATAAATTAGATTTATTACTCAAACTTGAGACCGATAAAGAAGAAAATTTACGCGTTAATTATGTTCAAGCGCAACAAAACTTTATCAGTAACCAACAAAAGCTCCAGGGCCTAAACGACTTTCGATTGGAGTATAGCCAGCAGCTTCACAACAAAGCCAAACAAGGTATGAGCTGTGAAAGCATTAAACAGTACAATTCATTCATAAATAAAATTGAAGAAGCGATAAATCAGCAAGCAACAACGGTGAGAACGGCGAAACAAGTTGAAGAGCAGCGTCGAAAACTTTGGCTAGCTCAACAAGCGAAAACTAAGGCGATTGCAAAGTTAATTGAAAAGAAAGTTATTGAAAAGCAAGCAAAAGAAAATAAAGCAGAGCAAAAAATATTAGACGAGTTCGCCACGAATATATTTATGAGACGTGTTGCAAGCTAGCTTGGCTTAAATATTGCTTTATTTTTACAGAATATAGAATTTAATACTAATGCGGCTTATGTTTGCCGCTCTGAAAAGGTGTAGATATGCTTAATTTAAAATTAGAAGTGGATCTAAAATTGAGCCAAGCTGAAAAAGCGCGATTTGCCAGCGAAAAAGAGCAAGCAGACAAAAGCGCCTTTTATTCAGAGTTAGAGCGAGCTGAAAAGGCATCAACGAATGTTGATACACCGAAAGTCACTACCAAAAATAGTGCTAATGAACAACATACTGATGAAATAACTCAAAAGCCAGCCAGTGATCATAATGAGAAAGTCAGCGATATAGACAAACCCATGATGGCTGAGTCTAAAAAATCTGAAGCTTTATCTAACAGTCACTCAGAGCAGATAGAATCGAGAGAAGTGCCTTTAGAAGAAAGCACTAGTGAAGCGAGTGAACAAGCTGTTGATGATAAGAAAAAAAACTTAGAACAGATAGCTACGACAAAAGACACTGAGCAAAAAGCAAATAGTATTTTTTTCCATGGACAACAAAATCATGCTCAGGTGAGTGCAGAAGGTCAACAAACCACTAAGCCAGTTGCTGATAATAATACTTTCAACGCTGGGCAAGTCGAACAACCTGAAGTTGACAAGCCAAATAAACAAAATATTAATACATCTAGTCACACTGGCACGCTTACAAATGCTCAAATTGAGCCTACAACCTCTGATAAGCTACTTGCGCAGATCCAAGCTTCGACTTCTCAAACGACCGATGTAAAACAGCATCTTGCGCCAGTGCCAAAAGCATTGAAAGACGTGCTTACACAGTTTGATAGTAGTAAAGACGCTCTGCCTGTAAACACTGAGAAAAAAGCGGATAAAATTTCACCGCCAGATTTAGGGCGAGGTGAAAATGAAGCGGTAAGAGTAATGTCTGCTAAATCTGAACTAGTTTCATTACTTGGTGGGCAAATGCAAGTGGATAAGAAGTCAGCTAGTGACACTGGTGAAGTCAACGCTGCATCGTTATTAGCAAGTAAAGCAAGTAAAGCAACTCAAGAACCTCAGGGTCTATCTAAAAACGGCAAACCACAAATTTTAAATGAACAAATACAATCTCAGCCTGTTGCTCAGTCAGGTAAGGTGAATGAGGAGCTTACGGAGTCGGTTAACAATCAGGCTAGTAAAAGTGAAAAGCTAATTAGCAATGTAGCGGCACAGCAAACTTCACCTAAATCAAGCGAAAAGCCATCACTTATGGTAACGAATGAGATGAAACCAGATGCTGAGGTTAACAAAGTGTCAGATTTAAATGCGATTAAGAAATCTGATATTAATATTACTCAGAAATCAAATGAACAGAACAATAAATCATCTCAAATACCCGCTGATAAAAGGGTCGATACAATAACATCTGACTTTAAGCAATCTGTAAAAGAGCCCACAGCAGATACTGTTTCTATTTCTAATGAAGCAAAAGTAGTGACACATCTAGATAAAGTAACTGAAC
This sequence comes from Pseudoalteromonas sp. SS15, assembly GCF_049257195.1. Lineage (NCBI taxonomy): Bacteria > Pseudomonadati > Pseudomonadota > Gammaproteobacteria > Alteromonadales > Pseudoalteromonadaceae > Pseudoalteromonas > Pseudoalteromonas sp. SS15. Next base: position 69,326 of record NZ_JBMMUD010000008.1, read on the forward strand.
GCCAAGAAGGCAGTAACCGAGTTACAGATAAAGTGGTAAATTTGGCAGATAAAACCCCTGTCAACCCAGGTGCTTTAGAGCAGCAAATAAAGTCGCTGCCAAACCAAGAGAAACTTGCCCTACATCACTCATTACAACAGGCCGTTGATAGTGGAAAGTTAGATGACGTGCAATTGGAACGTGCTGAACAGACACTATCAATACTTAAATCAAGTAATGATATGCAGAGTCAAGATAGTAAAAAAACAGACCAGAAAGTTGTCAATGTTATGGGGGGCACTGCAACTCAGACTAAAGGCAGTGCAGATTTAGCAAATTACAACAGCACAAAAGTAACGACTCAAAGTTTATCTGAGACAGCTCAAGCATCTGTAGAACAAACAAAGAATGAGCGAGTTTCAATGGCTGATTTATCAGATGTAATGCAGGCCAACAATGAGCAGTTTGCAAAGCAAGGCCGCAAAGCTGAGATGAGCCCGCAAACAGAGAACATTTTTAAGTCAATAATACAGCAGACACCATTAGCGAATGTGCAATCAACACACGACTTAGATATTTCTCAATCAGTTCAGCAATTTGATAATGTATTGCAAAATGCGCAAACGCAGCAAAGTGCATCAGTCACTCAAAAAGCAAGCACTGACCCAAATACTGCTCAAACTTTTAACTTGCAGAAAAATGATGCGGTAAAAGCATTACATGACAAAGTAAATGCAATGCTGAATATTAATAATAAAGAAGCGGAAATTCGACTCGATCCGCCAGAGCTAGGCAGTATGCAAATTCGCATTCGTAGCGAAGCGGAGCAAGCACAGGTGAACTTTGTTGTACAAAATCAGCAAGCAAAAGAGGCATTAGAGCAATCTATGCCTAAACTTAAAGAAATGCTCGCTGAACAAGGTATACAACTAGGAGAGAGTAATATTCAACAGGATTCCGGTTCAAGTTCTGAGCAAGGTACTGATGAAGCTCAAGAACTTGGCAATTCAAAGCTTGCTAATCAGGAATCACAAGCGCAAAATAGCCAACAAACTAGAACAAATTCATCAAGCAGTGAGTCTGGCATAGATTACTACGCTTAACAGCTGCTAATATTGATTAGATTAGAATAAAATTTGAAGGCTAGGCATGGCAGAAGAAACTGATTTAGAAATTGAAGAGTCGGGTGGCGGCAAGAAAAAGCTCATTATTATCATTGCTGCGGCTGTAGTTTTAATTGCAGGTGCTGTTGGGGCTTTTTTATTTTTATCAGGTGATGAAGAGCCTACAGAGACTTTAGCCGAAGAAACGGTTGCGACAGAGGCAGCTTCTGAATCTTCAGGTGCAGAACTTGGCAGTGCATTATACGTGGCGATGCCAAGACCGTTCGTATTCAATGTGCCTGGCGCAAGCCGAGATCGAATTGTACAAATTAAAGTGCAACTTCTTGTTCGTGGTGACGTCAACGAAGAAGTTGCTAAGAAACATATTCCACTTATTGAAAGTACATTATTAGGTGTGCTTTCAACTACAACTGCTGACGAGTTAAGTACGTCTGCGGGTAAAGAAACTATCCGTCTAACCGCGTTAGATAAAGTGCAGGCCGCGATGGAAGCCGTTGAAGGCAGTAAAGTGATCGAACGCGTGTTATTCACCGGCTTTGTTATGCAGTAGCGAGGGTTAAGTGAGCGATTTATTATCCCAAGACGAAATTGATGCGCTCTTACACGGTGTTGATGAAGTCGAAGAAGACGAGATAGTCGAAGAGGGCGGTGAGTCCTCTGCTGGTGCGCTGCAGTATGACTTTTCTTCTCAAGATCGTATTGTTCGTGGTCGTATGCCGACCCTTGAAATCGTTAACGAACGATTTGCAAGGCATATGCGGATCAGCCTATTTAATATGATGCGCCGTACCGCTGAAGTCTCTATAAACGGCGTACAAATGCTCAAGTTTGGTGAGTACATACATACCTTGTTTGTTCCAACCAGCCTCAATATGGTGAGGTTTAGACCTTTAAAAGGTACTGGGTTAATCACCATGGAAGCGCGCCTGGTATTTATCTTAGTAGATAATTTCTTTGGTGGTGATGGCCGTTACCATGCAAAAATCGAAGGCCGAGAATTCACACCAACCGAACGTCGTATCGTGCAGATGCTTCTTAAAATCATCTTCGAAGATTATAAAGAAGCATGGGCCCCGGTAATGGATGTGTCTTTTGAGTACTTAGACTCAGAAGTAAACCCAGCGATGGCGAATATTGTGAGCCCAACCGAAGTGGTTGTTATTAGCTCATTTCATATTGAGCTTGATGGCGGCGGTGGTGATTTTCATATCTCACTACCTTACTCGATGCTTGAGCCTATTCGAGAGCTTTTAGATGCCGGTGTGCAATCTGATACAGAAGATACTGACTTGCGCTGGAGTAAAGCATTACGTGACGAAATCATGGATGTCGAGGTCGAGCTATCTACGCAACTATTAGAAATAGATTTATCATTAGAACAGGTTATGGGGCTTAAAGCTGGGGACGTTATTCCAGTTGAAATGCCAGAGCATATTACTGTTTTTGTTGAAGATTTACCAACATTTAGAGCGAAAATGGGCCGTTCTAGGGATAATGTTGCACTACAAATTAGTGAAAAAATTAAACGCCCTGAATCTGTTAAGTCTGAGCTTCATGTTTTCACAAAAGGCGGGAAAAAGCTCGATTCTGACGCTGAGCTAGCAGAGCTAGAGGAAGATCTTCACCTATCAGAGGGTGTGGATTTAGATTGGTAAGGTTAACTATTAGGTTTTAAGTTATGAGCGATGATCAAGATACTATGGATGAATGGGCGGCGGCCTTAGCTGAAGCGGAAGGTGCCGATGATGGCGGCGATGTTTCGGTTGCCGAGCTCGATGAGTTACAAGATTCGTCTCAAAGTTTATCGGCAGAAGAAAAGCGTAAGCTTGATACTATTTTAGATATCCCGGTCACCATTTCGATGGAAGTTGGTCGTTCTAAGATTAATATTCGTAATTTACTTCAGCTTAACCAAGGCTCAGTTGTTGAGCTTGATAGAGTTGCGGGTGAGCCGTTGGATGTGCTTGTTAATGGTACCCTCATCGCCCACGGAGAAGTAGTTGTTGTGAATGACAAGTTTGGTATTCGTCTTACTGACGTTATCAGTCAAGTTGAGCGAATTAAGAAGCTACGATGAACAAGGGGTTACTTGGGGTTTCAGGGTTCTCCGCTCCGGCACTTGCTGGGTCAAGCAATATTGGCCTGAGTAGCGATTTAGTATCAATGAGCCTATCACTTTTTTTGGTGTTAGGCTTAATTGTTGGTATGGCTGTACTTTTAAAAAGGCTTAATCCTAGTCTAGGTAATAGCCCCGACTTTAAAGTTGTTAGAAGCTTTCCTTTGGGTAACAGAGAACGTTTGATGGTGATTGAGCTTGATGGTAAGCATCACCTTCTGGGGGTCACTTCTCAAAACATTAATTATTTGTATCAGCTCGAAACGCCACTGAGTGACCAAAATACCCCCGCTTTTGCAAAAGAGTTAAGCCGCTTTATGATGCCGGCGAATAAGAAGAACAAAACAGATGATTAAGTTAAGTGTAGGCATATTACTATTGTTGCTAGCACCTTTTGCTGGTGCAGAAGGCATAGAAGCGCTGAGTGTTACGACGAACCCAGATGGGTCCCAAGAGTATTCTGTAACACTACAAGTTTTGGCTTTAATGACAGCCCTAAGCTTTATACCTGCGGCAGTTATTATGATGACCTCATTTACACGTATTATTGTTGTGTTAGCCATACTTCGACAAGCAATCGGTTTACAGCAATCTCCTTCAAATCAGATTTTGCTCGGTATGTCGCTGTTTTTGACCTTCTTCATTATGGCGCCTATTTTTTCTCAAATTAATGACAGGGCGGTTCAGCCATATCTCAATGAAGAACTCACTTCGATTCAAGCACTTGAACAAGCGAAAGAACCGATAAAAGCATTTATGTTATCGCAGACAAGAATAAAAGACCTTGAAACCTTTGCGAAAATTGCAGGCTATGACCAGCTTGATAGCCCGGAAGACACGCCTTTTGTAGTGATTATTCCGGCATTCGTGACGAGTGAATTACAAACCGCATTTATTATTGGTTTTATGTTTTTTATCCCATTTTTGATTGTTGATCTCGTCGTTGCCAGTGTTTTGATGGCCATGGGTATGATGATGCTATCGCCAATGATTGTTGCCTTGCCATTTAAGATCATGTTGTTTGTTCTTGTTGATGGCTGGGGGTTAGTTATGGGGACGCTTGCTCGAAGTTTTGGCTTAGGAGTCTGATATGGAACCGGAAGTTTTTGTCGACATATTAAGTGATGCATTATTTGTGGTTATAAAGCTTGTCTCAGCGATTGTTGTACCAGGTTTATTAATCGGTCTTGTAGTGGCTGTCTTCCAGGCTGCGACATCAATTAACGAACAAACACTTAGCTTTTTACCTCGTCTTATCATTACAATCCTTGCTTTGATCATTGGTGGTCATTGGATCACGCAAATACTAATGGATTACTTCCAAGGGTTGATTATGCAAATCCCTGAAATAGCAGGCTAATAATGGAGTTTCCTTTTGCTGTTGTTATCCAATGGCTAAGTGACTTTATCCTGCCGCTCGTTCGAGTCACCAGCATGATGATGATAATGGCTGGTTTGGGCGCAAAAAGTGTACCTTCACGCATTAAGTTAGCACTGTGTGTCGTAATCACCTTTGCCGCAATGCCGATGTTGCCTAAATCTCAATTTACTGATCTTTTTTCTTTTGCCATGGTGTTAGTCGTAATTGAAGAGATGATCATAGGCTTTGCAATTGGTTTTGCTTCGATATTACTCTTGAATACGTTCATCGTGGCAGGTCAAATTCTCGCAATGCAAACAGGCCTCGGTTTTGCATCAGTTGTTGACCCTGCCAACGGATTAAGTGTGCCAGCAGTAGGTCAGTTTTATCTGATCCTCTCCACATTACTGTTTTTTGTCTTTAATGGTCACTTGATGATGATCCAAATGGTGCTTTATAGTTTTGAAAGTATTCCTATTGGACAATTTACATGGTCAGTAGATAACTATTGGCAAATTGTAAATTGGGGGGGCTGGATGTTTGCGACAGCACTGGCGCTTTCTTTAGCCCCTTTGACCGCCATGCTGGTAATTAATTTATCATTTGGGATCATGACGAGAGCTGCGCCTCAGATGAATATTTTTTCAGTGGGTTTTGCATTTACTTTGGTTGCTGGATTAGTGATTATATGGGCTACTCTAGGTAACTTCATTGTGCAATATGAATATCAGTGGCTTAAAATGACAGAGCTACTATGTAATTTAATTGGGTGCACGGTGTAAAATATGGCTGAAGATTCAGGTCAAGAAAGGACCGAAGAACCCACCGACAAAAAAATAGATGAATCCCGTAAAAAAGGGCAAGTTGCCCGTTCAAAAGAATTAGGCACTACCTTTGTACTGATATTCTCAGCGGTTGCATTACTAATGTATGGACCCGCTATCGCGAAAGGCTTATATAACATAATGGGCCGAGGTCTCTCGTTAAATCGCAATGAAACATACGATACAACAAAAATGTTCTCGGTCTGGGGAGAGATGCTTTCTGAATTATTCTTTCCAATGGCGATGTTTGTTTTTATCATTGCCATCGCGGGTATTGTTGGCAATACCATATTAGGTGGGTTTAATTTCAGTTGGCAGGCTGCAGCACCTAAGGCAAGTAAAATGTCGCCTATGAAAGGTGTTAAACGTATGTTTGGACCTCAAGCCGCCGTCGAATTGGTGAAGTCTGTATTGAAGTTTGTTTTAGTTGCTGGCTTTGCAATCCTGCTCATTCAAATATTCTTCTACGAAATACTTCATTTAAGTATTGAGCAGGTCCCGAGTTCTATCATCCATGCGCTAGAGATATTGGCCTGGATGTTTTTAGCATTGAGCTGCACGATGATCATCATTTCAGCCATTGATGCACCATATCAAAGTTACAATCATCACAAGCAATTGAAAATGACTTTGCAAGAAGTGAAAGATGAATATAAAAACTCTGAAGGTGATCCCCAAATAAAGGCACGTATTAGAAGAACACAACGAGAAATGTCACAAAGGCGTATGATGCAGGACGTGCCAGATGCTGATGTTATTGTAACTAACCCAACCCATTATTCAGTTGCACTTAAATACGATACTGAAAAAGCGGGTGCACCGATTGTGCTTGCTAAAGGTATTGATGAGTTAGCGATGCAGATAAGGAAAATTGCGAAAGGTAATGAAGTCCCTATCGTTGAATCGCCAATCTTAACGCGCTCACTTTATCACACAACAGAAGTGGGTGATCAAATCCCTGACCAGTTATTTACAGCTGTTGCGCAAGTATTAGCCTATGTATTTCAGCTAAAACGTTATCAAAAAGGTCGAGGTAGAAGGCCGACTAGTTTAAGTAAGAATTTACCTATTCCAGAAGATATGAGGCACTAGCAAGTACATACATCTTGGCTTACAAATTGCTTTATTAGACCAGTGTCAATATTTTGTAGTTGTTAAGTTATGGATTTTAAAGCGGTTTTACAAAGTCTTAATGAGAATAAAAAAGACTATGCGAAAGGGGTCGGAACGCCATTATTAGTGCTTGCGGCTTTGGGCATGGTAATTTTGCCTTTACCTCCATTCCTTTTAGACATTCTATTCTCTTTTAATATCGCTTTGGCATTGGTGGTATTACTCGTCACTGTATACACCATGAAACCACTCGAATTTGGCATGTTTCCAGCAGTTCTGCTTATTGCAACCATCATGCGATTAGCCTTGAATGTAGCCAGTACTCGTGTTGTATTATTAGAAGGCCACAATGGCGGAGATGCCGCGGGTAAGGTAATTGAAGCGTTTGGTTCTGTGGTAATTGGGGGTAACTATGCCGTTGGTTTAGTTGTTTTCTTAATCCTGATTATCATCAACTTTGTGGTAATCACAAAAGGTGCTGGTCGTATCTCAGAAGTGTCTGCGCGTTTCACATTAGATGCTATGCCTGGTAAACAAATGGCAATCGATGCCGACTTAAATGCTGGTTTTATCAGTGCAGATGAAGCTCGCAAACGTCGTGATGAAGTAACACGTGAAGCAGACTTTTATGGCTCAATGGACGGTGCCAGTAAGTTCGTAAAAGGTGATGCAATAGCAGGTATTGTGATTTTAGTTATCAACATCATTGGTGGCTTATTTGTTGGCATGATCCAACACGACTTATCGTTTTCAAAAGCTATGGAAGTATACACATTACTTACCATTGGTGATGGCTTGGTTGCACAGCTCCCTTCTCTTTTACTTTCAATTGGTACTGCAATCGTCGTTACTCGCCAAAACGAATCTCATAACATGGGTGAGCAGTTTAAAACTCAACTAGGGAATGAGAAATCTCTCTATATTGCAGCAGGTATCTTAATTGCGATGGGCTTAGTGCCTGGTATGCCACATATTGCATTTTTAAGCTTAGGTGCGCTGCTTGGCTATCTGGCTTATTACACACAACAGCAAAAAGCAAAAGCTGCAGAGCAAGAAGCGCAACAACAGGCAGCAGGTGGTGATATTGCAAATAAGCCTCAAGAGCAAAAAGAGCTTGGCTGGGACGACGTTCAACCAGTTGATGTTATTGGCCTTGAAGTTGGCTATCGATTAATCCCGCTTGTAGATCAAGCACAAGGTGGTGAATTGTTAAGTCGTATTAAAGGCGTTCGTAAGAAGCTTTCACAAGAGCTAGGTTTCTTGGTTCCGCCTGTGCATATTCGTGATAACCTTGAATTAGATCCAAATGAATACCGTATCACCTTAATGGGGGTTGGCTCAGGTAATGGGGAATTAAAACATGGTGATGAATTAGCTATAAATCCAGGACAAGTATTTGGCCCAATCAATGGCGTAGCAACCACAGATCCAGCTTTTGGCTTAGAGGCGGTTTGGATTAAACCGGAACAAAAAGATGAGGCGCACTCATTAGGTTACACTGTTGTAGACGCCGCGACTGTTGTCGCAACTCATATTAGCCAATTGCTTACAAACAACGCATCACTGCTTCTTGGGCATGAAGAAGTACAAAACTTATTAGATATGCTTGCTAAGTCACACCCTCGTTTAGTAGAAGGCTTAGTACCAGATATTCTTCCGCTAACTACAGTTGTTAAAGTACTGCAAAACTTACTGAATGAAGGGGTTGCAATCCGTGATATGCGCTCGATTGTTCAGACCCTTGTTGAGTATGGCCCACGCAGTCAAGACCCTGATGTATTAACCTCTGCAGTGCGAATTTCACTGCGTAGATTAATCGTTCAAGACGCCGTTGGTGGTGCAGACGAAATCCCTGTCATAACATTGGCGCCTGAGTTGGAACAGATGTTGCATCAGTCACTTCAGAACGCAGGTGATGAAGGGGCTGGAATCGAGCCAGGCCTTGCAGAGCGACTTCAAGCATCATTAAGAGAAGCGCATCAAACGCAAGAAATGCTGGGCGACCCATCCATCCTTCTAACCTCAGGTATGTTAAGAAGTGTGCTTTCAAGGTTTGTTAAACATACGATCCCAGGTCTTCGAGTGATGTCATATCAAGAAGTACCAGATGAAAGACAAATCAAAATTGTAAGCTCAGTTGGACAATAGATAGGAATTAAGGGGTTGTAACATGAAAATTAAACGTTTTTTTGCCAAAGATATGCGCACAGCACTGAAAGAAGTAAAAGAAGAGCTTGGCGCTGATGCTGTGATTATGTCAAACAAGAAACTGGCAGATGGTGTAGAAATTGTTGCAGCCGTAGATAATGATAGAGCGCCAGAAGCACCCGTTGAGGCACCACAGGTAAATACAGCGTCTACGCAACCCCGAGTTGCACAATCTCGCTTTGTTCGCCCAGAACCTCAGCGTGCAAAACCAGAGCCTCAGGCTCAAGTTGCTGATAGTTTACAAGCACTACTAGAAAGACAAGCGCCGAAGCCTCGTTCTCCTGAGCTTGCATCTATGTTCTCTCAATCTGGCATTAATACCGAAGAAGTATTTAAACCTCGTCAAGCGACTGAAGAGCGTTATGAGCGTCCAACCTCAACACAAAACTTCAGAGCTGAGCCAAATGTTAAAACTCAACAGCAAGCGCAATCATGGAACTTTGATGATGACCTAGATACAGGCTTTGCGGATGATTTTGAGCCTGCGCCTAAAAAAGTCGATGAAATGGCAACCATGAGAGAAGAAATGAATGCCATTCGTCAATTACTTGAACACCAAGTTTCAGGCTTAATGAAGCAAGAGATGGAAAGAAGAGATCCAACGAGAGCGTGTTTAGTTGATCGTTTACAAGGCATGGGTGTTGACAAAGAAGTAGCTGAACAAATGGCTTGTTTCATCCCTGATGACGTTTCTCGCAAAGAAGCATGGAATTCATTGCTTGAAATGGTGGCAAATCAAATGCACACAACTAATAACGATATTCTTCGTCAAGGTGGTGTATATGCATTAGTAGGTCCAACTGGTGTAGGTAAAACAACGACAGTCGCTAAACTTGCTGCATTAGGCGCGCAGAAATACGGTGCAGACAAAGTTGCGTTAATCACAACTGATACCTACAGAATTGGTGCTTATGAGCAGCTCGCAACGTACGGTAGAATTATTGGCTGCCCAGTCAAACAAGTAAAAGATGCCAATGAATTAGCAGAAGTTTTATATCATTTACGAAATAAGCGTCTAGTATTAATAGATACTGCGGGTATGAGTCAAAGAGATATCCGTTTAACAGAACAACTTAATACTTTGATGCGCAGTTCTCGAGTAGATATTCGCAGCTATTTGGTTTTAAGTGCAACATCGCAAATGCATGTACTGCAAGAAGCGGTTCGTCACTTCCAAAAAGTGAATTTAAGTGGTTGTATTTTTACAAAACTTGATGAATGTCTAAGTTTAGGTGAGATTATTAGTATTGCGATTCAAAATCGCTTGCCAATAGGGTATCTTACTAACGGTCAACGAGTGCCAGAAGACATTCGTGTAGCAAATGCTCATAAAATGGTCAAAAAGGCTGAGCAATTGTATTTAAAGAGAATAAAAGCACAACATTCGCGACGTGTACCTGTAGCGTCTCAGACAGTAGGAATGTATGATTAACACAGTATTAGATCAAGCAAGTGGCCTGCGTAGAATGAATCAAAATGGCAACCATGGCGTAAAAGTAATTGCAGTAACGGGTGGTAAAGGAGGGGTTGGTAAAACCAATGTCTCATTAAATACGGCTATTGCACTTGGTCAGCAAGGAAACAGAGTACTCGTCTTAGATGCTGACTTAGGTTTGGCAAATTGTGACGTGATGCTTGGTTTAAGAGTAGAAAAAAACTTGTCTCATGTCCTATCGGGTGAGTGTGAGTTAGATGAGATCTTAGTTGAAGGTCCTGCTGGTATTAAAATTGTACCGGCTACCTCAGGTTCGCAAAATATGGTTGAATTGACGCCTGCAGAGCATGCAGGTCTCATCCGCGCATTCAGCGAGCTAAATACAGAATTTGATATTTTAATTGTCGATACCGCAGCGGGTATCTCTGACATGGTTCTTAGTTTTTCTCGTGCAGCACAAGATGTGATGGTCGTTGTGTGTGATGAACCGACCTCTATTACAGATGCTTACGCACTCATTAAGGTGCTTAGTCGTGAGCACGGCGTTTACCGCTTTAAAATTGTTGCTAACATGGTTAGAAGCTTACGCGAAGGGCAGGAGCTTTTTGCTAAACTTTCTAAAGTTACTGACAGATTCTTAGATGTTGCACTAGAATTAGTTGCAACCATTCCGTTTGATGAAAACATGCGTAAATCTTCTCGTCGTCAGAAAACCATTGTTGAGTTATTTCCAAATTCTCCGGCAGCGGTTGCATTTAGAGGGTTAGCGAGTAAAGCAGTTAAATGGCCAATACCACATCAACCTTCTGGTCATTTAGAATTTTTTATTGAACAGCTAGTCAACGGATAACTATGTCGTCATCGATGGGTAAAGCGATGGGCTATCAAACTACAGACAACCTTAATAGAGTGATAGAGCGTCATACCGGTCTTGTCAAAAAAGTGGCGTGCCATTTGTTGGCACGTTTACCAGCAAATATTCAGTTAGACGATCTTGTACAATCAGGCATGATAGGCTTGATTGAAGCCAGTAAAAACTTTGACGCAAGTAAGGGCGCAAGTTTTGAAACTTTTGCGGGGATAAGAATTCGAGGCGCAATGTTAGATGAAATTCGCCGTGGAGACTGGGCACCAAGAAGTGTTCATAAGAATAGTCGCATGGTTGCTGAAGCAATTGCTAATCTAGAAAGCACCCTAGGTCGAGAGCCAAAAGACACTGAAATCGCTGAAAAACTTGATATTACTCTGGATGAGTACCATCATATTCTACATGATGTGAATGCAAGTAAAATCATTGGAATTGAAGATTTGGGGGTTGATGAAGATGTAATCACTCCAGTTAACAATGATTTAGCGCTAGACAAACCGTTCAATAACGTTAAAAATGAACGCTTTAACGAATCGTTGCTAACGGCGATTCAATCGTTACCCGAAAGAGATGCGCTAGTCTTATCTCTTTACTATAACGATGAAATGAATTTAAAAGAAATAGGGCAAATACTCGATGTTAGTGAATCTCGAGTAAGCCAAATTCATGGGCAGGCAATGATCAGGCTTAGGGCTAAAATCAATGACTGGGTCAATTAGAGTAATAATAATAGGTTCAAACCTCACTGGAGGATGTTTTGGATAAAAACATGAAAATTCTTGTGGTTGATGATTTTTCTACGATGAGAAGAATAATCAAAAACCTGCTTAGAGACTTAGGTTTTACAAATGTACAAGAAGCAGACGACGGCAGCACAGCTTTGCCTATGCTTCAGAATCAAGAATTTGACTTCGTAGTCACGGACTGGAATATGCCAGGTATGCAAGGTATCGATCTACTTCGTGCTATACGTGCAGATGACAGCCTTAAGCATATTCCAGTACTTATGGTCACGGCTGAAGCGAAAAAAGAGCAAATTGTTGCTGCGGCGCAAGCTGGTGTAAATGGTTATATTGTAAAACCTTTCACTGCTGGAACACTTAAAACAAAACTAGAAAAAGTGTTTGAACGTTTAGGCTAGATAATTAAGAAGGAGAGGCGGATGTCAGCACCTTCTGTGCCTCAAATAACACTTGAGCAAGCTAAGCAACTGGTGACTTATCTTGAGCAAGGCGAGCAAGATAAAGCAGATAAGTTGATCATGGAGGCGGCTAGTAAGGAGCAATCCGAACTTTTTGCTGAAGTGGGTAAATTGACTCGCCAACTGCACGAGTCATTGAAAAATTTTGAGCTTGATACACGCATTGCTGATTTGACGACAGAAGCCTTACCTGATGCTAAAGAACGTTTGAATTATGTCATGGAAATGACAGAAAACGCAGCTAATAAAACGATGGATGCAGTTGAAGCAAGTTTGCCTCTCGCGCAGCAGCTTGCAGACGATTTATCTGATATAAAACCAACTTGGGATAGACTCATGAGACGTGATATCCAGCTTGGTGAATTCAAATCTCTTTGTCATGATTTAGATAAGTTTATGCAAGGCTCACAAGCAACTACGGATGAACTTCAAGGGCATATGACCAATGTTTTAATGGCTCAGGATTATCAAGACTTAACAGGTCAGGTCATTCGACGTGTTATCGAATTAGTTAGAGAAGTAGAAGACAGTTTAATCCACTTACTAACTGTATTTGGTACAGCAGAAGAACCTCAATCAAAACAAAAAGAAAATATTGAAGAGGTTCAGATTGCTGAAATAGATCCTGCAGAGATATCTGGGCCTGAAGGTCCGATAATGAATGCAGAATCTAGAGAAGATGTCGTATCTAATCAAGATGAGGTCGACGATTTATTGTCGAGCTTAGGCTTCTAATAGGAGAGTGTGTACATGAGCTTTGAAGTCGATGAAGATATATTACAAGACTTTCTTGTTGAAGCTGGTGAAATATTAGAGTTGTTATCTGAGCAGCTTGTTGAGCTAGAAAATAACCCTGAAGATAAAGAATTATTAAATGCAATCTTTAGAGGCTTTCACACTGTAAAGGGTGGTGCAGGCTTTTTGAGTATGACTGAGCTTGTTGACGCATGTCATGGCGCGGAGAACGTTTTTGACGTGTTAAGACAAGGGCAACGCTCTGTTTCTCCAGAACTGATGGACGTCATTCTTCAGTCCCTAGATACCATCAATGAAATGTTCGCACATATACAAAATCGTGAGCAACCAGATCCTGCAGACCCAGCATTACTTGAAACACTTCATCAATTGAGTAAGCCTGAATCAGAAGACGAACAAATTTCTATTCCAAGTTCAGAACCTGAGCCTGTTGTTGAGGAGACTCCTCAAGCAGACTTATCTGCTGATGATATTCTTTTTGATATTGATACCGATGAAGTCGCTGGTGAATCTGCCTCAGATAGCATCGATGAAATAACAGAAGATGAATTCGAAAGCTTACTTGATGAGTTACATGGGGCTGGTAAAGGCCCAGCAGTAGAGCAAACTACTTCAGCGGCTTCAAATGCTTCAAGCTCAGATGATGGTGATATTACAGATGATGAGTTTGACAGTCTTCTAGATGAGCTTCATGGTGTCGGTAGTTTTGGTTCGATTAGTTCTCCTCCTCCAACAAGTACAGGCACTAGCCAAGCGCCTTCTTCACCAACTCCAGCATCCCCCTCTAGTGATGATGAAATAAACGATGAAGAATTCGAAGCATTGTTAGATGAGCTTCATGGTAAAGGTGGTGCGCCAAAATCATTAGAAACGGCAGATTCCAACAAGCCAGCTTCAAGTATTGAACCAAAGCAGCCTGAACCGGTTGTAACTAAACCAGTTGCTAAACCAAAACCAGCACCTCAACCTGCTAAGCCAGCTTCTTCACCAGCTCCAGCTGTAAAAGCACAAAGTGCACCTGCATCAGCTAAAAAGCCCCCTGCGCCTCAAGCTGAGACGACAGTTCGTGTTGACACTAAACGCCTAGACCAAATCATGAATATGGTTGGCGAACTGGTACTAGTGAGAAACCGCCTCGTCAGTTTGGCAAATAACTCTAGCAGTGAAGCTATGGGTAAGGCGATATCTAACCTTGACGTGGTTACCGCGGATCTACAAGGTGCGGTAATGAAAACGCGAATGCAGCCAATTAAGAAAGTATTTGGCCGATTCCCTCGTGTTGTTAGAGACTTAGCACGTAGTTTAAAGAAAGATATTAATCTTATTCTTGAAGGTGAAGAGACCGATCTAGATAAAAACTTGGTTGAAGCACTTGCAGATCCACTCGTTCACTTAGTTAGAAACTCAGTTGATCATGGTATTGAAATGCCAGATGTTCGTGAAGCATCAGGCAAACCTCGCACAGGCACAGTGACGCTCTCTGCCTCTCAAGAAGGTGACCATATTCTGTTGACCATTAAAGATGATGGTGCAGGGATGGATGCAGAGAAACTGAAAAAGATTGCGATAAATAAAGGCGTTATTGATTCGGACCAAGCAAGTCGATTATCTGACACTGAAGCTTATAACTTGATTTTTGCTCCTGGCTTTTCAACAAAAGAAGAAATTTCAGATATTTCAGGCCGTGGTGTTGGGATGGACGTAGTTAAAACGAAAATCACTCAACTTAACGGCTCTGTTAATATTCAATCAGAGCTCGGTGTGGGTACTATTCTTGAGATTAAAGTGCCTCTTACACTCGCTATTTTACCAACTTTAATGGTTGTTGTTGGCGAACAAACATTTGCTTTACCTCTTGCCGGTGTAAGTGAAATCTTCCATTTAGATCTGACAAAAACAAATGTAGTAGACGGCCAGCTAACGATTATTGTGCGTGAAAAAGCAATTCCTTTATTCTACCTAGAGCATTGGCTAGTTAAGGGTGCAGATAGAACAACGAAGAAGGCCGAAGGTCATGTTGTTATAGTGCAAATAGGTACTCAGCAGGTCGGCTTTGTGGTTGATTCTCTCATCGGGCAAGAAGAAGTTGTGATCAAGCCATTAGATGCATTATTGCAAGGTACTCCAGGCATGGCAGGTGCGACAATCACTTCAGATGGTGGCATAGCATTAATCTTAGATGTGCCAAATATGCTAAAACACTATGCAGGTAAATAACCTGAGATAGCAAAACAGTTAAAAGGTGGTGCGGATGCACCACTTTTCGTTCTTAAGAATTCATAGAGTATGCCAATGGCAGTAAAAGTTTTAGTTGTAGATGATTCAAGCTTTTTTAGGCGTCGAGTCAGCGAAATTTTAGAGCAAGATAGTGATATTAAGGTAATTGACTTTGCTGTTAATGGGCAAGAGGCGGTTGAAAAAGCGGCATCATTACGTCCAGACGTTATTACTATGGATGTAGAAATGCCTATTTTAGACGGAATTAGTGCCGTAAAAAAAATTATGCAGGCTAACCCTACGCCAATCCTGATGTTCTCTTCACTAACTCGTGAAGGGGCAAGTGCTACTCTAGATGCGCTTGATGCAGGTGCATTAGACTTCTTGCCTAAAAAGTTTGAAGACATAGCCCGTAATAGCGAAGAAGCAATTAAGTCTCTACAAAACAAGGTGAAAGAAATTGGGCGAAGAAGACTTCCTCGTTCAGTTAGCAGCTATTCTCGACCTGCAGTGACCAAGCCAGCACCTTCTCAACCACAGGCTTCGAGTAGGTCAGCAGTGTCGGCTCGTACAGCAAGCGTTGCTCAACCGGATAGAAGCTTCCAGAGAGCAGCTGTTCAGCCAGCATCAAATTCAACTACAACAGCTAAACAGTTCAAAGCGTCTGGAAAGCAATATAAACTTGTGGCAATAGGTACTTCAACAGGTGGGCCAGTTGCACTGCAAACCATTCTGACGCAGCTACCTGCTAACTTTCCTCACCCGATATTGTTGATTCAACATATGCCAGCTGCTTTCACACCCGCTTTTGCCACTAGACTAAATAGCCTTTGTAAGATAAAGGTAAAAGAGGCAGAACATGGTGATAAATTACAGCCTGGTGTTGCTTATTTAGCGCCGGGTGGCAAGCAAATGTTGGTTGAGTCTAAAGGTGCAATGAAAACGCTTCGAGTGTTTGAGGATGACAGTTCAAGAGTGACCTACAAGCCGTGTGTTGATGTAACCTTTGCAAGTGCTGCAAAAGCTTATCAAGCTGATGTACTCGCGATTGTTCTGACGGGAATGGGCGCAGATGGTCGAGATGGCGCACGTTTACTCAAACAGTCAGGCGCAACAATCTGGGCTCAGGATGAGCAGACCTGCGTGGTTTACGGCATGCCTCAAGCTGTTGCAAATGCAGGGCTATCTTCTGAAAGCTTGGCTTTACATGATGTTGCCACAAGAATTAATAAAGAAATAGGTTGTTAATCTATTTCTTAAAGCACTAGGAAGTATTTTTTTCGTGAAAATCTGGACTGTAGCAAATCAAAAAGGTGGTGTTGGAAAAACAACAACTACAGTGAGTCTTGGCGGTATTCTCGCCAAGCAAGGCAAACGCGTTTTGCTGATAGATACAGATCCTCACGCATCCCTGACTTATTATTTTGGCATTGATTCTGAAGAGTTAGAAGTCAGTGTTTATGATATTTTTGCTCGAGGGACGGCAATGGAGAGCGAGGAAATCCTCCAAGCTTTATACCCCTCAACCATTGAGAACCTTGATATTTTGCCTGCAACGATGGCGATTGCGACGCTAGATCGAAGCATGGGAAATCGCAATGGTATGGGCTTAATTCTGAAAAAAACACTCGCGAAAATAAGTGAACACTACGATTATGCGATTCTTGATTGCCCACCTGTACTAGGGGTGTTAATGGTAAATGCACTCGCAGCCAGTGAACGTGTGTTAATTCCTGTGCAAACAGAGTTTCTTGCGCTTAAAGGTTTAGATCGTATGATGCGTACCATGGAATTAATGCAAAGCTCTCAAGCAAAACAATATAATTACACTATCGTACCAACCATGTATGATAAGCGAACGAAGGCATCGTTAGAGGCATACAAAACATTGCTTGCCAATTACGAAGGGTCTGTCTGGCCAGGTGTTATTCCGGTTGACACAAAATTTCGAGATGCCAGTTTGGCACAGCAAGCGCCGGTTGAGTTCTGTCCTAAATCTAGAGGTGTATTTGCGTATAAAGCACTGCTAGAGTATTTAATTAAGAGTAGTTAGAGGGTATATGAGTAAACATCTGTTTGCTAATGAAAAAGTAATGAAACAGTATCTTGGCGCATTATTACAAGAAGATGAGCCTCAAGAGACTGTGCTTGCCCCTGTGGCAAAATTACTCGAGCGTGTACCTGAGATTACTGATACAGAGTTAAGCCAACCAGTCAATAAAGTTGTACCAGATATCATTGAGACTCAACCTGCACCGGTATTAGAAAGCCCTGAGGCTGTTGAAATCCCAGAAGGTGAGTCGAAAGATCTTGAGTTAACAAAAAATAATACTATTATCAAAGAAGAAGCTGTTCTTGAACCAAGTTTAACAAGTGTTCAAGAAGAGTATGGTGAAAGTGAGTTTCAAGCACTATTTTTTGAAGTCGCAGGGCTAACTCTTGCTGTTCCTCTAAAGTCTTTAGGCGGTATTCACCAACTAGGAGAAGTAACACAGCTTTTCGGCAAACCTAAGTGGTTTAAAGGCGTCATGCTTAACCGTGAAGAAAAGCTAAATGTTGTTGATACTGCCAGATGGGTTATGCCAGAGAAGTATACCCCAGAGCTTGAAGAAAAACTGGATTATCAATATTTAATTACACTCGGTGATAGCCCATGGGGGCTGTTGGCTGAAAACTTAATAAATAACATTACATTAAAGCCTGAAGACATTAAATGGCGTGTAAACGGTGGCAAGCGACCTTGGCTTGCTGGCGTCATTAAAGAAAAAATGTGTGCTTTGATTGATGTAGAGAATTTAAACCGCTTACTAGAGCAAGGCTTAGATAGCCAAGAGCAGTAACTCAGAACTTTATGGAGTATAACCATGAGCCAAGATAGACTACTTTCTGCAGACAATAATGCCGACAGTAATGATGAAGTTCTTCAATGGGTAACTTATAAGTTAGAAGACGAAACGTATGGTATTAATGTAATGCAAGTGCAGGAAGTGCTGCGTTATACTGAAATTGCACCAGTTCCAGGTGCACCAAGTTATGTTCTTGGGATTATCAATCTGCGTGGTAACGTAGTTACTGTTATTGATACTCGCGCACGCTTTGGTTTGATGAGTGCAGAAGTGACAGACAACTCTAGGATTGTCATCATCGAAGCTGAAAAGCAAGTGATTGGTATTCTTGTTGATAGTGTTGCTGAAGTTGTTTACTTACGCAGCTCAGAAATTGACAGTGCACCAAACATTGGTACTGAAGAAAGTGCTAAGTTCATCCAAGGTGTATCAAATAGAGAGGGTGAGCTACTTATTCTTGTTGATTTGAATAAGTTACTTAGCGATGATGAGTGGGATGAATTGAGTCACATATAAGTGCTAGCTGTCGTTCAAGAAAATCTTGCTTTTATTGCAGTCATTATTACCTCAGGCATCCTCTTTTTAATATGCCTGGGGTTTATTTTTAGTTTGCAAAAAAAGTTAGAACAAAACCATAAAAATCAAAAGTTTTTAAAACAACAACTCGAAGAGTCGAATGCTCAAACTGAGATACTACGCAGTGAAATAGCGGAGTTAAGATCAGGTTTAATGAGCATTGGTAAGCGCTTACTGGCTTGCGAAAACTTTGCGAAAGATTTAGCCCAGCAGCAAGCTGCACAAAAGTACGATGATCCAGATGCAAAAATTTATTCTCGAGCGGTTAAAATGATTGAGCTAGGTGCCGATCTCGAAGAGATAATGCAAGAGTGTGAAATACCTCGAGCAGAAGCGGAGTTACTTCTTTCATTGCACCAAAAACAATCTTAAATAAAAGCGCTGAGTACTTATCTCGGCGCTTTTTCTTTCAAGCCTTTATATTCAACTTCTTATTAAAACCTTCCCAGCCAGGTGGAAACTTTCCCCTTAAAACATAAGAAAAAGCAATTAACTCGGCGATGACATAATAGAGCTCTTTAGGGATCTCTTGGTGTAACTCAAGTTGATTTAATGTCGACGCCAGTTCGGCATCTTCGTGGATCATAATGCCTTTTTCTTTCGCCAAAGCAATGATCTCATCGGCTAAGTCACCAAACCCTTTACAGACAACCTCAGGTGACTTGCCTGCTTCATAAAGCAAGCCAATGGCTGATTTTTGTTCCATTTTCAATTCCCCTAAACCTGAATATTGACAATAGCATGCTGAGTAAAAAATAAATCAGCTTTTTCACTGTCTTCAGTTAACTCGATGTCACCCACTTGCAGACCATGCGCACTTAATTTCCTTCTCAAAGTATCAAGGTGCGGCGCAGCTATTGCACATACCTGAGAGGAGTTTCCGGTTATTTGACATTCTAGTGATTTATCCATGAGTTCAGCTTGCACAGAGAGTTTCCCAGCTGAAGCGAAGTCGAAGTTTAATCGGATATACCAAACCGTTTTTTCAGGTAAATTGCCTTTTGCTGGTTTTTTATAATTGCCTATTTGTAAATGTGTCTGTTGGCAATTGTCAGGGAGCTTTGTTGGTAAAAACAAACTGACTAATAGTTGGGTATCACTAGTTTGGTTTTGATTTTGGTTGATGTTTGCTGACTGAACCATATTTTGTTGCAAACTATTATTGAGTTGCACGAGTTCACTCATTAAAGATGAGTTTAAATTAGGTATGTGTTGCTGAAGTTGGCCGATATTCTGAGCTTTAAAATTGGGTTGTAGGGTTTTTAACAGAGCATCGAATTTCGCTTGAGTTGAACTGTCGTTATTTTCATTTTGCATCACTTTTGGTGCAGATAGAAATGTGAGCAGCAACTTTTCAACGTTATTCAGTAAGCTACTACTTTGTAGGTTTGTATTTATATTGCTTTGAGTCGCTGCGCTAGCAATTGGGTTTGGTAAGTTAAGCTCATTGGCAATTTGCGCTGAAGAGTGCTGTTTCTCATCTATCATTCTAGAAAAAGCTTGATGCACCAGACGCGTAAGGTCTGGTGACTTTTCATCCTTAAAGCGTGAGAGTTTATTAATCTGCTCTGAGCTTACTTCCGGCACCAATTTTTCGGCTTTATCTATTTGTTGCACAGATATAAATGGCTTAATCAAACGTTTCTCAAGGTTACCTGAAGGCACATAATGGTTTTTTATGATTGATAATACAATTTGGCTAGGAAGCTTAACTTGGTTTGAGCCATTCATTATTTCAGATTGGGGGCTGAGACTTTGCTGTACAGCATTCGTATTTTTCGAAACGATTTTACTTTGCTGTGTTATCGGCCCCATACTGTTTTGCATTGAACTTTGAGTATCTGAAGCAGCACCATTTTTAATATCATTTTGCTCTTTTCCTGTCTTATGTTGCTGCGATACCGCACTTTGTAGGTTTGATGAAGTAGAAGCCGTAGAGCGAGTTTTTATTTCGTTAATAGCAGTTTTGAATGTTTGTAATTGCTCACTTACATTTGCGTTTTTATTTCCTAGAAAGGGAGTGGTTAGCCCTTTTACTGCGTTAACTTCGTTGCTTAAAGGTGTTCTTTGAATTGCCTCTTTAGATATAAACCTTTCTTGCGTAGCCATTTGACCTTTGTTGGAGTCTATTTCAGTCTTCATCTGTTTGGCTTTTGGCTGCTGTAAAGATGACTCTTGCTTAGGTGAGGGCATTGACTCAGATGGAAGCTTATTTGGATCACTTACACTTGATGTCATGGATGCTTTAGGCGTTGCTTTCAAATTTTCCTGAGAAAATAGTGAGGTTGCTAAAAGGTGCTCAGGTACTTTGAGTGGTGTCGTAATCGTAAATTGAGGTGTAAAAGCTATTGTTTGTCTGATCTGAGAAAATAGCTGCACAATCGGTTCTGATTTTAAGTTTTTGGCTTCAGGGTAAATGAACGTTTGAGATGCGGGTGTTTTGCTCAAGCTTGGTAATTTATTCACAACAACCGCGATATCCACATTTGAAGAAACAGTGTTTTTACTGTTTTTCTCACCGATCAACATAAAAGGCGCTGCAATAATATTTTGTAATGCAGCTCGCACTGCTTGCTTTACGTCTTTAAATGAAACATTCAGCAAGGGCTTGTCATAATGCAACCCCGATTTGAGAGGCGCCTCGTTTGTGGGCCTTTCCAGCTTTGTAGCCTGTGTAAGCATTGACTTAGCTGAATGCTTTAATTGAATGGCATAGTGTTTCGGCTTTTCACTAATTTCAAGGCCATGCATGGTGGAAGTAGGTGTTGCAGCCCGCCAGCTTTTGTCTTGGATGTTTGCTGAAAGAAGTTCTATATTTCTGAGTGATAAAGCGGCTTTGGTGACTGGGTGTTGAATTTTTGGCGCTTTCTCAGAAAAATTAAGCATCATAGAAGGAAAGCTATTTGTTAGGCTCTGTGTAATTTTATTTTTGGCGATTGGTTGTTTGAGCAGTTGCTCTCCAAAGCGATCACTTATGGTGAGTAATACCTGTGCAGTATTGGCGTTTAATTTTGCAATTAATTTAGGCTCTGCGGCGAGTATTTTTGCAAGACTTGGGTTGATTGCTAGGTTTACATCAAGCTTAGGAAGTTGAAGGCTCGCTGGTGTGGTTTTTATTTCTGCGTGTGTCGTGATATTAGGACCTATTGAATCTCCTTTTAAAAAGTTCAACAGAGAGAGTAATTGGTCAGTAGCCTTGATATGTACACCTTGTTTTGGGGTTTGTAATGTTAACTTTAATCCCGTTTCATCGAGCTTAACAATTGCTTCTGGTAGTTCGAGCTTTTGACTTTGAGGCTCTATTGCAAGGCGAACAGTTTGCCAGCGTCCATTTATTTCGATGTCCATACTGATTGAATCAGATTTTATCGAAATGTTCTTGGCTAAGAACGATTGCTCAATCGAGTTATGCAAAGCGCGTCTATTTGCTTCGCTTAAAGTTGAGATAGACTCAGATGAGACCGAGTTCAGGTTTATAATTGGCAATTCATTCATTATTTTAAATCAAATTTTCAGTAATCGGTCGCAAAGCTCTGTTCGTATTACCATACCATTATGGTAGACTATCGCCCAATTTTACGCACCGAGAATACTAATTTGCTAGAGGTTAAATCTGTCACTTGCGTCAAGCAAGAACGCTGTTTATTTGAAGCGCTTAGCTTTACACTCGGATCTGGCAAGATTATGCAAATTGAAGGCCCAAATGGTGCGGGGAAAACCTCTTTATTGAGGATCTTGTCAGGCTTTGCTCAACCAGAAGAGGGCGAGGTGTTGTTCGAGCAGCGTTCAATTAATGATTATTACGATGAATTTGCTGCTGAGTTACTATTCATTGGGCATAAAACGGGTGTAAACACCCAACTTACCGCATTTGAAAATGTCTGTCATTGGTTGCGTGTTCACGGTTATAACGATGAAAGTCAGGTGTATGATCTATTAGGCAAGTTAGGCTTAGTGGGCCTAGAAGATGTGCCGGTTAGAACATTGTCAGCAGGTCAGCAACGCCGAGTTGCACTGGTTAGACTATGGCTTAACAGCGCTAAGCTGTGGATTTTAGATGAGCCTTTTACTGCCCTAGATAAAAAAGGCGTTGCCATGTTGCAATGTCGCTTTAATGAGCATCTCGAGCAAGGCGGGTCAATCTTATTAACAACGCACCAAGACCTCACTCAGCATTTTGAACAATTACAAACTTTAGTGCTGGAGTATCGACACTAATGCAAGTAAATCATTCTTATTGGCAGCTTTTTAAAGCTGTATACAGCAAAGATGTCACTTTAGCATTTAGACAACGTGCTGAAATAGTAAACCCTTTATTGTTTTTCCTCATTGTCATTACGTTGTTTCCTCTAGCAATTGGTCCTGAGCCTGGGTTATTGGCTCGCATGGCGCCAGGTATTATTTGGGTCGCAGCGCTACTGTCTACCATGCTAGGCCTTGATAAGTTATTCAGAGATGATTATCACGATGGTTCATTAGAGCAAATGATTGCCTCGCCCTATCCATTGTCTTTGTGCGTGTTAGCGAAAGTCTTTGCGCATTGGACCATCACCGGTTTACCTATGGTTCTAATGGCACCCATGTTTGCACTTTTGATGAACCTTGAGTCTCAGGCGCTCGGTGCAACTATTTTAACCTTATTAATCGGAACCCCATTGTTGAGCTTTATCGGTGCCATCGGCGCAGGTTTAACGGTGGGCTTACAAAAAGGAGGTATTCTAATGAGTTTACTTGTTTTGCCTCTATATATTCCCGTCCTAATTTTTGCAACCTCGGCCATTGATACCAGCAGTATGTCGCTGGCATATGGCGGACAGCTTGCAATCTTGGGTGCGATGTTAGCAGTTGCCTGCATTGCCGCACCTTTGGCCATATCGTCAGCATTAAGAGTGAGTGTAAGTTAACATGTGGAAATGGTTACATCCCTACGCTAAAGCAGATCGTGCATACCAGTTGTGTAACACCTTACTGCCGTATTTTGCCGTAATTACCGTTGTCTGTTTAGTTGTTGGTTGGGTCTGGGGCTTAGCGTTTGCGCCAGCAGATTACCAACAAAAAGACAGCTACAGGATCATCTTTATTCATGTGCCTTCAGCCATTTTGTCTATGGGCGCGTATTCTTCAATGGCGATTGCCGCAATTGTGGCGCTCGTCTGGCAGTTGAGAAATGCTGAGTTGGCTGTAATTGCGATTGCGCCTGTAGGGGCTGCAATGACAGCAATTGCTCTCATCACCGGTGCTGCATGGGGTAAGCCTATGTGGGGAGCATGGTGGGTGTGGGATGCTCGCTTAACTTCAGAGCTCATTCTTTTATTCTTATATCTAGGGGTTTTATCGCTCTATCATGCGTTTGAAGATAAAAAGGCGGCGGGTAAAGCGGCTTGTATCTTAGCGATCGTAGGTGTGATTAATCTACCTATTATTCATTTCTCAGTTGAGTGGTGGAACACGTTACATCAAGGTGCAACCATCACTAAGTTTGATACGTCGGCAATTGACCCTAGCATGTTGTGGCCTTTATTCATCAACATCGCAGGCTTTGCTGGTTTTGTGGGTGTGATTACACTGATTCGCTTAAAAAATGAAATTCTTCAGCGTGAAAAACACCGTCCTTGGGTACGCAGTTTAGTAAGTCGAGGTTAACAATGCAGTTCGAATCTTTTAGTGACTTTATAGCTATGGGTGGCTACGGCTTCTTTGTGTGGCTTTCATATGGTTCTTGTGCCGCTATTTTTGCTGGTATTCTACTTAGTTCTCTTAACGATGGTAAGAAACTAAAAAAAGAAGTAAAAGCGCAAATGTTGCGTGAAGAGCGTATTAAGAAAGCAAAAGAGGAGGCGCAAGCATGAACCCGAGACGTAAAAAGCGCATGTTTGCTGTACTAGGCATTATCTTTGGTCTTGGCTCAGCGATCGGCTTAACTTTATACGCATTACAAGAAAACATTAATTTGTTCTACACCCCATCAGAGCTCATAAATGGTAAGGGTGAAAACTATGAAATGCCATTCGTGGGTCAAAAGTTACGAATTGGTGGCATGGTTGTTCCTGGCTCAGTAAAGCGCGATGAAACTTCATTAGATGTTGAGTTTAAGCTCATTGATACTGGTCCGATGGTGACTATTCGCTATCATGGTATTTTGCCAGATCTGTTTCGTGAAGGTCAGGGTATTGTTGCACAAGGTACTTTAATTGAGCCTGATGTGATTGAGGCCTTTGAAGTTTTAGCTAAGCATGATGAAGAATATATGCCTGCTGAAATTGCAGAAGCCGTTAAAGGTATCAAACACGAAAAACCAAAATATAATTTAAATAACGAGAATTAGTATGATCCCAGAAATTGGTTATTTCTCGCTTGTACTGGCAATGGGCTTAAGCCTATTGCTATGTATTTTTCCTTTATGGGGCGCTTACACCGGTAATCTTAGGTTAATGCGAGCAGCGCCCTCTTTGGCTGTTGGTCAGTGTCTTTTTGTCCTATTTTCTTTCGCAATTTTAATTTATGTCACGCTGACAGATGATTTTACCGTCGCGTATGTGGCACATCATTCAAGCACAACCTTACCTTGGTATTACAAGGTTACGTCGACTTGGGGTGGCCATGAAGGTGCTATTTTACTATGGCTCGTAATGCAGTCGTCTTGGACTGCGTTAGTTGCGCTTATGTCAAACTCGTTACCTTGGGTTTTACGTGCTCGCGTACTTGGCGTGCTGGGGTTCTTGGGTGTTGGTTTTATGCTTTATACCTTATGGATGTCGAGCCCATTTGAGCGCTTACTGCCTTATTATCCAGTAGAAGGGCGTGATTTAAATCCGCTTCTACAAGACCCTGGTATGATTATTCATCCGCCATTACTTTACATGGGTTATGTGGGTCTGTCGGTGTCATTTGCGTTTGCAATTGCGGCATTACTGACTGGTAAGCTTGATAATACTTGGGCTAAATGGTCTCGCCCATGGACTATGGTTGCGTGGGGTTTCTTAACTTTAGGTATCACTATCGGCAGTTGGTGGGCATATGCTGAGCTTGGCTGGGGCGGATGGTGGTTCTGGGATCCGGTTGAAAACGCTTCACTGATGCCATGGTTAGTTGCCACTGCATTGCTTCATTCGTTAGCAGTGACTGAGAAACGCGGTGTGTTTAAATCTTGGACGGTATTACTTGCTATTACTGCGTTTAGTTTATGTTTGCTGGGTACCTTTATCGTTCGTTCAGGGATCATTGTCTCAGTGCATGCCTTCGCGACTGATCCAGACCGAGGACTATATATCCTGTCGTTCTTAGGTGTTGTAGTAGGCGGCAGCTTAGCGTTATACGCAATGCGCGTTTCAGAAGTTTACAGTGAGGGGCGCTATAAGTTTGCTTCTCGGGAAGTGACTCTTTGGGCAAATAATATCTTTTTAGTGGTTGCAACTCTCATTGTATTACTGGGCACCTTGTTGCCTATGATCCATAAAGAGTTAGGCCTGGGCACCATTTCAATTGGTGTGCCTTTCTTTAATCAAATGTTCTCTATTTTGGTCGTGCCTTTTGCATTGCTATTAGGCATTGCACCTATGATGCGTTGGAAGCAAAACCAATTACCGCCTATGGTGAAAAAGTGGGGAGGCATGTTGATTTTAGCTTTGGCGCTGACGGCATTGTGGTTACTACCTAACTATGAATATGTTGCGCCGATGACGTTTGTAGCAACAGCGCTTGCAGTGTGGATCACGCTAGGTACATTGCTAGATGTTTTTGATAAGGCGTCGGCACAAGACAGTTTCGCTCATGGTTTAAAACGCTTAGGTCTAAGCTATTGGGCAATGGTGCTTGGCCATATTGGTATCGCATTTGTGATAGCCAGTGTGACACTCACATCAGCGTATTCAGTCGAACGTTCAGTCAGTATGAAACCAGGTGACGTGGCACAGCTAAACGAATACAGCTATCGATTCGATGGTGTAAAGGAAATCCGTGGTCCTAACTACAGTGGTCATGCGGGTGTGGTAACTGTGTTGAAAGACGATAAGTTTATTGTTGAGTTATATGCTGAAAAACGCCTATATGATATCGGCATGCAATTTATGACAGAAGCCGCGATTGATGATGGTTTCTTTAGAGATTTATATTTAGCGCTCGGTGAGCAATTGAGTGAAGGTGCATGGTCGTTGCGTATTTATCACAAACCTTACGTTCGCTGGATGTGGCTAGGTGGTATTTTAATTTCACTTGCCGGTTTCATGGTTGTGGCAGATAAGCGTTACCGTAGAAGAAAGGTAAAGGGAGCTGTAGCATGAATAAAAAGCTATTAGGGTTTATTCCTTTTTTAATCTTTATCTTCTTGTGTGTTTTCTTATACCAAGGCCTGTTTGGTAACCCAAGAGAGTTACAAACCGGTCGTATAGGTCAAACGATGCCAAGCTTTGTTTTACCTGATTTAATGGATGAATCAAAACAGTGGCGAGATACAGATCTAAAAGGTGACGTATATTTACTGAATGTATGGGGCACTTGGTGCCCAACCTGTATCGCTGAGTTAGGCTATCTTACTGAGTTAAGAGAGCGTGGGGTGCGCATTATTGGCTTGTATTATGAGCAAGCTTATGACCCTGATTTTGGCGACCAGTTTGATATCAATGCACTGCGTAATGAAGTGCAAAATATGCTTGATAGAGCTGGCAACCCATATCAATTCAATATTTTAGACTTAGACCGCACACTGGCACTTGATTTAGGCGTCTCAGGTGCACCTGAAACTTTCCTTGTCGATGCCAATGGTACGATTTTATTGCACCATACAGGAGACATAAACCCTCGAGTTTGGCGTGCTAAGTTTGCACCTGTGATGCAGGAGTTATC
This sequence comes from Pseudoalteromonas sp. SS15, assembly GCF_049257195.1. Lineage (NCBI taxonomy): Bacteria > Pseudomonadati > Pseudomonadota > Gammaproteobacteria > Alteromonadales > Pseudoalteromonadaceae > Pseudoalteromonas > Pseudoalteromonas sp. SS15. The sequence goes on from NZ_JBMMUD010000008.1 coordinate 96,790, forward strand.
AGAATGAGAATTTTAACTTTGTTATTTCTGAGCATTTTGAGCTTTTCAGCTTACAGTGCTCAAGATGAATATGAGTTTGCGAATGCTGAGCGCGCAGCAACCTTCAAAGCTCTGACGCAAGAGCTTCGTTGTCCGAAATGCCAAAACCAGAATATCGCTGATTCAGATGCGATTGTCGCTAAGGACTTACGTGACAAGGTACTTGTTTTAGTTAACGAAGGAAAATCAAAGCAAGAAGTCATTGATTACATGATCGATCGCTATGGCTACTTTGTTCACTACCAGCCGCCGGTCACACCTGCAACCATTGTACTTTGGGTTTTACCGGTATTAATTGTGATCATTGGTTTTGGCTTTATTGTCTTTCGACAAAAGAAGGCGTCAAAGAAACAAAAGTGGAATGCGCAAGACGAAGAAAAGCTCGCGCAACTGATCAAGCAGTATCAACGTCAGGAGCATAATTCATGAGCGCAATGACGCAAATGTGGGGCATGTTTGCTCTATTATCAATTCTTGCCGCTTTATTTGTTGTGGTGCCATTTTTACGACGTGAAAAGGTCATCGCGGTTGATTCTGATGCCAATGCAGAGCGTATTGCCATTTATCAACAGCGCCTAGATGATTTAGAGCAAGAGTTTGCGGATAAGAAAATTGAGCAAACAGCTTACAACGAGTCAATTGTTGAGTTAAAGCGCCGCTTGCTAAATGAGTTATCTCCTGAGAAGCAACTGAATGCTCGAGGTAATAACCGTATATTCGCGCTAACCGGTTTGGCTTTTTTAGTTGCAGTGAGTGCCGTATTTTATGGCTTTACAGGCAGTCAAAAGCAAATAGAAGACTGGTACACTGCCATAGATAGGTTGCCAGAATTTGGTGAGCGTGCGGTTTTGCAGCAAGGTGAACCACTGTCTCAAAATGAACTTCAAGCATTTGCTTTAGGTCTGCGCACAAAGCTGGCAGAAAGTGGCGATGATGCCGTTGCTTGGATGCTGTTAGGCCGTGTTGCTATGTCACTGGGTGATAATGATATGGCCAAGCAAGCTTTCGAAAAAGCATTGGTTATGCAGCCTGATAATAACAATGTATTGGTAAACTTCAGCCAAGTGTTGTTAATTGAAGGTACTGAGCCGAGCATGAATCGCGCTGCGAGAATGCTATCTAAAGTTTTACAGTCTGATCCAAGTAATATGGATGCGATTTCGCTATTGGCATTAATCGCATATGAGCGTCAAGACTGGGAAGAAGCAAAAGCAGCATTTGAAGTACTGCAATCGTCTATGACCCAAGATGACCCTCGCTATACCATGATTACAGAGCGTATTCATGATATCGAACATAAAATCAATCCTGATGCTCATGCGCATGAAGAAAATCAGTCTCCTGCAGGCGCATCATTAACGGTATCTGTGTCGTTAAATGAATCTGTTGCAAGTCAGCTACCAGACAATGCGACGCTGTTTATTTTTGCTAAAGCCCATAATGGCCCGCCAATGCCATTGGCTGTGAACAAATTAAAACAATTTCAATTTCCGATTACTGTTACACTTGATGACAGCATGGCTATGATGCCTGATCTGAAGCTTTCTAATTTTGAAAAAGTTGAGATCACTGCCCGAGTTTCAAGTGATGAAGCTGTAACGGTGCAGACGGGCGACTTAGAAGGTCAATCAGACGTGATAGCCTTAGATAATGCGCCGTCAATTGTGCGTGTTGAGATCAGTCGTGTAATAACCAGCACAGGAAGCTAAATGTTAAAACCTATATTATCTGCGTTTGCTGCACTTATTTTATCTGGGTGTGCAACGGTTGCCCCTGAAAAAGTTGATGAGCGAGATCCGCTTCAAAGCATCAACAGAACGGTGTATGACTTCAATATGGATGTACTTGATGCATATATTCTGAAGCCTGTCGCCGAAGGATACCTTGCCGTGACAAATGATCCGGTTAGAAAAAGTGTCTACGCGTTTACTACCAATATTGCAGCTCCCACTGATGCGGTTAACTCATTATTGCAAGGAAAACCAAAAGATACAGGCATCAATACCGCGCGGTTCTTAGTGAATTCAACGGTCGGTATTTTTGGTCTCTTTGATGTTGCAAGTTCATTAGGTTTAAAGCATAAAGATGAAGACTTTGGTCAGACCTTAGGTGTATGGGGCGTTGGTGATGGCGCATATTTGATGTTGCCAGGTTATGGACCTTCTACCGCTAGAAACATCACAGGTGATGTGGTCGATAACTTCGTGTTGCCAGAGTTGGCTTTATCAACACCACAAAGCCTATTGGTATTTGCTGTGAGGGCGATAGATACACGTGCGAGTCTATTATCACAAGAAAAGTTACTTCGTGAGTCACTTGACCCGTATGTGTTCATGAAAGATATCTACTTCCAGCGTCAACTTTACGAGCTTTATGATGGTAACCCACCAATCAAAGAAGAAGAAGTTGAAGATTTTGATGAAGACTTCTTAGAGAACCTTTAAGCGCGCAAGCATATTTAATAGAAAGCCAAGTCAATGACTTGGCTTTTTTATCTACCCCTAATTTAAAGAGTAATACCAAACCTCTTAATTAAGCGATTTATTTTGAGGCAAAGAAAACTATTGCTAGCAAGGCGAAAATTTTGCCATTTAGTTGTTCTAAATAATAAATTTTCAACGCAGTTAGCATCAGTTTTAATCCCTCAAAATGATTGAGTATTATTGAGGATTGGTATTAAAATCGCCAGTTGAGGTTAAGCCAAGCAGTTAACCCAGCTTCGTTCACTCTGCTGGTCTGCTCATAACCATTGACAGCCGCACCTGCACGACTTAAGTGTTCGCTGTAGGCTTTGTCGAGTAAATTATCTATACCAAAACTCCAGTCTATGTTTTGACTTTGACTGTAGTTGGCATTCACTGACAGCACACCGTAACCGGTGGACTCTGAGACGTCTTGACCTGCAATATTACCTTGACCAATTGCTACACGATGTTGCTTTTGTACAACACGCCAAAGCATGCCAAGCTGCCAATCTTTCAGTGCGTAATCAAGTGTAAAGCGAGCCTGTAAAGCAGGTTGTTGCGCTAATGGTCTATGATCAGTTAGATTTGTAGCTCTTACCCAACTGATACTTGCACCGGTTGATAATGACTTCGTCAGTGAATATTTGCTGTCTAATTCAAAACCAAGGCTCTCAGAATCAAGGTTACGCGTTACTTTTGCCGGTTTGCCCATTTTCTCAAACGTGTTATCGACGAGAATAAAATCATCGGTTTGATTGTAGAAAAAAGAAGCTGAGCTTTGCCAATTATCAGTTTGGTGGACTAAGCCTAAATCGAATTGACTTGTGGCTTCATGCTTTGTGTTAAAAGCGCTTGTTGTCTTTTCGCTGCTTCGACCCGCACCTAATAATTCCCAGTAATCAGGAAACCGTTCTACATAACCGAAGCCTGCAAAGTAACTGGTATTTTCGGTTTTTACTTGTAATCTCGTGAACCCGCTATATAAGGATGACTTTCGTGTCTGCAAAGCAGTTGGGTTAGGGGACATCATCATCATTGAGCCGACCATTTTACGCTCATCAGTTGCTTGCCACCTGTCTACACGCAAGCCCGATACCCATTGTTTGTTTTCCTCTAGACTAAATTCATATTCTGCAAACACGCCAAGCTGTTCAAAATGCCCGTCGGTAGTACGCGTTTGATTGTCAATTTGCATCATATTGATATTCATAGACATACGATTTGTATGCTCATTACTTTGATGGTCAACACCAATGCTAAACTTGCTCGTTTTATTGTACTCACCATGTGCTAAAAACTTCCCGCCGTAAGTTGTTCTGTCAGGGTTCATCGCTCTAGGCGTTTTGTTCATTGGTGTTGCAACGAAATTACGTAATGAGAAGTTGTCCATAATATGATCGACATAATTGTAAAAAACTTGCCCTTCAATGCGTTTAATGACGGTGCCTTCAAGTAACCAATCGAATTTTATTGCACTGTGAGTTCTGTCAAATAAACTTCCGTCCATTGCTCTATCTGCATAAGCAACTTCGCCATCACTGCGTCCAAGGGAAAGGCTAATAATCTTATCGTCACTTGGTGTGTAAGCGAACTCTAAATCGGTATTCCACTTCTCGTACGCTGAATGCACATGCGTGCCATTGCCATCTTTATAATTGTCCGCTTTGTTATAGCTGGCTGATATATTGGCAAAGTAGTTTTGATCTCCAAATTTAAGCTGGGAATTAATACCTCGACGCCCGGCATTAGCAAGCACGATATTGCTAAAACCTTCTAAGCTAGCATCATCCATTCTGTAACTATCACGCTCAAATAATACGGTCGCAGCGCTGTTACCTGGTCCATACAATACTGTTTGTGGACCTTTTATTACGGTAAGCGTGTCATAGGTTTGTGGCGTAATATAAGCCGTTGGAGGGTCCATACGATTACCACATCCACCTAAGGTGAGGTTGCCATCGGTTAGAATATTTAAGCGCGAGCCTGGTTGACCTCTAAAGACAGGATCTGAGCTTGCAGCCCCTTTTTTGATTAATGAAAAACCACTGATACTTGAGAGTAAATCTGACGCATCTTGAGCAGGCAAGGGCTGCCTTGGTAATTTTGGATCGGTTTTTATATTGAGCGGTGTTTGCATTGGTGCAATGACAACGATTTTTTCCATGTCATCAGCTACAGCATAACTACTTAGTAAGGTGCAGATAAGTCCACTTAGAATTGATTTTTTCATTTAAAAGCCCAGCAATTGAGAGAGTTGTGGGCAGTGTATAGATTTTTACTTGGTGAGGGATGTGACAGATTGTCGCACCTAAGCAGATTTTTAGGCACGACATCTTTGTTATTGATTTATATAAAATTAAGCTGAGGTTAAACGCACTCCATGACTTGGAGTTGCTCGTTACCCCAAGCTAGAGCTTGATTATATATTTCAGGTAGTAAGTCATTGCTAAACTTTATGCGCTCACAATATTCACCTGTTAACTCCCAATCGGCTTGCTCATAGGCTTTTATTAGGCCTAAGTATTGAGCAAGTATGCCTTGTTTCTGCACTAGGGCTTCTTTGATCAAGTTACTTAAAGGCAACTTTTTCATAACGCCTTCCATACTTTCATCTAAAATCGCATCCATCAGTGACATCATGCCGACTAAAAAAGCCATGCCTGTGTCTTGGATCCCCTTATGTTTTTGTGCGAGCAGTTCGCAAAAGCGAGCACGAGTTAACGACAGTTTTATTAACTCGACAGGTTTTTCAGATGAAACTTGAGCAGCAAACAACAAAGACAAAAACTTTTTCAATTCTTGGTTGCCAAGCACGACCACCGCTTGTTTGATTGTGCTTATTTCAGCACGGCGCTTAAACGCAGCGGAATTAGAATAGCGAAGAAGCTTGTATGATAGATTAACGTCTCTTTCAAACACTGAGGTGATTTTTTTGATATCCACATCAACCACAGAAGTTTCATAAAGCAGCTCTGCAAGTGCCATCTCTGAAGGAGGGAGTGACTTACTTTTCACCATTTCAGGTTTTGCAAAAAAGTAGCCCTGGAAGTAACTAAAGCCCATTGCCACAGCCTTTTCAAATTGCGCATTGGTTTCTACTTTTTCAGCAACGAGCTTAATATTTTCAAATTCTTTGGTGGCTTCGATGAGTTCTGCGATCTCTTCATCAGAGGTGATAAGGAGGTCGACTTTAATTTGGTCTATGTATGGATAAAAATGACGCCACACTTTTTGGTGTTTATAGTCATCTAGAGCCAGAGTATAGCCTTTACTTTTTAGCTCTTGAACAGCAGCAAGTAAACGTTTACCAGGTTGAACGGTTTCGAGAATTTCTATAACGACCTGTTCACTGGGTAACATGCTAGGATAGCCTTTGAGAATGGTATCTAGAGTAAAATTAATATATGCAGGCTTGTTGTCCGTTAAGTCTTCTAAACCAAAATTAAACTGGCTGCCTTCAATGAGCTTAGAGGTGGCTTCATCCCCATCTATATTTGGGAAAACATTATCTACGCCATCTCGAAAAAGTAGCTCATAACCCATAAGCTGTTTGTTTTGGTCAAAAATAGGTTGTCGGGCTGCATAAAAATACATGTACTACTGATCCTGTTACTTACTTTTACATCGTAAATATAAAATATAATGCGTATTAAATCATTAACTAATTTACAATTAACAATTCAGTATTAATCCTTTGTTCCTAGTTTAGTGTGTGTTTTTGATGTTAACCGCACTTGGCTGGGGTTAGTTTTTCATACATGTTATAGTCATCTTGATAATAAGATTAATATTTATTAACCAACCAAGATTCTCTCAATGAGTAAATGGAGGTAAGTTTTGGAAACAGGTACTTTAGTATCTCTCGTTTTATATTTTATCGTGATGTTAGGTATTGGCTTGTATGCTTATCGCAAGTCAACCAGTGATGTTTCAGGCTATATGCTAGGTGGCCGCAGTCTACCACCTAGTGTTGCGGCACTCTCTGCCGGTGCTTCAGACATGAGTGGTTGGATTTTGATGGGCTTACCGGGCGCAATGTTTGTGACTGGCTTCAGTAGCACTTGGATTGCAACAGGCTTAGTAATAGGAGCTTGGTTGAACTACTTATTAGTTGCCCCAAGGCTGCGTGTTTATACTGAAGTGGCAAACGACGCCATCACCATTCCCGATTATTTTGCAAATCGCTTTGAAGATAGAGGTAATGCGCTAAGAATTGTATCGGCTTTAGTAATCATCATCTTCTTCACGTTATACACTTCTTCTGGCGTAGTCGCAGGCGGTAAGCTGTTCGAGAGCTCCTTCGGCATGAGCTATGAATCTGGTTTATATATAACGACAGGTGTCGTTGTATTGTATACCTTGTTTGGTGGTTTCTTAGCAGTAAGCCTCACAGACTTTGTACAAGGGTGTATTATGTTTGTAGCTTTAATCTTAGTTCCTCTTGTCACTTTCTCTTTACTAGATAACCCACTTTCTGTCACGCTGAATGAATTGAACCCGCAGATGATGACTTGGATTGGTGCCGGGGGAGCAATTGGCATTATCTCGGCCATGTCTTGGGGTTTAGGTTATTTTGGCCAGCCACATATTATTGTACGTTTTATGTCTGTACGTAGTGTGAAAGATATGCCGGTAGCGCGTCGTATCGGTATGAGCTGGATGATAATTGCAGCCTTGGGCGCTGTCTTTACTGGCCTGTTTGGTGCTGCATATGCCCATGAGAAAAATCTTGTAGTCGACGACCCAGAAACAATATTTTTGATACTTTCTCAGTTGCTATTTCATCCGCTGATTGCAGGTTTCTTACTTGCTGCTATTCTGGCGGCAATTATGAGTACAATTTCTTCTCAGTTATTGGTGAGTTCAAGTTCACTAACCGAAGACTTTTACAAAATCTTTATCCGCCGTGATGCGACAGACAAAGAGCTTGTATTAGTGGGCCGCATCAGTGTGGCGCTGGTTGCATTGTGTGCTATCTATTTGGCGTATGACCGTGACAGCTCAATTCTAGACTTGGTAAGTAATGCGTGGGCAGGATTCGGTGCAGCATTTGGTCCGCTAGTATTATTTAGTCTGCTTTGGAAGCGTATGAACTTTGCTGGTGCACTAGCTGGTATGCTAGTCGGAGCAGGGACCGTTCTTATTTGGATTTATGCGCCGATCCAAATTAATGGTCAGTCTTTAAGTAGTTTAATCTATGAAATCGTACCTGGGTTTATTCTTTCTTCAATTGCTATTGTTATGGTGAGTTTAATCACAGACGAACCCTCTGCGCAAATCAGCGATAAATTTGCTGAGTATGAACAAGAGTTAAATGCATAGTTCGACTTTTAATAAATGAAAAGGGAGCGATATGCTCCCTTTGTTGTTTTTACTAACTACTAACTGATAACCTTCTACTTAATGGATCTTAAATCCCCTCACAATTTCAGATAATTGATGACTGGCTTGTTTTAAACTTAAGCTGGCTTCGGTAAGTGCATGTGTCGTTTCTAAAGAGTGATCGGTGGCTTCTGACAGGTCGGTTATTCGGATATTTACTTCCTGTGCAGCTGTGCTTTGCTCTTCTGTTGCGCGAGCTATATGGCTATTCATATCTGTAATTGACATGATGAGTCGCTCTATTTCATTTAACACTTCATCGGCTTCAGCAACTTGTTTTACTGTGTCTTCAGAGATTTGCTGGCTTGCCTGCACAGCACTCACCGCTTCCTGAGCACCTTTTTGCAATTTCTCTATCATGGTTTGAATTTCATCTGTACTTTGCCCTGTACGGCTAGCAAGGGTTCTAACTTCATCAGCTACAACAGCAAAGCCTCGACCTTGCTCACCCGCTCTGGCAGCTTCAATCGCGGCATTTAGCGCAAGTAGATTGGTTTGCTCTGAGATCCCTCTAATAACATCTAATACAGAGCCTATATTATTACTTTCTTCAGCAAGCACAGTAGTCACCTCACTGACTTCTTGAATATTGCTTGATAAAGTTTCTATCGCAGTGATGGTCTTAGCAACGACTTGCTTACCGTTATTGCTATTCTTGAGCGCATCATTAGCAGCGTGCTCAGCGGCTTCGGCATTTTCGCTTACTTCCCTTATCTGCATACTCATCTGTTCAACAGCAGTGGCAACTTGTCGACTATTATCATTTTGATGTTCAATATGATTCAAATTGACTTTACCTGTATCATCTACTGAATTTGAAAGCCTTTCGACCTCAGTCGCGCTATGGGAAACGCGCTCTATAGAGTGGCGCATTTTTTCTGTGTAGGCGTTAAAGTAGTTCGCTAATTGTGATATCTCGTCTTTGCCTGATTCATCAAGTCGCTGGGTGAGATCACCTTCGCCATGGGAAATGTTCTTCATCATTTCAGTCGCTAAATTGACGGGGTTGAGAATGCTGTTGCTAATTAAAGAAATCAGTGCGGCTAAAATGATTAGCAAGACAACCACATCAATAATCATTAAATTTCTGAGTTCTGCAAAGTCTTCTTCAATGGAATCTAGATAAACACCAGAGCCTAAAATCCATTGCCAAGGCGCAAACCCTTTAACATAAGAGATTTTGTCAACAGGGTCATCAAAACCTGGTTTCGGCCACTTATAAGGCACAAATCCTTCACCTTGTTGACGGACAATTTTGACCATTTCCATAAATAGGTATGTGCCATCAGGGTCTTTACTCGCGGAGAGTGACTTGCCAACTAATTGCGGCTTCATTGGATGCATAACCATATTTGGGTTGTAATCATTTATCCAATAGTAATTGTCAGTGTCGTAGCGGAGCTTAGAAATAGCATCAAGGGCTGCTTTTTGAGCTTGCTCTTGGGTCAATTCACCAGATTGTTGCAAGTCGTGATAATGCTCTATGATGCCAAATGTGTTCTCCACGAGGTTTTTGGTTTTCTCATACTGTTGCTGTTCTAGACTAGAAAATTGCTGTGGAAGACTCGTTAAACTTAGTAACACAAGGCCTAATGCGACCACGCCTAGTATCATCAGCAGCCGTTGAAATATTGAGAAGTTTCTTAAAAACTGCATACATTCACCACCTTTTTATATTTAAGCTTGTCTAAGCTACGAAAAACAGCTTTTGCGCGAAGAAGCATGCTGTTGGATCTGCATCTAGTAATAAAATTTAGCTTAGTTTAGAGATTTGATTTTGTCACAACTTGAGTGATCAAATATATTTAAAACAGGGGTTTATAGTGTTTTTTTATTCTAGATCAAGGCAATAGGAGATTGGTCTTAAGCCAAAAGTTGTATGGTGATTTATAAACGAAAATGCAATAAAAAAGCCCTCTGAAGAGGGCTTTTGAAGAAGTAATTTTATCTAGACTCTAAACTGTTCTACAGACTGCCTGAGCTCTTCAGCGAGCTTCGCGACTTCTGAACTCGAAATCGAAGTCTGGTTCGCACCTTCAGCGGTTTGCTCGGCGATAGCAACAATAGACTCAAGGCGTTCGCTGATCTCTTGGGCTACTTGTTGTTGCTCGCTGGCAGCATTGGAAATCTCTTCACTGACGTCATGAGCTTGAGAAACAGCTTGAGTAATACTGTTTAAGGCTTCGTTAGCTAAGTCACTCTGTTCAACACATGAAACCGCTTGTTGCTTGCCTTTTGACATAGCGTTTACTGCTTCTTCAGCACCTGCTTGCAGAGATTCAATCATTGATTGGATCTCTTGTGTTGATTCTTGAGTTTTGCTCGCCAGTGATCTTACTTCATCTGCAACAACGGCAAAGCCTCGACCTTGTTCACCCGCACGCGCCGCTTCAATGGCTGCATTTAGCGCAAGCAGGTTCGTTTGTTCAGCAATGCCTCGAATAACATCTAAAATACCACCAATAGATGCACTGTCTTGATGCAGTTTATTAATAACGCGAGATGCTTCGTCGACTTCTGAAGCGAGTTGCTCAATAGTATGTTTGTTCTCATGTGAAATACCTTTCACACGCTCAGCCTCTTTATCTGCATTCTTGATTTCTAGCAATGCTTGATGAGCGCTGTTACTTACACCATGAGAGGTACTACTCATTTCAGTAGTTGCAGTTGCAGCTTGCTCGACTTGAGCCTGCTGACTCTTAATTGCCTGACTAGACTCTGTGGTGATCATAGATGTTTGCTCTGAAGCTGCAGCCAGTTGAGTAGAGCGAGATACAATACCAGTAATTAGCTCTCTTAAACTGGTAATAAGCGTGTTACAACTTCGTGAAAGCTCGCCGAATTCATCTTGCGCGCTGTCATCTAAGCGTTGAGTCATATCACCGCTTGCCACTATTGTTAGGATCTTATTTACTTCCGCAAGCGGTTTGGTAATAAGTTGAACGGTCACATAAGCAACACCCACTGCGATAAGTGTAGCAGCAAGCATACCAACCCAAGTCCATAAATTAGCTGCGCTCACATCATCACGCACGCCTGTTTGTAGTTCTAAAGCGACTTCATTTGCTAACGCTACCAGTTCAGAGAGCTGTTTTAATGCAGCCTCTGTAGCCAATTCTGAATCATTAACAGCCTGTCGAGTTTTAGCTTCGGTTTGTAATAACGCACGCTTATTACTAGCTAAACCAGTTTGACCTTCTACTTGCTGCTTCAAGTCACCATAATACCCCTCTAAATCTTCTAAATAAGAAGGTTCGAGAGAATTTACCGGACCTCTGATCAACTCTATATTTCGAGCAATTTCTTTGATAGCAAAGTTTTGCTCGTTAGCAATAATGTCAACTGTGTTTGCGTTATCAGCGGCAATTAGATCGTTACTGCTTGTAACTAAGTTAGAAAAGTGATTTTCAAGGCTTGATGCGGCTTGGAAAGCTCTTTGGCTAGTAGCCTTTAGTTCACCGATATCAAGAATATCAAGCACGCTCGTTGTTGCATCTTCTGCTGCTAGCTCTATTTCTTCAAGTTGCGTAACCAAATCTTTTTTAATTTGCAGGGTACTGGCTTTATCGTCTAGCAGTAAATTTACAGTAGGTAAAAATTTGTTAAATGTATCACCTACTTTTTGCGCGCGTTGAGATAAATCAGGGTTGCTTTGTACGACTTGTTCCAACTGACGGTAAGCGTTTTTAAAGTTTTCTTGTCGTTTTTCAAATTGAGACTTCAATTGAGCTAGCTCTGAAGGTTGGGTTGCGAAAAAGCTACTCTGTGCGAGTTTACTCATTTGTGTGAACTCTACTTGTAGCTCAGAGCTATTTGTTAACGCTGGCAGAGAAAGGTTATTCACTTGCTGAGATGAGCTGTCAATATTTGCAATTCTCAGGAGAGAATTACCCCCAATCATAAGGAGTAACAAGGTGATGAAAATAAACCCACCCCAAATACGTTGACTAACAGTGAAATTCATATCGATTCCGTAAGTTGCTTAAGACAGTAAATATATCGGTCTGGTAACTGATAAGTTAAGTATTTTATAGCAGATGTAGCAAAATAATTCAGTAAAAAGGGAGGATTAACAAATTATTTGCTCAAATATCGTTCACCTGTATCAAGGTTCATTAGTGTCATGTTCCCACCCCAGACACAACCCGTGTCTAAAGCAAGTACGTTTTCAACATGGGTCACCCCCTCAAGGGCTGCCCAGTGACCAAAGACATAACGATTTTTATCATTTTCAAAGCGTTCATGTCTAAACCAAGGTATTAAAGTACTTTGCTGAAGGCTGCCTTTTTCAAAAAAATTCAAGTTTCCTGATTGCTCTAAGAAACGCATTCTTGTGAAAACATTAACAGTGATTTTGAAGTTTGTTAAAAAGTCTTTGCTTGGAATATAGGCCGGATCTTTGCTGCCATACATGTTTTCAAAGAAGATATTCGCTTCATCACTTCGGTAGTTTTGCTCTGCAATATGAGCATAGTCCAATGCTTGCTCGATACTCCAATGCGGATGAATACCAGCATGCGAGAGAAAGGTCGAGTGATCTTTTAAATATACTGCGAGCGGTTGTGTTCTTAAATATGAAACATAGTGGTCGCAAAGTTTACTTGAAAATACGGGGGCTAAATTGTCTTTTGGGTTTGGTTGCTTACCTAGGAGATAGCAAGCGATAAAGTGTAAGTCGTGATTACCAAGAGTAACGGTTAAGGCATCTTGGTTTTGATATACAAAGTCTAGACAAGCGAGGGAGTCAGGTCCACGGGCAATGAGATCACCCACAAGGTACAGGTGATCTTTACTTGGATTAAACCCGACTTCAGATAGCAGTTTAATGAAGGGTGTAAAACACCCTTGTAAATCGCCGACTGCGTAATTAGCCATAATTAATGAAGAATGTTTGGTCTAGCAAGTCTGAAGACATCAATAGGGGCCTGAAACTCTGTACCGAACTCATTTCTCATCACATAGTGGCCCTGCATCGTGCCAACAGGTGTGTCTAGCACAGCACCACTGGTATAAGAATAAGACTCGCCAGGAGCAATAGTTGGTCGTTCACCAACAACGCCTTCGCCTTCAACTTCAGTTTCTTTGCCATTCGCGTCAGTAATAAGCCAGTAACGGCTCTCTAATTTTGCGTTACACAAACTATGATTTTTAATAGTGATAGTGTAGGCAAAAACATACTTATCTTTTTCTGGTTGAGATTGGTGCTCAACATACATGGTTTCTACAGATACCTTGATAGGTGATCCTAAGTTACTGCTTGTTGTCATAAATCCAATTTGCGATATCAATAAATTGAGTCAGAGATAAACTTTCTGCACGTAATGAAGGGTCGATGCCTAAGGCTGTGAGCTCGTCCGCTGTTAACAGGTTTGAAAGACTATTACGCAGCGTTTTTCTGCGCTGGTTGAACGCCTCTAAGCATACAGTGTTCAATAACTTAGTGCTTTTAGCTGTTCGTTGTGCAGGTTTTTTAGGTATTAAGCGTACGACTGCTGAGTCAACTTTAGGGGCAGGTTTAAAGCATTCAGGTGGCACATCAATTACTGGCATTGCATGACAATAATACTGTGTCATCACACTTAAGCGACCGAACGCTTTAGAGCCTGGGCCTGCAACCATACGCTTAACAACTTCTTTTTGAAGCATAAAGTGCATATGTTCAATATTGTCTACAAATTCAAATAAATGGAATAGTAATGGCGTAGACACATTGTATGGTAAGTTACCGAATACTTTTAATTTCTCGTCGTCACGGATAAGGCTTGCGAAGTCGAATTTCATCGCATCGCCCTGATGAACCGTTAACTTAGGTCCTAAAAAAGGATGTTGCGTTAATCTTTCAGCTAAGTCTTTATCAAGTTCTACAACGGTTAGTTGACCACTTAAATCAGTCACAGGTTCAGTGATAGCACCTAAACCAGGGCCGATCTCAACCAAGTTATCTGAAGGCTTAGGGTCAATCGCGGTGACGATTTTGTCGATGATCATGTCATCGTGTAAAAAGTTTTGTCCAAAGCGCTTACGTGCTCTGTGACCTAAATGTACGTTATCTGTCATTAATTCATTGCTTTTTTTGAGGCGAGCTTAATAGCTTCGCGGATCGCTAAATCAAAACTACCGACTTCAATCTGCCCTGTGGCAGCTAAATCTAAGGCAGTACCATGATCAACGGATGTTCTAACGAAAGGCAAACCAAGCGTAATGTTCACTGAATTACCAAAGCCTTTGTATTTTAGCACAGGCAAGCCTTGATCGTGATACATTGCAAGCACCGCATCGGCATTATCTAGGTATTTTGCTTGAAAAAGCGTATCTGCTGGAAGAGGGCCAATCAGTGTCATGCCCTGACTATTGAGTGATTCAAGCGCAGGTTCAATCGTTTCAATTTCTTCTCGCCCTAAATGACCCCCTTCACCGGCATGAGGATTGAGGCCACAGACTAATATTTTTGGTTGAGCAATACCGAATTTCGTTTGCAAGTCATGATTTAGAATATTGATGACTTTTGTAAGGCGGTCGTGCGTGATTGCTCTTGATACATAAGCCAGTGGAATATGAGTTGTAACAAGCGCGACTCTTAGTCCTTCAGTAGCCAGCATCATAACAACATCTTGCGTATTCGATTGTTGTGCAAAAAACTCAGTGTGGCCGCTAAAAGAGATACCAGCTTGGTTGATGATACCTTTATGAACCGGGCCAGTGACAACTGCGGCAAATGTGCCGTCCATGTTCTTTTCAGATGCGACTCTGAGCGTCTCTAGTACGTAATGACCATTCGCTTCATTTAACTCACCAGGTGTAACCTCAACGCCTTTATCAATTTGCAGATAATACAAGCTACCGGCCGGGGCTAAGGTAGGCACGTCGTTTTCTTTGAAAGGAATTAGATTAATTGTTTCCCCTAATTCCTGTGCGCGCTTTTCTAAAATCGATTTATCAACAACAGCGACGAGTTGTACAGGCCAAGCTTTTTGTGCCAGCTTGATAACTAAATCAGGGCCAATGCCAGCCGGCTCACCCGGTGTTATAGCGATACGAATAGTCATATATTACCTATTCAGTAGGAAAAACATCGATATTTGCTTGCTCTCGCATTTCATTCATCCAACGTAAACTTTCTTCTTGAAATTTTCTGTTATAGAGGATGCCATGAGCACGATTTTTCTTAGCAAAATCAGTTTTATCAGCAATACGTTTATCGAGTAGTTGAACTATGTGCCAACCAAATGTTGATCTAAATGGTTCACTGATTTCATTTTTATCTAGAGAAAGTAGGGTATCTCTAAAGGCTGGTACGTATGTAGTAGGGTCTGTCCAGTCATACTCACCGCCTTTTAATGCAGAGCCTGGGTCTTCAGAATGTTCTTTTGCTAATTCTGCGAAGTCAGCATTACCTGCACGTAAGTCTTTAACAAAACCAGCAAGCATCGAGCGCGCTTTCTCTTCACTTAAGATAATAGAAGGCTTGATTAAGATATGACGCGAGCGTACTTCAGTGGTTTCAACCACCTGTCTGCCACGAATATCTTGTACTTTTAATATGTGGAAGCCGGCGCCTGAACGAAGTGGACCAATAATATCGTCTTTCTTTTTACCTTTAACTGCTTCAGCAAACAGTGAAGGCATTTCGTTTATCCCCATCCAACCTAATTGACCACCGTCAAGCGCTTTAGCGCCGCTAGAAGAGGCAATTGCAATGCGTTTGAAGTCTTTGCCATCGTTAAGAAACTCGATAACTTTATTGGCGCGCTCTCTGGCATCTTCTAGTTCTTCAGGAGATGCTTTGCTTGGCACTTTTACTAAAATATGACCAATGTCATATTCTTCAGATTGACCTGTTTGCTGCTCAAGAATGGTTTGTAAATTAGCGATTTCTTGAGGGTTAATGTAGATACGGCGGTCGACGTTTGCGCGTCGCACCTGACTGATGGTGATTTCTTGTCTAATTTCTTCTCGATAGGCTTTGAAACTTTCACCTGTCGCTTCGATTGATTTTCTTAGATCAGCAATCGTTGCACCTTGTTCAGATGCAATATTTGCGAGTGTTTGGTCTAATTGGGCGTCTGAGATTTCTAACCCCATTCTTTCAGCTAGCTGTAATAATAGAGATTGGTCAACAAGCCTGTCTATCGCCTGAATACGTAGCGTATTATCAGAAGGTAACTGAGTATTTTGCTCTTTAGCTTGTTGCTTTACTCGAGAGATAACTTTATTTACTTCGCTTTGCAATACAACACCGTCATTGACGGTTGCGACTACTTTATCTAATTGTACTCGATCAGCTAGTGCTGCTTGACTAAAACCTAACCCCATTAGGGCGGCGATTAACAACGTTTTTAAATTCATAATGCTCTATTATTTTACTAATTATTCAAAAAATAAGGTCGACGGTAGCCAAAAATACCCTGTTGTAGTAATCGGCTTACATCATAGCTTGATTTACCACCTAGCCCTTTGAGTACAAAGTTAAGACGAATGCTGGTATCAAACTGAGCCTCATCTTGGTTAATTGTTTTATTTAAATCGGTTTGAATTTGTCTATTACCAGTGAGCTGAACTGCCCAACAACAGCTTTCATATTGTAAACCGGCAAAAAGTTCAGTACTTCTCTTTGATACTAAATCTCTATGATAACTTGCAATAAATTGCCATTGTTGGTTTAGAGGTACACTGGTAAAAAAACCAATTTGGTCTATTTCATACCCTGAGACATCGTTTGCATAACGATGGTTCAATTGTACAAGCTGATTTTTATCGCCTTTATAATCAATCGTTGCATGAGATTGAATTAATTGTTTGGTGTCAGCGTCGTATTGAATACCTGCAGACAAATACCATCTACGATGCCAATGTATCATGCTTTCTGCAGCAAACAAGGCATTATAGTTTGTTTTATTTAATGGATTCTGGCGAGTTGGCTTAACATTACTATCTAAATAAATTATTTGCCCAACACTTAGATTAAAGCGTTCTTGGTTTTTATTATCAAAAATACGTGTTGTTGCACCTATCGTGAATTGGTTCGCCTGGGCAATGCGATCAACGCCTGAGAAACGTTGCTCTCTGAATAAGCCTGAGAAATCATCCTGCATTTTAGTGGTATCGTACAGACCGATATTGTCTTGATCTTTTTTAGGTACGTATAAATATTGCAGTTGAGGTTCGAGCGTTTGCACGCCGTCATCCACAATTAACTTAGTTGCACGTTCAAGGTTCATTTGTGCATGCAGCCTCAGCTTCGGCAAAGTCCTGCTTACTCGTTCATCAAATTGTGTTTCGTTGAAGTTTCCGTTTTGTTGATAGTAAGTATGTAGCAGGCTTGCCTCTGATAAAAATGACCATGCAGTGTCATTGATTGCGTAACTGGCTTTGGGTTCAAGGTGTAATCTTGAGGCGTCTGTAATCACTAATTCATCATTTCTAAAGTAGCTAAACTCACCAATGAGTGACCAATCAATGCCTTGCCAAGATATTGAATCGGTGGTGTGCCAAGAGAGTTGCGGTAGAGCAGCGTAGGATTCTTGGTGGTCGCCTAGTACTTCAAAATTTTGCACTTTCAATTGTGCAGACCAAATGTCACCGAGATAGTTTAAAGTCCCGGTTCGGTATAATTGTGTGTCAGTGACATTACCATATTCTGAATTTAAATCTGTTAAATAGTTATCGTCACTGACGTTGGTAATATCAATGCTTGCGCGCCAATTTTCATTAAAGTAGCTATTTTGTTGCCAAAATAGCAAATAACGCTCTTCTAATTCAGGCTCTGAATCATCTTTCTCAAGTAGCTCCATTGCAAACAAGCCTGAATGGCGTGGCGTTAGATACCTGAATTCAGTGTTAATTTGAACGCCCTTTTTAGACATATATCTCGGTGTGATAGTTGCGTCATAGTTAGGCGCGATATTCCAATAAAATGGCGTTGAGAGTTCTAAACCATAGCGTTCAGAGCTTGATATGGTAGGTGCCAGAAGTCCGGTTTTTCGTCTATCGTCAATCGGAAAAGTAAAGTAAGGAATATAAATAACGGGCGTGTCTAAGATTCTGAGCACCGCATTATATGTTTCCCCCCAGCCTTCGGTTTTCGACAAGCTTATTGTACTTGCTTCGATGGACCAAAAAGGTTTATCTGACGGGCAAGTGGTAAAGCTTGCATTCAGTAGCTCAATGTTATTGTCGCGAGCAGATAATTGAGCTGCACCACCATGACCGAGTTGTTGGGTTAGTTGATAGTCTGCACCCATTAAATCGATGTGGTAATTATTTAGATCTGCAAACAAGCCGTTGCTTTTAACAAGAGTGTAGGGGTCTTGATAGACTAGAGGCCCTTCGGCATTAAGTTGTAAGCTTTGTTTGTTAAACAAAGCTGAACTTGCAGAGAGTTGCATTTGCTCTGTGTTTATTACAACATTACCAGCGAATTGCGCACTCGACGTATTGTTAATGTTTACTCGATCTGCACGAATGTCGATAGCGTTTTTTGGTAAACCCGTGAGCGGTTGCCACTGCTGAGGTAAATTATTATTTTGGCAAAGCAAAGGCCTTTCAATTTCTGTAGCTGCATATACAGCAGGACAGAGAGGAAATAATGCCACGGTTAGCCAAACTTTGTTCATTAATTAACCTGTTTACCAGTTGTTACTTCAAGGACAGCACATCATAAAGTAAAACAGAGTTAAATTCAGTAATTAAGAATGTAAAATTGTGATAAAGAACGATAACAGAAAAACACAATTAGAAGCCTTTCTAATAAAATACTTAGGCCGCCAACCTTTTTCTTTTCATGCAATTACTTCAGACGCGAGTTTTAGGCAGTATTACCGAGTCGTAACCGATTCTGAAAATTTGATTTTAATGGATTCCCCTGCAGATTTAATTGATAACCGACCGTTTGTCGGGTTACAACAAGATTTTGCTAAGGTGGGACTCATTGTGCCGCAAGTACTCGCTTCAGATTTCGAGTCTGGTTTTATTTTACTAAACGATTTGGGAACAGAGCACCTGGCAGATCGTTTAAGTTTGGATAGCCGAATGACAGACTACAAGGTAGTTTTATCTTTGTTACCACAAATTGCCTCTATATCACCCAGTCAGTGGATGAAACCGTACGACGACGATTTTATACGTTTAGAAATCAATATTTTCAAAGAGTGGTTGCTCGAGAAATGGCTAGGTTTAAATGTATCGGGTGAGCATCAAAGACTTTGGTATGAACTGGAAACGAGTTTAATTGAGGTTATGCTACAGCAACCCCAAGTGACGATGCATCGGGATTTTCATTCTAGAAATATCATGAAAACGTCAGGTGGGTGGGCGTTAATTGACTTTCAAGACGCTGTTCAAGGTCCAATCAGTTATGATGCGGTCTCTTTGCTTAAAGACTGTTATTTCACTTTACCGGAGCATGAGTTTGAACAATTGCTTACATACAACTACGAGCTGTTTTATAAACAAGGTTTGATGGCTGATTTATCATTTGGACAATATTGCGACTACTTCCACCTGACTGGTTTACAACGGCATCTAAAAGCCGCAGGGATATTTTGCCGCTTGCTACTGAGGGATGGTAAATCAGGGTATCTACAAAATATTTTACCAACATTAGATTATATTCTTGAAACAAGTAAACAGTATGAACAATTTCAATGGCTTGCAACTTGGCTCGACAATGAGATAATTCCAGCAGTTAAGCGTAAGTTAGAGCCGCAGACATGAAAGCAATGATCCTTGCAGCAGGTAGAGGCAAACGTATGATGCCTTTGACTGCTGAATTACCTAAACCCATGCTTGAAGTAAATGGGAAACCGTTAATTGAATACCATATCGAACGCTTAAAAGCGGCGGGGATCACAGAGATAGTCATTAATCTTGCCTGGCAAGGGGACAAAATAGAGCAGTATTTTGGTGATGGCTTGCAATTAGGCGTCAAGATTGAGTACAGCTATGAGCCTGAAGGGGGTTTAGAAACGGCCGGTGGTATCATCAATGCGTTACCAATTTTATGTAAAGCATGTGATAAGTTTATCGTCATCAACGGGGATATTTTTACTGACTACGATGTACACGCTCTAACGCAGCTGGTGTTGCAAGAAGGCGAAGCACACATTGTTTTAGTGGAAAACCCTGCGCATCATCCAGATGGTGACTTTACTTTGGGGTTAGCGAACCAAGCACAGAAGTATACCTTTTCAGGTATAGGCCTTTACCACCAATCTTTTTTCGATACTTACGACAATCAATTTCTAGCTTTAGGACCTCTGCTGAGACAAGGTATCGAAGAAGGGCGAGTATCACGTGAGTTATATTTGCATGTATGGTCGGATATTGGCACGCCAGAAAGATTAGAGGAAATCAACAAGCAATTAGGAACTGCATATGTGGGGTAAGCTACTAGGTACGTGTTTTGGCTTTATGTTTGGTCGTTGGCTTGGCGCGGCGCTTGGTTTTTGGCTTGGCCACTTATTTGATAAAAGTTTAAAGCAGGACTTTGACAAAGCCGGTGGCTTTCAGGGCTTTTTTGATAAAGGCGAGTTAGATCAGCGTCAAGCATTATTCTTCTCTAGCTGCTTTGCGGTCATGGGTCATATTGCAAAGTCGAACGGACGTGTCAGTGAAATTCATATTCAAGCTGCCACTGCATTTATGGATGAAATGGGTTTACACGGTGAAGAGAGGAAAGAGGCACAGAATGCTTTTCGTTCAGGAAAATCGAGCGAGTTTTCATTAAAAGAGTCAATTCGAGATGTAAAAGAAGTATTTGGCCGTCGTTATGACTTACTTCAGCTGTTTTTAGAAATTCAAATTCAAATGGCGTTTTCGGACGGTCACTTAGCAGAGCAAGAAAAGCAACTTTTACAGCAAGTAAGCCGCTTGCTTGGTTTATCAAGCAGACACTTTCAATTCTTACTAAACCGATATCAAGCAGAATTTCAATTTAGAAAACAACGAAGTCAGCAACATAGCCATCAATCAAGCTATCAGTCTGAACAGCAATCTGATTATAGACATAAAGCGACACCACCGTCTTTAAATCGTGACAACGCGCTTGCTGTGTTGGGTCTAACTAAAAATGCCAGTGAAAAAGATATCAAACGTGCTTATCGAAAACTCATGTCACAACATCATCCAGATAAGCTTGTTTCACAAGGCTTACCGCCTCATATGATGGAAATTGCAAAACAAAAAAGCCAGGATATTCAGTCTGCGTATGAATTTCTTAAGGCTAAGTAACATTTATAGATGACTGAGAAAGCCGTTCACTTCTTTTCTCAGTCTTTGGTGTTGCCTCAGCTCGTGACTTAGCCCAAACAGCTCCCTTTGTCTGTAATCGTACTTGCTGTTTCTCTTTGCCCAGCGTTTTCTGTTCGAAATACTTTGCGTGACCGCAGGTCCATCATTGCTGTAAAAAATATCTAGCAGAGGGGGGCTAACAAGGGAAAATGTTGCGGCTAAATCTTTATTACGTTTTGGATGGGGGAGATGCGCGCTGATAGTGACTAATGCATCAACGGGGAGCTGTGGTTGTTCTGATATCAGCTCTGCAAATACGCCAGCACTGGTACCGAGGGCTATAACCACAATATGTTCATCAGGCATTTTGCTCAGCTCCTGTGTCAATGCTTGAAAACGTGCTGCCAGCTCATTCTTGTATTCGTTAAGCATGCTTTCAGATTGAAAAAACACCGCTTTAGCAAATGGATTAGGTTGTTGCTCTTGTGTAAAGTCAGGTATTTCTAAAGATTCAAATAGCACTGCTGGTGAAGGCAAAACATACGTATCGTAGCCATCATCAGCGAGGGCCTGTTGTAAAAATTGGCTTCCATTTGAAGACAGCAGTGAGTGGCCAATATCAGGTAAGATAATCGCTATGCCACGTTTGGTTGCATTCATATAGGTTTGAAATAGCACATCTAAGGGTTGCTCGTTAACCGTTATATTGATGATATTGCTGGCATCTATATAATTTTTCAGATCTTGTTGGTGCCACACTTTGGGTTCCGCAGGCATTACATACTCACTCGGTGCTGCGTTGAGCGCAGGGGTGGCAAATAGCAACATCATAAATGCAATAAAATAGGGCATAGTGATTTTAATTGGTTTACATAATTACATTATCGGGCAATGTAAGCATAACTTTAGAAACATAATTTTCGTTATCGAAGCTGAGAGTGGTTCTTGTCTAAACCAATTTAGGATAATATGACTCGCTGTTTTGATTAGGAGAAAAGGACACTATGTCGCAGTTGCAAAGTAAACGTGACTTTTTATTTTTATTTTTGAAAGGTGCTGGCATGGGGGCCGCTGATGTTGTGCCAGGCGTATCGGGTGGTACGATAGCATTTATTACTGGCATCTATACCAGATTATTAAATGCCATAAAAAGTGTTAATTTAGATGCACTTTTATTACTTAAAAAAGAAGGTATTAAAGCCACTTGGCGCTATATAGACGGGACCTTCTTAGTGACACTTTTCGCTGGACTATTAACAAGTGCCGCTTCCTTAGCAAAGCTGATCACCTACTTACTGGAACATCATAAACTACTTGTGTGGGCATTTTTCTTCGGCTTGATCATTGCCTCTTTTATCTATGTTGCAAAGCAAGTTAAAGCTTGGAACCTAAAGACAGTGACAAGTTGTCTTTTAGGCGCGTTAATCGCATACGCTATTACCTCAATGTCACCTGCTGAAGCGAATCCGAGTTGGTGGTTTTATTTTGTTGCCGGCTCGATTGCCATTTGTGCGATGATCTTACCTGGTATATCGGGCAGTTTTATATTATTGCTATTGGGAATGTACGGCCATGTTCTGACAGCCGTGACAGAAAAACAATTTGCGTTAATTGCCTTATTCTTGATGGGCTGTGTTGTTGGCCTGATGGTCTTTTCTCGTTTTCTGGCTTGGTTATTGAATCGCTTTGAGCAGTTAACTTTTGCATTATTGGCAGGCTTTTTAGTTGGCTCTTTGAATCTACTTTGGCCGTGGAAACAAGTGCTGACGACTTACACTAATTCAAAGGGCATTGAAAAGCCGCTCATGCAGCAAAATATTTCGCCTGCAGAATTTGCAACATTAAATGGGCAAGACCCAATGACATTGCTATGTATTGCGCTTGCCATTACTGGGTTGGTATTAATTTTAGCGATTGAAAAACTAACCGCGGAAAAATAGTAAATATAGACTTCTGTACAATTGGTAATCACTGCCGTTGTGCTATTTTATTGCCTACTTAAATACTCTCTTTTGACTATCATAGTAGGCAATAACATGTCCTTTCGGCGCTATACACTTCTACTTCTATTAGCTTTGATAGCTAGCTTTACTCCTTCAGTTTGGGCAGCAGGTGCTCATTTAGACTTAACAAATTCTGCGGTAGGTTTTGCTGCCATCGCTATTTTTATTCTGGCTTATACCTTAGTTATGTTGGAAGAAAAATTACATTTGAGAAAGTCAAAGCCTGTGCTGGTGGGCGCAGGTTTAATCTGGATTCTTATTGGCAGTTTTTACGTCAGTGAAAATATCCCCCATGTTACTGAAGAGGCATTCAGACATAATTTACTCGAATTCGCAGAGTTGATGTTGTTCTTATTGGTAGCAATGACCTATATCAACGCCCTTGAAGAACGCCGAGTTTTTGATGCTTTAAGAGCTTGGATGATCCGCAAAGGCTTCAACTATAAAAATCTATTTTGGATCACGGGCTTTTTATCATTCTTTATTTCACCCATTGCGGATAACTTAACTACCGCACTATTAATGTGTGCCGTGGTGATGAAAGTGGCTGAAGGTGATAAACCCTTTATCAATATATCTTGTATCAATATTGTCATTGCAGCTAATGCTGGTGGGGCATTCAGCCCGTTTGGAGATATTACGACCTTGATGGTTTGGCAAGCAGGTATGGTGACCTTTGGTGAGTTCTTAGTCTTATTTATACCTTCTTTAGCAAACTTCTTAGTCCCTGCGGCTATTATGAGTTTTTATGTTGAGAATAAACAACCCACTGCGGCTTATGAAGAAGTTGAATTAAAACGTGGTGCCTTACGTATCTTGTCATTATTTTTATTTACCGTGGCAACAGCTGTTGCGTGCCATAGTTTCTTACACCTTCCACCGGTATTAGGCATGATGATGGGGCTAGGTTATCTTCAGTTTTTTGGTTATTTCCTAAGAGTAACATTACCGGGGTCTTTGGCTCGCAAAAAAGCACTTGCAGAGCAACAGGGTGACAAGGAGCGTTTAGCGAGATTAGGCAGTGTTGTACCGTTTGATGTATTTAGCAAAGTGTCGCGTGCGGAGTGGGATACATTATTGTTTTTCTACGGCATTGTTATGTGTGTTGGTGGGCTAGGATTCTTGGGCTATTTGAGCTTGATGTCTGAAGTGCTCTACGGAGGTTGGTCAACAACCGCTGCGAATGTGTTTCTTGGTGTCATCTCGGCTGTTATTGATAATATTCCGGTGATGTTTGCTGTACTCACAATGCAGCCTGAAATGTCACATGGTCAATGGTTATTAATTACTTTGACTGCAGGTGTTGGTGGTAGCTTGTTATCAATTGGTTCAGCGGCGGGTGTGGCACTGATGGGACAAGCTCGAGGCTATTATACTTTCTTTGGTCATCTTAAATGGACCCCTGTGATTGCGCTGGGGTATGCAGTAAGTATTGTTTTACACTTATGGCTAAATGCTGACCTATTTTAAATAGTGGGTGAGTGGACCTTTGTGGGCGTTGACTAGTTCATCGCTCACAGGTTTATTTATTGAAACAGCTTTGTTTAGGTCAGTTTTGGTCAGTTGCGCTGCACTTAAGCCAATCATAACCTTATCTTCACCCTTGATTAAGGCATCAACAGCTTGTAGTCCAAGTTGAGTGGCAAGCACTCTATCTTCAGGGACTGGATCTCCTCCTCTTTGCGTATGACCCAAAATGCAAATTGCACTTTCAATCTTACCCTGGGACTTTAATTGCTCTTGAAGGGCATTAGCACCACCAGGCCATAAGTTCTCTGCTAGTACAATTAAGTAACTTGCATGGCGATTTAGTTGTTGTTTCTGTATTTTCTCAATTAGGTCTTCGAGTATGATGTCGTGTTTTTCATTGCTGTAATTCTCGAATGAAAAAATGCTCTCAGCACCACAAGATAAGCCAACTTGAAAGGCGATATGGCCACTGTGTCTACCCATTACCTCTACAATAAACACTCTATCAAATGCGTTAGCGGTATCTCTGATTTTATCAATTGCTTGCGTTGCGGTATTAACCGCAGTCGCAAAACCTATGGTTTTATCACAGCCATAAAGGTCATTATCTATGGTGCCAGGTAAGCCAATAACTTGGCCATGCCAAAGGGCCTTAATTGCTAATAAGCCATGAAATGAGCCATCTCCCCCAATGACGATTAGGGCGTCAATTTCGTGCTTTAATAGCGTGTTACATGCTTGCTTTACACCCGTGTCAGTCATCATGGCAGGACAACGCGCACTTTTTAATAGGGTGCCACCATTCTTTATTTCGGCATTAACTAATTGGCTAGATAAAGGGAGCAGATGGTCTTCTATTAGGCCGTTATAACCATGATAAAAACCAAAACAAGATAAATTGTTATATTCACAATTAAGCACAATTGCGCGAATAGCAGCGTTCATGCCTGGGGCATCACCACCACTGGTGAGTAAAGCGACTTTTTTCATATTGATAGTTTTCATACGAAGGGGGGGAGGTGGAATGGCCCTCGTCAGATAACGAGGGAGGCCATTACACGTGTACTCAGGTTATGAAAGATTCGCTAACGCTTCTTTCTGAGCTGTAGGCAGGTTATCAACAACTATCTGATAAGAGTCATCGATAAACTTTTTGATTTCGTCTTCAGGTACCGTGCCATCAAGGACAATCGTGTTCCAAAGACGTTTGTTCATGTGATAACCCGGCAAAATTGATTCGTACTTATCTCTAAGTATTAATGCCTCGTCAGGATCACACTTCACATTTAACCAAAAAACAGGCTCATTGTTTTCGTCTAGTTGACCTTCTTTACCTTCGTAAAGGGTGGCAAACATCTTATGTTGCACTTTGTAAACATCGCTATCCTGCGAAAAAGGCTGCGTAATAAACGTGCCTGGTTTACTTTGCAAATAATCATGTACGCTTTGTTTATTCATAGCTCTTATCCTTGAAGTAACTATTAATTAAAACCACATGGTTTGAGTTTAGCACTTAATTCGTAAAGACAATAATCTCAGGAAAAAACATTTTAGTCTGTTTACTGAGTTTGCTTACACAATTGGGTAAACTGGGAACTCAGTTTGCTCGAAAGTGATGAGCAATAGTCAATAAACGCCTTTCTTTACATTCACAAAATCTGTGCGTAAAAACTGTGCTAAAACCTCGCCATGACGACCAGTTTAAATTTCACTTAACCTAACTATAAATCAGTTAGTTATGAAAAAATGAATAAAATACCATTTTAAAAGTGAAATTATGGCTTGGTATTAAATGAAATAATGCAATATTTTGCAACAATTAAACGTTTTTTTGTGCTTCTTTTATGCTGGTTGCTGTATAATTCGCCAATTTGAAGGGGGTGCTAATGTTAGTGATGTTTTGTTTGATTTTAAGTGCAATGGCCATTTATTGCGAAACTATTCGCCTAGGCATGCCGACAAAGCGTTGGGTTGTATTTAGTTTGGCTGTTGGTCCTATTTGTTGGGTGTTTTTGAGAGTACATTACAGAATGGCTATTTTAAGAAACATGCAAATGGGAAAACTAAAGTGTTTTAAGGTAAGCTGAACAGTTAGCTAACTACTTTTAAATCTGGTTTAGCTTGCTTATTTTTGACAGCTCTTTGTTGTTTCAAAAACTCAGTAAACTCCTCAGCTGAAAGGGGCTTAGAATAATAGTACCCTTGTACAGTTTGGCAATTTAACTCTTCTAATATTGCCAGTTGCTCTGCCTTTTCAACACCTTCTGCGACAACGTGTAACTCTAGGTTTTGAGCTATTGTTACAATCGAGTCTACCATATTTCGACCACGCTCATTGTGCATGTCGTCGACAAAAGCTTTATCGACTTTTAACGTATTCAGAGGAAACTGCTTTAGATAAGCCAGTGATGAATAACCTGTACCAAAGTCATCAATCGCCAGGTGTATGCCTCTGGCACTGAGCGAGCGCATAATATTAATGGCTTCTTGTGGGTCGTCCATGACTGTACCTTCAGTGATTTCAAGCTCAAGAAAGTAAGAGGGCAAATGGTTTTTCTGCAAGATGATATCGATACGCGTGGTAAGGTCGGGCAAACTAAATTGCTTTGCAGATAAATTAACGGCAACGCGGCCGTCAAATAAATCTTGATCTATCCAGCGCTTTACATCTTTACAGGCTTTGTCGAGCACGACCTCACCAATATCAATGATTTGTCCTGTTTCTTCCGCGATAGGAATAAACACACCTGGGCTTATAATGCCTTTTTTAGGGGTTATAAAACGGACTAGCGCTTCCATGCCGACAAGCAGGCCTGATTTGATGTCCATTTTAGGCTGGTAATAAACGACAAAATGATCTTCTTTTAAACCAAAACGCATCAGGTTTTCGATTTGTAACCGTTTAACGGCTTGTTCGTTCATAGAGTCGTTAAAGAATAAGTAGTGGTTACCTTTTTGTTTTGCATGATACATGGCTGTATCTGCATTCTTAAGTAAGATTTCTGGCGTTGCTCCATCTTCAGGAAATAGCACAATGCCAACGGAAGAGGTGATCACGAGTTCATGGTTGGCCATTTTAAATGGCGTTGCAATGGCTGCCAAAAACTGCTTAGCAGTTTTGGTAATGGTGTGAATATCATTCGTGCCGGTCATCACTAATGCGAATTCATCGCCGCCTAAACGGTAAAAGGTGTCTTGTTGTCGAGCTAGCTTGTTGAGGCGCATTGCCAGTTTTGCAAGCAAACTATCTCCGAGTTGATGACCCAGTGAGTCATTAATCTTTTTAAAGTTGTCTAAATCAAAGACCAGCAGAGCATGATGAACATCTTGCTGCGCTAATTTTTTTAAGTTAGTGAAAAATAGGTTCCTATTCGGCAGACCTGTTGTTCTATCTCTGTTAGAGAGATTATGTAGCTGCGACTCTGCTTTTTTACGCTCGGTTAAATCGGAGAAAATCACAACATAGTTTGTTACCTGCCCATGACTGTTTTTTATTTCGTCGATGCTGACTTCGATTGGTAACAAGATATTCTTAAAGTTCCTGAGCTTTAATTCTTCCTGCCAGTGCTCAGACTCTTTTAGGTTTGTTTTTACTTCACGGATATAGCCTTCATCATATCCAGGAAGAGTAAATTGCTTTCCGAGGTAGTGAGCTCTTAACCCCCCAAAGAGTTTTAAATAGCTGGGGTTGACGTCTACAAGCTGGTAATTTTTGTCATAAATGGCAATGGCGTCAGTCAGGGATTCGACACATTTAGCAAATAAGTTGAGTCGCTCTTCGGTACTTTTTAGGTGGCTAATATCACGTACCGTGCCTGTCATTCTTATAGGGTTTAAATTGGCGTCTTTTTCAATGATTTTTCCGCGATCTAACACCCAGTGGTATTGATCTAAGGTATCTCTTAGGCGGTAACTGGCTTCAAAAAAAGCCGTTTGCTCAGCAAAGTGCTGCTTAAGTAATTTGTCTACTAGGGGGAGATCTTGAGGGTGTATACGGTGAGCGTTTGGTAAAAAGCGTGCACTTTTTTCAGGTTGGTCTTGGCATACCATGTATTTATCGTTTATACGTATGATTTCCCCTGAGCTGATGTCCCAGTCCCATAGCGTATCACCACTGCCTTCAACAGTGCGTTTTAAGCGTAATTCAGACATAGCTAGGTCTTGCTGTGAACGCTTTAGCCTACGGTTTATAAATAGCAAATAGGTGGTGAATAATGTCATTAAGCCCACAGGAGCAAGCCAATAAATATTAGCTCCCAGGCTCTGTTGATTAAACTCCAATGCCATCAATGGCATGCTAAATAATGAGCTTAATAACGCTATGAACATCATTATTGTTATATTTTTAATCATAGATGTTTATTTCTCAGAACAACGCCTAATCTAATCTATGCTGAACTGAGAGTAAAGTAGATAACAGAGCCTTATCAGTTGAAAGTTAGCGTTGCATGAGAGTCTTTATTACTTATCAAAGAGATAGCATTATTGATAAATACATCTTTTGTCAGTGTTTGAAGGGCTGTCAGTAATCTAGATTGCATTGAAAAGTGGTGATCTTCATTGGTGATCGCGACCCAAAGTCGTTGAGCTCTTAGTCTCAAGTTTTTATCGTTTTCTGCAATTTGTAGCTTTAAAGCTTGCTTAGCCTCTAAAAATGCCTCAGAACTTAATTCAGACAAATTATCTAAGAACATTTTGATAAATTCTTCATGGCTTTGCAGCAGTAGTAGGCTAGAGTTATTTGGAGATTGCACATAAAACGCTAGCCCTGCACGAGTATTAAATGGCGCATAGCCCGCACCAACAAGATATCCTAATTGTTGTTTTGTTCTGAGTTCATCAAAATACAGATGCTGTACAAGTTGATTAATAAGCATGAGTTGTACTTTTTCATCAACATCTGAAGTTTTTGCTTGGATATAATATAGTAATCCATGTTCAGCCTGTTCTTTGAAAGAAGCATGCGTCATGTGTTGTTTGAGTTTAATAAGGGGGCGTTTTAAATCTTCTAAGATTTCGCTTTCTTTGAAGGTTTCTTTGATGCTGTTTAGCATATCTTCAGCATCACTTTCACGCCAATTACCATACATAAATGCTTTAATGTGTATGGCTTTAAAAAATGCACGTCTAAATTCATTGAACTCATTAAATGTAATGCCTTTTAGACTTTGCGCTAAGTCTTCAGGAGCTGGATTCCAAGGCATTAGATGTGCCCCTAATATGCTAAATAGCTCAGACACAGGTTTATTATGGTTATGTTGAAGCCAATGTCTTGATAGTTGTTTTTTATATTCAGCAAATCGAATAGGGTTAATATCTTGAGATAAAATATAGCTGAGCAACTCTATTGCAAATTCAGGCTGGTTTGCCGAGAGACCAGCTGTATTGAGCGTCAAACCACCTTGATGAGAGGTGATATGGTAGTTAAGCCCCGCAAGTTCTGCTGAATAGAAAGGCTCTGCGAGACTATCCATTAATAAATCGGCTAATAACCGTGTGAGTGCCATGTTCTTAACACAATTAACCGCGACTTTTGAATCTATCTCGATATATAGGTGACCTTTTGTGACTTTGAATTCTGTGTCTTGTTTAAACCAGAAATTTAATCCTTCTTTGAAAGCGAGCTTTTTTGGCACAGAGAAAGACGGCGCGCTGGTGTGTAACACTTGTTTTGTTTTTAAATAAGGATTGACGCTAGGCATCTTCATTTCAGGAAGAGGGTGTTTTATTTTATCAAGTGTCTCAAGCCATTGCGTAGGTAAATCTTCTACCAGATAAGCTGTGTTATACCACTGGGCTCTTTTATTAGTTGCAACACCTTGATGAATTAAAACGACTCGCATGTTCTTAGCCGATAAGTATTGGCAAAGCTTTTTGTGTAACTGAGGCTCGAACCCAGTCATGACATAATCACCGCATAAATAATCCGCTTCATCGAAGTGGTGCATATTCACGCTCAAGGCATTTACCCACTCTACTAATTTGCTTGGTTCTTGATTGTCAAAGGCGATTTCTAATAAAGCTTGTTTGTCGGCATAGAGAGCAGGTAAGTCGGCAAACTTATGCTCGATTAGTGCGATATATTCGAATAACATTTCAATGATGTCTTCGTAAAATTCGATCCCTTGCTCCGTGAGTGCAAAGCTGACATTAAAGTCTTTATAATTACTGCCACTCACGCCGCCACCGGCTGAAAGCGCATTGATCCAACCTTGGGCTTTTAATATTGAGTACAGTGAGCCTTCGCCTTCAAAGCCTATCAAGTGAGCTAAAAAGCTCAAACTCTTAGATTTATAAAGGTTATGTACATTAGGCATAGCAAAGCTAACAATCAGTTTCTGCATTTGCTTTTTAGGCGTAATGTGAATGAGTTTACCCAGATCATTGCTACGGTAGAGAGGTACATTGATAGCGGGTTTAATACTTTGACTTGAAGGCACCTTAGAAAAATATTGTCTAGCCATATCGGCTAACTCATTCAACGATTGCGGTCCGGCAATGGCTAATGTCATCCATTGGGCAAGGTAATGGGTGTTGAAAAATTGACGCAACTCGTCTGAGATGCAGGTGTCTCTGTCTTCTAATGTTTGGTGGTTGCCAACGGCAAACTTTGCAAATGGATGAGCAGGATTTGCCGTTTCTTTATGTACTTGATAAATGCGTCGACCATCATCTTTAGTTTTCATTTTGTATTCGGCATCTATCGCATTTCGCTCACTCACAGCTTGAAGCTTGTCGAACAAGGGAGCAATAAAAAACTGGCTGAAAATGTCTAATGCGGCATGTAATTGTTGATGATCACAATCGAAAAAATAGCTACTGTGTTCTGTGCCAGTCCATGCATTACAATGCCCGCCAGCTTGATTAATGAATTGAGAAAAATAGCCGGGGTCAGGGTAGGCTTCAGTACCGAGAAATAACATATGTTCAATAAAATGTGCCATACCTTGGCGATCGCTAGGATCATCAAAGTGTCCAGCATTGACGGTCAGTGACGCTGCAGATTTTTTTGAATCTAAGTCTTGTACAAGCAGTACTTTCAGACCATTGTCGAGTGTAAGAGTTTGATAGCTGCGTTTATCATTATTGCTAATTTTCAAGAGTCTGCCGCCGATATAAAGTAAGAGATGAGGCCAATTTGAACTAACTTACCGCTGCTTAGGTTCTTTGGATTGTCATGTGTTTTGTTTTAATATAGCGAACAAAGTGGCTAAGTTGCTACCGCTTTACTGAAAATTATTACTCTAAGTGTTTGAGGTTTTATGAAAACAATCTTAATTATGCGCCATGGTGAAGCCGAACCTATGCAAGCTGATGATGCCGCAAGAGCGCTGACCCCACGTGGAGTAAGCCAAGCGAGTGAAATGGCGCTATGGATTAAAGCGCATTATCAGCCAAAGGCAGTACTCGTGAGCCCTTTTATTAGAGCGCAGCAAACAGCCGAGCAAGTTGTTAAGCACAACCCTGCAGATTATTTTGAAGTGTGTAAAGATATCGTCCCCAGCGGTGATGCGCGATTTGCGATTGATTATCTCGAAACTTTAATGAGTTTGAACCCAGAGATTGAGATTTGGCTTCTGGTAGCGCACATGCCAATTGTGAGTTATTTGGTCGACCAATTGAGCCCAGGTGATATGCCAATATTTTCTACAGCTGGCATTGCGGTTATTCGTTATGATGAAAAAAACAGAAAAGCGGATTTTTTAAAAATAGTCTCTCCTTCACTTTAGTTTGTTTATTGTACAAACTTAAAATCTCTCCCTTGCTTAAATAAAGCTTCAAATTAACGTCTGCCTATGCTGGTACAGGACAAATGTCCTTGTTTCTGTTTTTTAATGAGAAAATAAAAGTTGTTAAAATCGGTAATCTTGTAGATAAAATTTATTATTTTTGGCTTTTTTGGGGTTATTTGAAGCAAATTTGAAATTTGCTGTTATAATTATGCCGTTAGATTCAGCCTTAGAATTCGTTTTGCACTCTCGACTCTAAGGTCCGCATTGTACATTCAGTATAGGCGAAAAATTGAACTAATCACGCCAATGTGATACGGCGCCCATATTTTACCGTTGAACAATAGAGTGCTTATAAAAGGTTTACCCCAAACATGAAAGCAATCAAAAGATCTACGTTAGCAGTTTTAGTCAATGCAGCGTTGTTCTCTACTGTAGCAAGTACTTCGTTCATCTCGCATGCTGAAGAGCAAGAAGCTAAGAGCAATCAGCTAGAAGTTATTCAAGTAACAGCACGTAAACGTGTTGAAAATGCGCAAGAAGTACCTGTGTCTGTGTCAGCCCTTCAAGGCGATGGATTAGACGCATATAGCTCAGCGGGTATGGATATTCGCTTCATGAACGCAAAAATCCCAAGTTTATCTGTTGAATCATCATTCGGCCGTACTTTCCCGCGCTTTTATGTTCGTGGCTTGGGTAATACCGATTTTGACTTGAACGCGTCACAACCTGTTTCATTAGTTGTTGACGAAATTGTTCAAGAAAACCCTATTCTTAAAGGTTTCCCTGTATTTGATATCGAGCGTATCGAAGTACTAAGAGGCCCACAAGGCACACTGTTTGGTCGTAACACGCCAGCAGGTCTTGTAAAGTTTGACTCAGTTAAGCCAAGCCAAGAGTTCGATGCATACAGTGCTGTGTCTTACGGCAGCAAAGGCTCAGTAGACTTTGAAGGTGCTGTAGGTACTGGTCTAACTGACAAACTTTCAACGCGTGTTTCTCTACTTATTCAAGATCGTCCAGATTACATCGACGTAAAAGCACCTGGCTTCGAAAAAGAAGACTCTCTTGGTGGTTACAATGAAAAAGCAGCACGTGTTCAGTTTTTATATGAAGGTGATGACTTCACTGGTCTTTTAAACTATCACAAGCGTGACCTAGATGGTCGTCCAATTGCATTCCGTGCAAACCTAATTGAAAAGGGCACAAATAACATCAACCCACTGTATGACAATGATGTTGTTTACCATGATGCCGCTTCACGTTCAACTCAACAGGTAAATACGCAAGGTTTGAGCCTTAAACTTGAATGGGACTTAAAAGAGCACACAGTAACGTCGATCACTGGTTGGGAAAGTGCTGAAATCTATTCTCGCGCTGACGTAGATGGTGGTTACGGTGCATCATTCTTACCTGCAATGGGCCCAGGCTTTATCCCGTTTGCATCTGAAACTGCTGATGCAATCCCTGAGCATGACCAATATACGCAAGAGCTTCGTCTTTCAAGTAACTTCTCTGGCGATATGAACTACCAAGTAGGTGTGTTCTTATACGAAGAAGATTTAGTAATCGAAAGCTTCAGTTTTGACACGTTTGCTTGGGACGCAGCAGCAAACAATTATGGCTTACAAAACGGTTATGCAATCCAAGACCAAAGTACGTCGGCGTGGGCACTATTTGGTTCATTTGATTACACTGTATCTGATGAACTAAAAGTAACAGCTGGTATTCGTTACTCAAACGATGAAAAAGAGTTCTACGCGAAGCGCACGAAAACACCGGTGCCATTTACAGGCGCGACAGACTTTAAAGAAGGCTCAGCAAATCCAGATGACAGCCATGTATCTTGGGACTTAAGTGCAACTTATAAGTACACTGATGACATTAACTTATTCGCACGTATCGCTAACGGTTTCCGTGCGCCGAGTGTTCAGGGCCGTATCTTATTCGGTGATGAAGTAACAGTTGCCAAGTCTGAAACGACTAATTCAATTGAAGCGGGTATCAAGTCTGATGTTTTAGATGGTCAAGGCCGTGTTAACGCGACAGTATTCTATTACCAGATGAATGACCAACAGTTAACAGCTGTAGGTGGCGACGCTAACTTTAACCGTCTGATCAATGCTGATAAGACAACAGGTTACGGTATCGAGCTTGACTCAGAGTGGGTTTTAACTGACGAGTTAAACGCAACATTTAACCTGAGCTACAACAAAACTGAGCTGAGCGATAAAGACCTAGCTGTTCAAGTGTGTGCTCAGTGTACAGTAACAAACAAAGTAGAGAACGGTTTAGCGGTTTTAGATGGTAACAGCTTACCACACGCGCCAGAGTGGATTGCGAACGCGACTCTTCGTTACACCAAAGAACTTGAGGGCGGTGATTTCTTCGTCTACTCAGATGTATCTTACCGTAGCGAAATTGACTTCTTCTTATATGAAGCGGTTGAGTTCAAAGGTGAAGCGTTATTTGAAGCCGGTGTACGTGCAGGTTACCAATGGTTAGCTGGCGACAACGAATATGAAGCATCTGTATTTGTACGTAACTTATTTGACGAGCAAGTGGTTATTGGTGGCGTAGACTTCAATAACAACACTGGTATGTTAAATGAAGAGCGTTACATTGGTGCTGAATTTAAAGTACGCTTTTTCTAATCTTATTTCGAAATAGAAATTCGTTTTAGTAAAAACCCGCATTTTTGCGGGTTTTTTTATATTTCGAAAACATAGTATTTAGCCTTATGCCGATTATACCAATCCGCTTAACTAAGAGGTCTATTTTGAGGCAAGAAAACCTCGTGGTAGCACCGCTCACGCGTCCTGCTATCGCTGAGGTACCTACATCCATGTAGGCAAGGCAAATATTTCGTTATTTAGTTGTTCTAAATGAGAAATCTTTAACGCAGCTATCATCAGGTTTAGTCCCTCAAAATGATTAAGTGTTATTGCGGATTGGTATTAGCCTCAAATAAGTCACATTGAGGATTGGTATTAATAAAATGAGCTGGTAAAGTTGCCCTAAATTGAAAGTAAGAGAAAAATTATGTCTGGATTTTGGAATTACCGTGTTATTTTTTGTGAAGCAACTAAAGATGAAGCGGCGCTTTATCAAATTCACGAAGTTGAATATAACTTAAATGGTAAAGTAACAAATTGGTCTGAAACAGGTGCTGCACCTTTTGGCCGCACAGTTGAAGAGCTTCAAGCTGATACAGACCGTTTAAAGTCTGCGTTTGAAAAGCCAATCTTAAAAGTAGTACGCCAACCTCGAGGCTATACGCTTGTTGAGGTTGAGTCAGGCGAAGAAGCAACAGCTGAAGTACCTGAGAGCTTAAAGCAATAATCTAAAAGCAATCAATTCAAGGAGAGAAACATGGAAAAGCGAGCATTACTGATAGATTTTGACGGCACCTTGGTTGATTCTGAAGTCGTTCATTATGACAGCTGGCAACATGTTTTATCTCCTTTTGACATTCATTATACAGAGCAAGCTTTTTGCTTAGAGTTTGCGGGTGTCCCTACCTTACAAGCCGCAACAGTAATAAAGGCACGGCATAATTTAGATGTCTCAGCTCAGTGGCTATGTGAGCAAAAGAATCAGCAGTTTGTTTTAACATCTGAACAGGTAAAACCAAGGTTATTAGCAGGCGTTAAAGCTTTCCTCAATGCAGCTAAACAGCAGTTTACCTTGGTGTTAGTAACGGGCAGCACACGCAACGAAGCGATCCCTGTATTAGCGCACTACGAATTATTAGACTTGTTCAGTGCGACGATATGCAAAGACGATGTAATCAACCCAAAACCCGATCCTGAGCCATATTTAAAAGCACTTGAACTTTTGTCTATAGAGCCCCAGGAAGCATTTGCCTTAGAAGACAGTTCAACGGGCCTACAAAGTGCGACAGCTGCGGGCGTACTGACAGTTGTTATCCCTCATGAATATTCAAAATCTCAAGATCACAGCAAAGCCTGTTTTATTGCCAATGATATTATTGGGGCTTGGGGGTATATCCAAAAAAACTCGTATATTGAGACGATATAAGGGTCACAATACTTCAGTTAGTGAGTGCAGCTAGGAAGTCTAAACTCATTATTAACCTTACTTCAGCGCATAAGGAGCCATGCGTATGTATTATTTTTATTTTTTAGCTTTTTTATTGCTAAGCTCACCTTCTTGGGCAAATACCTCACCCGCGCAATTAGCTTCTGTATTCCACGATACACACCAAGTCGAACACTATTTAGTGAGTGAAAAATATGATGGTGTGCGTGCCATTTGGGATGGCACACAACTTAAAACTCGACGCGGTAACTCAATTCATGCACCAGTTTGGTTTACAGAGAAGTTGCCAAACACCTACCTAGATGGAGAACTTTGGGTCGACTACGGGCAATTTGAGTTTGTCAGTGGTCTTGCCAGACAGCTGAACGGCAATGATGAGGACTGGCGTAAAGTAAAATATATGATCTTTGATATGCCAAAAGCGTCAGGGAGTTTTGCTGAACGCTATAGAAAGTATCTGCAATTGGTCACTGTAATCAGGCAGTCTCATATTCAAGCCATTAAGCAGCAAAGCTTTGCGAGTAGAGCTCAATTAGATGATTACTTTGATGAAGTGGTGGCAAAAGGCGGAGAGGGGGTAATGTTACATTTAGCCACTGCTTCACATTTCGCAGGCCGTTCAGCACAATTGTTAAAGTACAAACCTTACTCAGATGCCGAAGCAGTTGTAATTGGTTATAGCGAGGGTAAGGGTAAGTACCAAGGCAAAACAGGCGCTTTGATCGTGCGTAATTTAGATGATGGTATTGAGTTCAAAGTAGGCTCGGGGTTAACTGATGCACTCAGAGCGAAACCGCCCAAAATAGGCACAGTGATCACCTATCGTTATCAAGATAAAACAAAATATAACAAGCCGCGTTTTGCACGGTTTTTAAGGGTGAGAGAAATATTTTAAACTCAGTTTTATCTGTGTTACTCTGCGCGACCTTTTTTGTGTCGGAGGTTAGAGATGATAGTTGGATTTGATTACGGTAGTTCAAATTGTGCGATGGGGGTGATGCGTGACTCTCAGGTGACGCTCGTTAAATTAGAAAACAACAAACATTATTTACCTTCGACTTTATATGCACAGCATAACGCATTGATCTCAGATTATGTCGCACATAATTTACATCAGGGTGATGTAGAGGGTTTTAGACTATCTAGGGCGCACCTTTTAAATGCTGTACCGGCTATTAAACGTGACCTAGATTTAGAGCCTTGTGATACCGGTATTTCTATTGGTCAGGCAGCCATAGAAGAGTATATCGATTTTCCAGAAGATGGCTATTTCGTTAAATCTCCAAAATCGTTCTTCGGTGCAGTAGGCTTAAAGCCACAACAAATCGCATTTTTTGAAGACATTGCCAGCACCATGATCATGCAAATCAAACACCGTGCAGAGCAACAACTGGGATATGAACTGACACACACTGTTATTGGCCGTCCGGTAAACTTTCAGGCTATTGGTGGTGAAGAAAGCAACCAACAAGCGGTGAGTATCTTAACCACAGCAGCAAAACGCGCAGGCTTTAAAGAAGTGGAATTCTTATTTGAGCCTTTGGCTGCGGGGGTTGATTTTGAATCTGGACTCACGACTGACAAAAAAGTGCTGGTGGTCGATATCGGTGGGGGTACTTCTGACTGCTCGTTTGTGCAAATGGGACCAAGTTTTAGAGACAATGCTTGTCGTAATGCTGACTTTTTATCGCATACCGGTAAGCGTATTGGCGGTAACGATTTAGACATAGCATTGGCGTTTTATGAACTAACAGATTTATTAGGTCGTGACGATAAGTTTAAGTCAGGCCTTCCTATGCCTAACCAGTTGTTTTGGCAAGCATGTAAAATTAACGACCTGCAAATGCAAAGCGACTTTTACTCAGATAAAAACCATCGTGACTTAACCACGATGCTTCGCGAGATAGAGCAACCTGAGCGATTACAGCGTTTAATCACAGTGCAAGAAAACAAGCTTTCTCACCGTTTAGTAAGACAAGCTGAATTAATGAAAATCGCGTTAAGTGCTGACTCGCAGAGTCACTGTGATATGAGCTTTATTGCTAAAGACTTAGCTAAATTGATCACCGATGCACAATTAGCCGATGCTTTAGAAAACAGTTTAGAGCAGATCTGCACCTTGGCCGAACAAGCTATTCAAGATGCAGGAACACAACCTGATGTGATTTATTTAACGGGCGGCAGTGCGCAATCGCCACTATTAAAGGCGGCGCTAAAACAACGACTGGGTGATATTGAGATGTTAAGCGGCGATAACTTTGGAAGTGTCACCGCCGGTTTAACCAAGTGGGCTGAAAAGTTGTTTAGATAAACACTTTTGAATTTATATAGTTTGTTAGGTATTTAGTCGCGTTGCCAAGTATTTGTCGTAATCAGGTAAAGCGCGGCTAAACTCAGTACTCATCAAAGATGAATGCAATAGCATATCGGCGGTTGCTTCATTACAGGCCACTGGAATATTCCACACAGCAGCCAAGCGCAACAGTGCTTTAACATCTGGGTCGTGCGGCTGTGAAGCTAGGGGATCCCAGAAAAATACCAACATATGTATTTGATGCTCTGCTATTTTCGCCCCAAGCTGTTGGTCGCCACCCATAGGACCGCTAAGTAGTTTATTGACGCTAAGACCAGTTGCTTGCTCAATGACATTACCTGTTGTGCCTGTGGCAGAGAGCGTGTGACGTTCAAGGGTATTCCTATGAGCTAAACACCAGGCTTTTAACGCGTCTTTCTTACCATCATGGGCAACCAGTGCAATGTGCTTATTTGCTGGGATTTTCTCAACCTTGGTTTCCATACTCATTTCTCTTTTTTATTTATTAGAGTAACAAGTTAATCGCAAGGGCGATAAAAATAAAGCCCGAAAAGCGGTCTATCCAGATTGGCGCGCTTGGGTGCTGCCTAAAGTAGCCAGCGATTTTGTCACCGCTGTAAATGTAGGCGCAATCTATTGGGAAAGCCAAAATAGGGTAAAGCAAACCAAACATTGCCAGTTGTAAAGTGGTTGAAGAGAGTGTTGGGTCAACAAACTGCGGAATAAAAGCAATAAAGAATAGTGCCACTTTAGGATTAAGTACTTCGGTCATCATGGCTTGAACAAATACATTCCCCTGTTTTTTAGTGCTTACATGGGGTTTATCTTCAGAATCAACTTGCTTTTTAAATGTGTCTTTAAGAGTTACAAAACCCAAATAACATAAATAGGCTGCGCCTAGATATTGCACCGTCGCATAGGCAGTTTCAGAGGCTTTTAAAATTGCCGACAGTCCTACTACAGCAAAAATAGTATGAATAACGCCACCTGCGGCAAATCCTAACGCACTTTGCATACCTGCTTTTCGGCCATGG
Source organism: Pseudoalteromonas sp. SS15 (assembly GCF_049257195.1). Taxonomy (NCBI): domain Bacteria; kingdom Pseudomonadati; phylum Pseudomonadota; class Gammaproteobacteria; order Alteromonadales; family Pseudoalteromonadaceae; genus Pseudoalteromonas; species Pseudoalteromonas sp. SS15. Next base: position 136,516 of record NZ_JBMMUD010000008.1, read on the forward strand.
GTAAATGTTTGTGCCATTAAGAATGCATTTGAAGGGCCTGGAGCCACTGCAATAACCGCACTAGCAATTAAAAAAGAAACGACAGATTCGGGATTGAGCATCGCACTTAAATTATTGTTGTTATTGAATGGGGCAGAGTATAAGCGGGTTTGAATAAAATATACAGGGGTAAACAAAAGCGGGCATGAAGCCCGCTTAAAAATGGTTGGTTAGAATACTACAGTCTGAGTGCTTGAACAGGCTGAAGTACTACCTTGTTCACAAACTTGGTAGCTGTAGCTACCGCCGCCTTTACCACCGATGCTGTCAGTGTAGCTATTATCGTTGCTGGTTGTGACAATTTTGCTACCGTTACGGTAAATATCAACATTTGATGTGGTTGCACCTTGCCAGTTTAGGTCAACATACTTTGAACCTTTAGATTTATAACCTGAAGCAGTTAGGCTGAATGAACCACCTGTATCGCCGCCACCGTTGTCACCACCGCCATTATTACCGCCAGCACAACCATTTTGTGTTAGATAATCGTCAGCGGCTTTCGCTTTTACAATACCATAACCGAAGTAGACGTCATTACCTGCCGCACCTTGGTCTTCTGCAGTGGCTTTAAGCGCTGAACGAATTTCTTCACCAGTACATTCTGGGTGATTTGACCAAATGAGTGCAGCAAGACCAGCAACTGCAGGTGTTGCCATAGAAGTACCGCTCATTAGACCATAATCACTTGTGCCAATACTGATAGATGCCGTCGCCGCCGCCATTAATGCTGAACGGTCTTCAAAAGCTGCGCCTACTGCTGGGATTGAGGTTGTATTCGTGTCACCCAATGTTGCGTAAAGCATACCCGCTTCATTGTTTACAATGATAGCGCCCACACCGCCTGAAGCTTCACAGTTAGCCACTTTGTCATGGAATGAAATATTACCACGGTCGATTAGACATACTTTACCTGCGGCTTGTGCATCAGTTGCTTCAGCTGTGCCCATGAAGTAAACATCTGCGGTTACTGAGCCTGAGTTTTCCATTGAAGAGGTTTCAAATGGTGTGCCGTCCATAGATAGGCTTGCTGATGTTGCCATACCAGCAGGGTAAGTAGATAGCGTATCAACACCGCCAGCAGTGACTTCTACACAAATTGTTTCGTCAGTGGTAACTCGACGGCCTTTGCCTGATGTACAGCTTGGGTACTGAGAGAAATCTGCAATCTGGTTGTTTGCATCATTTGCACCAATCATCATCACTGACGGGTAACCTGCTGGGTAAGAACGAACTGAGTTGCCATCATTACCCGCAGCAGCAACCACTAGGCCGCCAGCTTGAGAGAAGCTTGCAAATGCATTTGATTCAGTGCTGTTTGAACCACCGCCACCTAGACTCATGTTGATGATGTTTGCACCTGCCTGCGAACAAAGGTTTGCAGCATGTGCAAGATCAGAAGAGTAACCCCAACCTTCAGCGTTAAATACTTTGATAATGTGCATGTCTACACCTGGTGCCATACCAACAACACCCACATTGTTGTCAGCCGCACCAATGGTACCTGCTACGTGTGTGCCGTGTGGGCCACCATGCTCGTACCAATTACCTGTACCTGAGTCGTTATCACCTGTAATGTTACCCCATATAAAATCTGGGTTTGACATATCTAGACCTGAATCAATAACACAGACTTTCATGCCAGCATTAGGATCAAAAGTTAACTGATCTGCTTGAGATTGATATACAGCATAAGGGGTGATCTGTTGCTGCATTGCATTACCTAGATCATCGTTATAGATGCCCAGTGCTTTACGCTTTTGGTCTTCTTCAATAAGTTTAATATGTGGGTTGTTTAGTAAGCCTTTTACAGTCGATAGGTCTTTACCTGAGAAACTTGCTGCGAAGAACCCATTGCCATCAACATGTAATTCAGCGCCTAATTTTTTAGCTAATGCTTTAACGACGCCTTTTTTATCGTTATCAACCTGAATGATGTAGCGGTCGTCCGCTGCGTTAACAGAAGCGGCTGAACAAACGCCTGCAAGAAGTAGTGCTGAGGTGAATTTATTAAACTTCATACTTGTTATCTCTTTTGTAATTTTTATCTGATATTTTGTAAACATCTTTTTAACAAGATCGAGATTACGCGAAATTTTTTGGTTGTAAAGGGTACAAAATTACATTTTATCGAGTTTTTTAGAATAAAAAAATCTAGGCGTAGAAGTAAAAAATATTAACGGAAGTCCAGATATTTACATGGTTTACCATAGTGGGAACGCAGGTGAGAGTAAGACCTATTAGTAAAAACAGGTCTTACCTTTTTATCATGAGTTTGAATAAAGTACGTTGCTCTTTGTTGATTTGAGTGCAATTAAAAATAACAGGCAGGTTGTTAAATGAATACCAACTTGAACCGGTGCACTCAAACCAAATTGCTGTGTTAATACAGCAAGTACTGCAGCGCCTGACATTTGCATCACACCAATGAGCGCAGATGCGGTGCCCGCTTGTTGTGCAAAGCCGCCAAGTGCTTTTCCAGCTGCAGAGCCCAATGTAAATGCAAAGCCGATAGAGGCAATATACATTGGCAGCATAAATACAACTGGTTCAGCGACACTACTAAGCACCATCATGAATAGGCCACCAAGAGTTAGCAGCGCTAATCCAAAAATTAGGCTCTGTTTAGGTGCGCTTTGAATGTATTTAGGGGCGATAAAGCTGGCTGCAATACTGATTATGGCATTCACAGTAAACCAAATTGTAAACTCAGAAATACCTTTATTTAGCTGAGTCATTACCCACTCAGGTGCTGTAGTGACAAATACCAACATAGCTGACATTGCCACCATGGTGATACAGGCATTAAACATAAATTCACTGCTTGATAGCATAGGCTGAAAGCGTCTTAAATCTAAAATATGACCAGAATAAATGGTATCTTTTGGACGCGTTTCAGGGCACAGCAAAAATAGCAATATAAAACCAAGTACGGCAAAGATAACTAAAAAGATAAAGTTACTTTGCCAGCCAAATTGTACGGTTAACCAAGCACCGAAAATAGGCGCCAATGCAGGTATAAAGCACACGATACCATTGAGGTAGGTGATCATTTTACCGCTGCCTTTATGACCGAACTGATCTCTGACAATGGCAAAAGCAGTAACAAAAGTTGCACATGCGCCAAACCCCTGCAATGCTCGGGCGGTCATGATCACGCACCAGTCATTGGTGTTTGCTGCGAGCAAGCCACCGAGTGCAAATAATGAAATACCAACCAAAGCAATGGGTCTTCTACCATATCTATCGGCAAGCGGCCCTGCAATAAGTTGTCCAAGCCCTACAGTCAGCATATAAATACCAACAGTTTGTTGCACTTGTTCATTGCTAACACTTAAACCTTGTTGCATTGCAGGAAATGCTGGTAGATATAAATCGATGCCAAGCGGACAGAAAATAACGAGTAAAATGAGAATAAAAACGCTGAGTTTTGAGTTTATTTGGGGATCAGACATGCGCACTCCTTATTGAGGCCGCGTATTTTAACGTTCTAAAATAAAAACGACAGGACTTAATACCGAGAAACGATAATATATTTTCATTTATGGCTTTTTACTTGGGGTTATATTCAATTTAGACTTGCTGAAAACTGGTCTGATGAGTTATGTTTGCTAATTAAATAAGAACAATTATTGGAGCAAAACATGGCTGCATCATTAATGGGGATTTATAAAAGTGTGCGTTGGTTACCCTTTGGTAATTGGCTATTTAGCAAAGCTGTATGTATTAAGGCACCTTACTTTGGTTCTATCAAACCGACTATTACACATTTAGAAGTGGGAAAATGCGTTGCAGTAATAAAGAAACGCCGCTCGATTCAAAATCATATTGGTACTATCCATGCCATTGCACAGTGTAATTTAGCTGAGCTGGTGGCAGGTGTCATGACTGATGCTACCGTCCCAGTTAAAACCCACCGCTGGATCCCAAAGGGAATGACAGTGCAATATCTAAAAAAGGCAGATGGTGTTCTAACCGCTGAGGCTAAAATTGACTTACCGAGAGTGTGGCAAGATAAAGAAGACTTAGTTGTACCTGTAGAAGTATTTGATCAGCACAAAACCAAAGTATTTCATGCTGACATCACTATGTATATTACTGAGCGTTAGCTTGCTCTTTGATGGGAGTGATATTGTCGGGGGCTTGCTTATGAGTAAGCTTGCCTTCTAAATGCGCACCTGCATCGATAGTCAGTGTGTCATGAGCAACGTCACCATGTACTTTGGCGGTTACTTCTAGGTGAACTGATTGCGCGTCAATGTTGCCGTTGATCGTCCCTTTAACTTGTACTTTTTCAGCGATAATATTTCCGTTAACTTCACCATTTTGACCCACGATCAGTGTCGATACTTTTAAATCGCCAGTTACTTTTCCATCTACTTGTAATTCCCCATCACAGTCAATCTGCCCAGTCACATGGGTGTTAGGTGAAATTAATGCGGGTAAACTTGCGCTGCTGTTATTTTTAAATTTATTGAACACGAGAAAGTACCTTAGCCAGTTTTATCGGATTGATATGCTTACCATTTTGTAAGACTTCATAGTGTAAATGAGTGCTGGTACTTCTGCCAGTACTTCCCATCAAAGCAATCACATCCGACTTTTCTACTTTTTGGCCTTTTTTAACTTTAATGGTGTGAAGATGACCAAAACGCGTAACTAGCCCATTGGCATGCTCAATTTCAACAAACTTACCATAGCCGCCATTTTTACCTGCTTTTGTCACAGTGCCAGCTGCAGGGGCATGGATATCAGTTTTATGCCAACCTGCGAGATCAACGCCTTTATGCATGGCTCTGCGACCTGTAATGGGATCTTTGCGATAACCAAATTGACTTGATACATAAAACTTTTCTTGTTTTACCGGCATGCTATCAGGCAGTAAAGTGATCATCTGTTCAAGTTCATTAAGTTCAACCAGCTTATCAATCACGCTTAAGTAATCGGCAGAAATATGTTGAGTGTCTAACTGGTGGTAAGGACCCCCCTGTGCGATTGGTGACGGTGCCAATTGCTTATCTAAACCAATTTCATCTAAGTGGGTATGCAATTCGCTTGCTCTTGCGGTGATGCTATTTTCGATGTGGTTGAGTAATGATGTTTGCTTATCGGCTAAGTTTTTTGACTGATCTTCAAACTCATCTTTTTCAGTGACTTGCTGTTCTGATGTTGCTGGCGTAGCGACACTTTCTGGTAAAGCCTCAACTAAGCCCTCTAATAAGTTCTGTTGTTGCGAAAGATCTTGAAGTGTTTTTGTTTGCTCGGCTAATTTTTGCTCTAATTGTTGTTTTTCTAGCTGCCAATTTGACTCAGCCGTCAAACGTTGTTTTTCTAACGTTTGTATTTGCTCTTGTTGTTGTACATAACCATAAGAGCTCACACTGACCCAGCAAACCGCACCTACAGCGGCACATAGCAAGCTTACTTGCAGGCTGCTAGGTAGGGTAAACATACTCACGTCACCATTTTGACGAAGTAATAATTGTTTTGGCTTAAATGCGCTTTTGGCTAGGTAACTGATCTTGTTCAACATAATTCTTAATAACCTGTTAACAACGCTCTACCTTAACAATATTTATGCAAAAATCCAGCTTAAAAACACAAAAAAAGGCGTGTTCTATGCACGCCTTTGATTTGAATAGTGTTTTTTATTAAGTTTTGACAGTTTATTTTGCAGGTAAAACCGTGCCTTCAACTGAACCAAAACCAATGCGGTTAAAGCCGTCTGCTTCACACCAACCGCGCATGATAACCTTGTCACCATCTTCTAAGAACTTACGCTCTTCACCATTGTTCAGTGTGATGGTTTCTTTACCGCCACGAGACAGCTCTAGCATAGAGCCAGCTTCTTCGTGCTCAGGACCTGACTGTGTACCAGAACCTAGCATATCACCAGGAATAAAGTTACAGCCGTTTACCGTGTGGTGTGTCACCATTTGTGCAACCGTCCAGTAGCTGTGCTTAAAGCTAGACTCAGAAAGCTTGCTCGGCGCTGCACCTTCAGCACGCATTTTCTCAGATTCTAGTAGTACATCCATTTGAATGTCGAAAGCACCGGCTTCACGGTTATGAGAAGACTCAAGGTACTCTAGTGGCTGAGGATCGTTTTCATCACGGTGCCATTGTGTACGGTATGGTGCTAATGCTTCTGTTGTTACAATCCAAGGTGAAACCGTTGATGCAAAGTTTTTCGCAAGGAATGGACCTAATGGTTGGTATTCCCATGCTTGTAAGTCACGTGCCGACCAGTCGTTAAATAGACAGAAACCAAATACGTGATCTTCAGCATCTTCAATGCTAATTGCATCACCAAGTTCATTACCTTTACCAAGGTATATACCTAGCTCTAATTCGTAGTCCATACGTTTTGCTGGGCCAAATGATGGTGTATCTGCGTCAGGTGCTTTAGTTTGACCTTTAGGACGTGGGAAGCTTTGACCAGATACATCAATAGAAGATGCACGGCCGTGATAACCAATTGGTACCCATTTGTAGTTAGGTAGAAGCGGGTTATCAGGGCGGAATAAGCTACCTACCGCAGTTGCGTGATATATTGACGTGTAGAAATCTGTGTAATCACCAATGTGGCAAGGCAATGCATATTCAACGTCATCTTGTGAAACTAAAGCAGACTCAAGTGCACCTTGGTGCTCAGAACCTTCACGTAGTGCTTTTGAAAGCGCTAAACGAAGTGCTGACCAATGTGCTTTGCCCATGCCCATAAACTCGTTAAGCGCAGGTGCGTTAGCTGCTTCTACCGCTTCTTGTGCTTCGCCAGAGAAAATACCTGCAGCTGCAACTACCGCTAAATCTAAAACTTGGTCGCCGATAGCAACACCACCGCGGAACTCTTCAGATGAGCCTTTACGACGGAAAGAGGCGAATGGTAGGTTTTGGATTGGGAAGTCATTACCCGCAACGTTTGCGCTGCTTACCCAGCTTTTTAAATTAATATCGTGCGTTTCATTAATAAAAGACATGGTCTTTCCTTTTGCATTAGTTGGCTAAGTCTAAATATGGAGATTCAATAAAGTAAATCAAGCTTGGAAAACGACTTAGCTTTAAAAACTACAAAAGCAGCTACGTTTTTAACGTCAGCTGCTTTTAATTTACTCAGGTTATCTAAAATTAGATAACACCACGACGCTCTTGGTCGCGCTCGATTGATTCGAATAGCGCTTGGAAGTTACCTTCACCGAAACCACCGTCATCGACACGTTGGATCATCTCAATGAAGATAGGGCCGAATAGGTTCTTAGTGAAGATCTGTAGTAAGTAACAGTCTTCGCTTTGGCTATCTACTAAGATTTGGTGCTCTTTGATTTTCTCTTTATCTTCTTTAACCCAAGGAACACGGTCGAAGATAGTGTCGTAGTAGTGTTCAACGATATCTAGTGTTGCAATGTTTGTTTTGTCTAACTTATCTAGTGAACCAACAAGGTCATTTGTTAAGAATGCAAGATGCTGTACACCTGGACCATTGTACTCGTCTAAGTACTCGTCGATCTGGTTGTTGTTGTCATCTTTACCTTCGTTGATTGGAATAGAGAAAGTACCACAAGGCGACTTAAGCGCGTAAGACAGTAGTGCCGTCTTTTGACCTTTGATGTCGAAGTAACGTACTTCTTCAAAGCCGAATACACCTTTATAGAAGTTAGCCCAAGTTTCCATCGTACCTTTGTAAACATTGTTTGTTAGGTGGTCGATACGGATGAAGCCTTTATCTTCAACAATGTTTTGCTCAGCTAGGTCTTCAAAATCATTTTCAAAGATTGAACCTTTATCACCGAATACGTCGATGAAGTAAATTAAGCTGTCGCCAATACCGTAAATTGCTGGGTACGGTAGATCTTTGTTTGCTGAATCTGTTGCAGGTTTAGCACCACGCTCTACAGCAATATCAAACGCTTTTTGAGCGTCTTCTACACGCCAGCCCATTGAACAAATCGCAGGACCATGAGATTTTGCGAACTCAGCAGAGAAACCGCCACGCTCGTTGTTTAGTAAGAAATGGATCTCGTTCTGGTTGTAATGAACGATGTCTTTACCTTTAAACTTTTTAAGTTTAGAGAAACCAAAATCAGCAAAGATTTTGTCCATGTAATCTGCATCTGGGGTTGCGTATTCAGTAAATTCGATACCAACCAAACCTAGTGGGTTTTTTACTTCACTCATTGTCATACTCCGCAATTAAGCACAATTGGGTTGCTTGTTAGATTTGTTGTTGAAACGAATCATTAATCAAAAATCGCAATAGGGGAAGATAGGGCAGTGATATTGTCAGGGGGGCATTTGTAAATTTAAAAACACACATTAATAACGACTTTGCTGCATTTCGACTTGGACAGGTGATGGAATTCCCGCAGGCGGGCAATAATAAAAATAGCAGGCCAATTGATGTTTTAAATTTTGCAATCGAAAACACTTAAAGTTCTGATATTAAAGGGTTATTTTTGTTGTTTTTTTTTAAAAGGAAATGGGGCTATAAGTTCAAAGAATACCCTTGAAGTTGCATCTAAAAGGAGTGGGTGTAAAGAATGCAATACAGTTGGGAAGGAGACACAAAAAAAGCCGCATAAGCGGCTTTTTGTCGCAAGGAGAATTATTGCTTAGAAGCAGACACTTCTAACTCTTCACTTAAATAATGCTCTTGTGTGTGTGGTTCGTTGTTGCCTTCTGCGCCATGCATCCAGTCAACTAAACGGTCGCTTAAAAAGTACATAAGCGCTGCTGAAATCATTGCTGTTGCACCTAGACCGATGAAGATACCCATGGCATTTTCCATAGCCGCTTCACCTTCGCCTAAGAAAGAGCCTACGAAGCCTGCAATCTTATTTGCAATAGCAGTACATAAGAACCAGATACCCATTAGTAATGAAGCAAGACGTAGTGGCGCAAGCTTACTTACCATTGAAAGACCGATAGGTGATAAACAAAGCTCACCCAGTGTGTGGAATAAATAGAAAAGTACTAACCAAATCATGCTGATTTGTAGTGCATCACCATTGCCACCTTCAGTCGCTAGTGCCAACATCATAGTAAAGAAACCAAGCGCTAAGAACACTAAACCAATGGCAAATTTGACCGGTGAGTTTGGTTCTTTCTGATCTAGTTTTAGCCAAATCATTGCCACGATAGGTGCAAAGATAATGATGAAGATTGAGTTAAGAGATTGGAACCAAGAGGCTGGAATTTCAAAGCCCATTAGCATGCGGTCAGTGTAATCGTTAGCAAATAGGTTCATTAAACCACCTGCTTGCTCGAAACCCATCCAGAAAATGATACTGAATACACTCATTGTGAAGATTACTTTGATTCGGTCTTTTTCAACTTTAGTTAGCGGCTCTTTCTGACCTGATTCAGACTGTTGCTGAGACAGTTTTGCTGAAGGTACAACACCAATGTCACCAAGATACTTGTTGCTTAGAATCAATTGCATAACAACTGAAATAACCATGCCAACACCAGCGGCAATAAAACCTGCTTGCCAGTTAACAACTGCAGCCACATAACCTGCAACAAGTGGACCTAGTGCACCACCTAAGTTAATACCCATATAGAAGATAGTGAAAGCACCGTCACGACGTTTGTCACCTTCTTGGTATAAATCACCAACCATCGTAGAGATATTTGGCTTAAATAAACCATTACCAATACACAGTAAAGTTAAACCTACATAGAAAACACTTTCTTCCATGCCACTTACAAGTGAGTGAGGAATACCCATAGTAAAGTGACCTGCAGCCATTAAAATACCACCAATAATGATGGCTTTACGTTGACCTAATACGTTGTCGGCTAACCAGCCACCGAATAGTGGTGTTAGGTATACCGCCATAGTAAATGTACCGTATAGACTTAATGCATCGGCGTTGCTCCAGCCGAAGCCGCCGTCTTGTGCCATAGCAACAAGATATAATACCAAGATGGCACGCATGCCGTAGTAACCGAATCGTTCCCACATTTCTGTGCCGAATAGCAGGAAAAGCCCCTTAGGGTGCCCTAAAAACTCACCTGCTTTAGGTAATGTGCTCATATTTCTTCCTAAATTATCAAAATGTGTTGTGTGGCCTAGTTATAATTATGCACTGTGTGCTTGGGTGACGTTTGGCCAAACGTCTAATAACAATTTCATTAAAGCGATGTATTGTTAATAAGCGCATTACTTTAATGAAATTGGTAAAACCTTGAAACAGGTACATTCGCATTATATTTGCGTAAATATGCACTGTAGCGATGCAGTATACCCAGCGCTAGGCATTAGGGGAAGTCTGACAAGACAAACCGAGTATTGTATAAGATAAAATCTGCTGGTGCAGATTAAGAAGATTACAAATCTTGTTGCTCATTCTTTGACGTTAACCAGCCCGGCTTTTGACTTCGATTCAGAGTCGCGAGTACTGAGATTGCCTTTTCTATGGTGATGCGTTGTTCAGCAATATCTTGATAAACCTGTTGTGCTGTTTTTTTACGTTTAACGGCAGCGCCAGCATCTAAAAATGACTCGACAACCTGATTAAAAAATCCTCTAAACTTGCTTTTCGGCTGTTGATCGTCATCTATATTACTCTCAGTTTTAGCTGTGGTGAGTTTTTCTTGAATATACTTTATTTCAGCTTGGCTAAATTCATTTTGCGCATGTTCTGAGTGAGAAATATCTTCAATTGCTAACTTTAAGTAATCAATCTCAATAGCACTGAACTTAGGTTGTTGAGCAAGTTTTAAAAGTAGCTTTCTAAATTCAGATTGTTTGGTGCTCGAAGACTTAAGGGTTTCGCAGATATGGTATATTTTTTGCCACTGCTGCCACATGTAAACGTAGTTGAGGCCCGCACCTTTAATATTTTGCATACCTACAATGAGTTGATGCTGATTTTTCATCGCTAGGTTGGCGATGTGGCTTGTTAGCTGATCAGGTTTTACATAGGCGTTCTCAACTAAAACGATTTTGCTTGCAACAATGCTTTGCACTGTTTCCTTTAATAATTCTGAATGATTTGATAAATCATCTATTTCAAGCAGTGAACCAGCCATTTGCCAGTTTTCATATTGAGTGACAATTTTTTGTATATGGTCAGTATCGTTTAACAACCTAACATTTAACACGGCTGTTAAAGTTTCTAAAGAAGTAATATCCGTTGTTTGTAGCGGTATGTCTAAGGTGTGATTAATTTTCTCAAGCCAAGTCTGAGGACTATAAAGTACGTTCAACTGGTTAAGAAAGGCCTTGAGGTCGTTTACATCGTTATTTTTCAACAAGGTGTCGAGACGTTCGTCAATGCCACGCTGTAAATATGAATTGAAGCCGTCAACGTTGGTGCCTATGACGACTAGGAAGTCGAAGCGTAAATCTTCTGCCAAGATTTGCGCGAATACTTTGGAACGAGCAATACGGTCATTGCGATTATTGATTAATGCAATGGTTTGAATATGGGGCTGGTCGTTTAAATCAAATAGCTCCAAACGCTTCCAGTTTTCTATGGTCGCAAGCCGCTCATTGGCCGACATACTATTCACAAAAGATTGAGAGATAGTGCCAATAGGGGCCGACTGAAAATGTTGTAACACACCAATGTCTGGCACGATGCGCTCAGCCGTTTCTTTATATACATAGTCTTTTTCTATGCCAATATACTGAGCCATTTTACACACAAGTGCGATGTTATCAGGATGCTCTTCATAAGGGTATAAAGCACGAATATCTGGCGTGATTTGATAGCCATCTCCCCAATGCGTTTGAATTAGAGTCGTGTGTTTGGCATCTGCGGCATCACTTAAAATCGGCATCATTGATTGTTCCGCTGTGAATACTTGTGTATTACTCCCTATAAACGCAGACATCTCTTTGGCAACATCAATGCCTGTTGGGCCCAATATATCTTCATGATCTGGATAAGCGTTAGTAATAGTAGCAAAATTATCTTGCATCCAGCGACGTAAAATCCTTACATATCTTGGGGTTAGGCCCATACACTCCCAGAGAAAGACATCGGCTTTGGTTTTTCTGGCAAAATCGAGTACATCACTTTGCTCCCATATGCTGGCCTTATCGAAAGGTCTGAATAGTGGCACTTCGTACTGCTCTCCGCTGCTCTTACCGTAAATCATCATGGCTTCGCACCCTGTGGTTTTGGCGATAACACGTAAATCTAAACTGCTGAACAGTGCGGCTTTTAATCGTTCAGTGCCTGACTTTCCTCGCGTTCCCCAACCACCGATACTGACAGGGATTGCATTGCGGTTACGTTTTATTTTTTTGCTGACATGGATGTGTCGACCCCAAAAATAAGCCATAAAGCCGGTAACGAAAAAGACCAATTGTGAAATTGAGTTTTGATAAATGGAATACAGGTACTCTTTGAAGCTAAACCAGATATTAAGGAGCACAGGGGTTAATGCGGTTTTACTATAGAGTTTAGCGATACTTTGCTCGACAGGAAATGATGCACCAAGTACGTCTCCGTACGCATTAAATTTTATTTCGAAACCGAGTTCTCTCAAGGTTGAAATGAACTTCTTTTGCTCAAGTTCACTGCCTTTTCTTAAGCTATCGAGTTGCTCAAAATGAACAGAGATGTGCCAATATGCTTTAATTCGTTTTATGAGTGTGGCAGGGCGATGTATTTCTAAAATACCATCTGGGGTATAGCTAAAAGCGGGCTCTTTGCTTCTATCTTGGCTGAGCACCGACAATAGGTAATCCAATAGCGGTAAATGTGGTCTTGCTGAGTGCTCAGTTAGGTTAAACAGCGCCTCACCAGGAACGTTGGTTTCACTAATTTCAGCGACACTACAACTAGCAACATGCAACTCAGCTGAGGGTTTTTTTGTCAGCGTGTGGTTAAAACTCTGGCGTTTATCGGTACTGGGATTAAAGAACTCATGCCATATCCGCCAAAAGCGTCGACCTCGTCGATAGCCTGGTATAATATGCCAGTGCTGCTTTGTGGCTCTACCACTAAATGCTTCTGCATGTTGTGCTTTAAAGCTCAAGGCTCGGCCTAGGGTATGACGATCAACGCCCCGTGAGAGCGTAATACTTTGTGTTTGTGAAAGCTGCTCTTCGATATTTGCCAGTAAAGTTTGTTGACTAAAGCTGACTAATTGCTCTCTTGCTCTTGTAATATGTCTTTTTAATGCAATATGTGATTCTTTGTCGAGCGCCATATTAAGCGTTTGAATAAATTTCTGAAAAATCTGTTCAGGTTTATCAGATTGCAGCTGCAAATTGAGCATCACGCGGGCACTGTTCTCGATATTGAGTCGTTTTACTTCAAAAGGCAGCGGCTTTTGAAGTACTTGTTGCCAAAGTTTTAAGATAAAGGCATCTTCGGCATATTGTGGTTGTGTGAATTGTTTCACTAAGGTAAATAACACCGCGCCACAGGTCTCTTCTTCGAGCCTTCTGACTAGCAGCGTTTTTGCTTGTTCGAAGTCAATGACACTTAATTGCTCAATTAACGCTTGCCTTACACGTGGGTAGGGGTGTTCACTTAGGCTATTTAATAAGTCCATTTCTTTGCTGGTAAGCTTAGGTTGCTTGGCAATGATCCGTGGCAGCGCAGCAAGCACAAATAAGCTGTCATTACTTTTAGGCCTGTCAGCAAAGTCGATGACGGTTTCTTGTATGAGAGCCCAAATATGCGCTCTGATAAAAGTAGGGCGCTGAACATATAAAATCTCAAGAATATCAATCACTGCTTGGTAAGGGGTACTGGGTTCTTCGAGTAATTCAATTAACTCTGCAGCCAGCTCCTCGTTGAGTTCTGGGTCGGCGTGGCATTGATGGATGACCGCTACCTGATTCACTAAAGCACGAATAAGACTATGCTTGATATGAACACTGTGATTATTTTGCAGCATCTGCATAAAAAAGGGTTCAAGATCGAGCTTTTTCCAGTTGTCTAAGATTTCAGCTTCATTAACGCGTAAATGAGATGTAGTTAGAGCGCCAAGTTTGCTGATCAGGAACTTAAGAGTTTGTTCAGTATCGGCAACTTGTCGTTGATAACGGTCTATCACGGCGCCATCATCAAACCAGCGTGACAAGGCCTGTTTATCCTCTTTTAACTGGGCTTCAGTGGCGCCGAGCTCTCGCGCATAACTCAGAATATGAAGTTCTTTTTCTGCGCTGATCTCTGCTTTTGCTAAGCGCTGTACAAATAACTGATAAGATGCGTCTAGCTTTTGAGTATGCGCATTAAGCTTTTCAATTTTGTGCCTTAAAAAGGCGATGGATTGCAGTTGCAACCAAGCTTGTAGCGATTCATTTTCAGGAATATTTCTAATTAACGGCCATTGTAATAGCTCATTGATCAGATTCTGATATTTATGACGGTAGAGCTTGAGCCAAAACTCTTCGATATTGGCAAATAAAATTAACTCAAGTTGCTGCTTTAATTCATTATTGGTCATAAATATCTTGTTCTAAAAAATGCGTCAATTGGAGTGATTCAAAGAGAATTTCATCGTGAGCAAACGGCCCAAACCCGGTATTTTGTAAGTTCCCTAGGTTAATTTCTAAACGTAGTGAGTGGTCTTTTCTAAACCAATCCTGTGTCCAGCTCAGTTCTATCCATCCTGCTGTATTATCTGAAAAATCAAACAAGGTTTGCCAACTTACTTGGGTTAAATATTGCCACGTATTGTTAGGCCTGTGTTGATCGGCAAATTTATATTGTGATGCGCCTGCGAGCGTAAAAATATGCCCTTGGTAAAATTGCTGTAGCTCAATATCAAAACCTAGGCTGTCAAAAGACGTCCAGTCTTTATTTGAAGTTGTAGAAAAGCTAGCGGATAGCTGATTATCTACCCAAGGTTGATAGCGATATTGATAAGCCGCCCGCCAACCATGCATATGATCTTCACGATAAAAACTAAACATCGACGGACTCATCAGTCTGTCAGCAATATATTCATCTGCGGTGATGCTAGTGTAGTAATAAAATGGCTGCCACCACCATTGATGACGATGAATGTTGTCGTCTCGCCAAGTTTCGCCAATTTTAAAACTAATATTAGAACTGAGATGGCTCTCGCTAATAGGCGTATCGTTTTGCCAACGGTTATTTATTCTAGCTTCACTAAACCAATGACTTTCTTTCGATAACCAATTGTGTTGTGCGTTGATAGAAAACGTTTCGTAATTTTGATTATCGAGTGTGAATAATGATTCTAGTAAATACCAATGTTGCTTATCCTTATTTCTAAGCCTGAGACCAAAATCGGTATAGTGACGAGCAGACGGGCTTTGTTCACTTTCGAAGATGCCTGCTCGGTTGTATCTAACGAGTCCTTCAACATGGGTGAGATTTTCATCAGTAGATAAAATATCCTCATAAAATGGCTTTTTCGATGGTTCATGAAAATAAATGGGTCTTTCAACGATTAAGGGCTCGATTGATGGCGCAAAACTGGTTTTAGCTCGATTGGGGTCGAGTTGCCATTTAAAAACGCGTGCTAACTGTGAAGTCTTTGCTTGAATATTGATTTTCCCTGCAGGATAAAAACCGATTTGCTCTTCTCTGACTTGGCCTGAGAGGCGCTCAATTTTTATTAAACTATCTGAATTTAGTTTTGCGCTTATTTGCTTATCAACTTCTGCAAAATAAAATAGTTGGCGTGTATCTAACTTCGCATCTTGCCAGCGGCCTTGTTGATAGGTTTGAATTTTTACACTGACCAGTTGAGAAATAAACGGGTTCATCCAACGTAGTGCGATTTGACCACTTGCAAGCTCGGTATCAGTTAATGCTAACTCACTATTGTGGTTATTCTCTATGGTCCAAAGTACACTGTTTGTGCTGGTAGATACGAGAATATTGGCGTAGTTGGTCTTAACTAACTCTGCAGCGGCGAAATCAAAAATGAGTTTCACTTTATGACCCGCTAATTCTCTCAGGTCTAAGTTTAGAGTGTGATTTGGACGAATTAATAGCCCGTCTAAGTTTGAATTTTTGCTTGTATGACGGCTTATTTGCTCAGCTAAACTGCGTTGCGTTATGGCATTCATGTCAATGAGTTGAGTACCAGAATAATTTAAGTACTGCTCAATTGGTTGCCATGACCCATAATGCTCAATACGGTTCTTAAGTGAGTTCAAACTGTCGGATAGATTTACGTATTCAAGTTTGGCAAATAGCAGGTTGAACTCATAGTTGTTTAGAGTCTCATGGCTTAATCGATATAACGCATTTGTGAGTAACGTTTTAATATCGATATCAGGCTGGTGGAGCAGGTTAATAAATGGCTGCTTAAGAGAAAATGCTACAGCGTCGGAGTTTAAGTGCGCTTTATATGCAAGTGGTTCAGGTAATACCCTTAAACTTAAGTACTGGTGTTGCTCACTACTTAAAGTCAGTTGCTCACCTTTATTTAGCGTGATAAGTGCCTCACTGGCCACGGACAGTTTAAGCTCATTGTGTTGAACTTGCGTAGTAGAAGCGACATCCGCAAAGACAGGCAAAATAGACTGTGTTGAGTTTGTATCTAAATGCAGCCAGTGTTGTTGTTGTGTACCATCGTGGATGTAAGGCGTTCTTACTCTTAACTGTAATGTTAAATCTTGCTTAGCATAAAGCTGTATTGGCGAACCTGTTTGCAAAGTATAAGCATTGTAATCAGATGTATCACCTTGCAAGTTCACGGCACCAAAATGTTTGATATCAAATGAAGAGGTTGTTGGTTCTCTTAAAGGGGTTAATTGTGCAATACGGCTTTGCATCCAGCTATGTAAAGCTGTGTCTGTAAAATTATGATTATCATGCTGTGTCCACAGTGCTTGTAAGTTTTTTTGTTGTGCTAACAAGAACTCTCTCATCAAGCTGTCGCAGCCAGTTAAAACATCAAACTTGTATGCACATAAACCTTGAAGTTTATATACCTGTTTAGTGTCTAAGTAGCGGCTAAAGAGTGCCTGTGCAGCATAATTACTGAGTAGTGGACGCTCGGATTGCAGCAAGCTTTCTAAGTAGGCGTTGGCTGTCGAGACTCTATCGAGCTTAGTCAATAAATCAATGCGCATTCGCCAAGCATCGAGTGCAATGCTGGCAATCTCGCTATTGACTAAATCTTTCAACAAGGGCAAAGCTTTACTCGGCTCTGACAAGGCTAAGTTCATCGCTTTTGAGATTAACTGGTAGTCGTTTTCATACGGTCTTTTGTTAACAGATGTCTCGAGTGGGAGAGGCAGACTATTGATGAAAGCCTGCGCCAGCAGATTGTTTTGTTGGTCAAGTAATGTTGCGAGCGCTGGGCTTTTGGTCGCTATTTTTTCTTGCATTAAATAAAGTAATGGGTTGTTTGGCAAGGTCAATAAGTCATCTACTTCAATGGCAATATTTACCACTTGTTCATCGGCACTGAATAGTTTTAAAGAGTGTGATTGCAAGCTTACAGGCAGCACAATTCGGCTGAATGCTTGGCTTGGTGAAAATTGAATAATATGTCTTTGATTGTCGTATTCAGCGACTAAGTGGCCGCTATGCTCAGCTTGAACATAAAGAAATAACGATTCTCTGATCCGCTGAAATTGGCTGATATCAAAACTTAACGTGTCTTTTAGTTGATGGCTGGTAAGTACCTTGTGTTGTGACACTGAATAGAGTTGCTCGCTTGCAGCGCGTAAACCAGACACGACCCTTTGTTTGCTATTGTTGCTTTCTATAGGTAACCCACGATTACTGACTTGCGCATTTCTTCGTGTTGAAATGGTGCTCACCAGATCTTGGTAACGTCGCTGTTCAAGCACTGAAGCATCAGCAATTGAGAAGTGACTAATTGAAGATAAGTCTTGTTGTGAGTAGATTTTTACAAAGGCATCATCTAGTTTAGCTGTCCAATAAGGGTTAAGAAGCGCCTCTGGTTGTTTGTCTAGTGCATCAAGGTCGTAAATGCCGCGATGCATTTGTTCGAGTTTTATAAGTGCTTGATCTTGAGCTGTGATTTTTAAGTAACTGCCTTTGGGCACAGCAAAGTAATCAGTATTTACAGTGCTGACTTTATTATCTTGATATTCAGGTGCATGAGTGTTTGATACATTCACTAAACTGACAGGTTGATCGTTCACTTCAACAAAGACTTTATTATCCTGCTTTAGGTTTGACATCCACTTTCGAACTGAGAGCTTAAGCTTTTTAGCCTCAGTGAAATATAAACGCATGCTCTGTTTCGGTTCTAATGTGTAGTAAAACTCGTGATCTTGAGCAAGACTTAATTTTGTGGCTTTGAGAGGCAGTTTTATAGCGCGACGAAAAGGGTCTCGATGAAAATGAAACTGGCCTTGTTCGATATCTAAATTTATCCAATCTTGAGTGATATTTTCAAACTGGACAAGTTGGTTGTATTGCGATGCAGGTAACTGGCAGCGATGCGCTTTACACATCAGTTCACTGGGGTGGAGCTTACGCATGGCATACTGTGTTTGGCCTACCCAAACTATGGTTTTGTTGAATATATCGTCTGGTAAAGTGAGCCAGCGAGCTGCAGGTAAATACAGGCATTTCGATTGACTTTTATCAATACTAATAAGACTTTTAGGCTGACCAAGTGATAAATCTGAATTTACCCAGGCAGGTGCAGTCTGCAGTGGTGCGGGCGCTGCAAACAACTGACAGGTAAATATAAGACCGATTAAAATTAAATAACTTGGTTTATGCATTCAGAAAATTGACTCATTGTATGTTGTTCTTTCACTAGACGTTCTCTCATAGGCTTGCTTATCTCTATGTGAATAAACGAAAACGGTGTTAAGTTAAGTTTATGTAGTATGTTCTTCGTTCCGCCAAGTTCTTGTATCAATTCTGGATAGAAATAACTATTTCTTGATATTTTACTTAAGCATAGAGTTAATTGCTGCTTAATGACATTGCCTTTTCTACCTTGACTGATAATAAAATCAGCCTGTCTTCCCTTATCGCTTTTACGTTTGCTTTGATTAAAGCCATGTAACTGTATGATTTTGGCTCTAGGGTGAAGCGACTGAAAGGCTAAAATGGCACTGTTATGTAAATTATCGCGACGTTTAGAGTAATCCATTGACTGCTTATCCAAACTTTCACTGTATCTGTGATGCGTATTCGCTAACATGAGTTGGCAGTGCGTATTATATATTTGCTCACCTATTGTGTAGGTGTGTGTATCAAAGAAACGATGCGGAATAGAAATAATACATGCTTTGGCATTTAATCGATAAATGAGCGCTCCGCCGCCATTTACTTTTGAGATAGCTTGCAAATGATGCCTGTTATTCTTAAACGCATATTGCCAAGAATATAAGTTGGCCTTACTCGCAGACTGAAACCAGTTCGATACATCTTTCGTCAGTTTTTCTAGTGGTGATTTTGGCTCTGCACAAGCGACGGTCACACTACAACTCACTATGATGGCAACAATCAGCTTAATCATTTTCATATTGCCTCCATTGCGCTTCAGAGGGGGCTTGCACTAGTTCATCAAGTACACTGATCCAAATATCTTGTTTGGAAGTGATGGTGATACTTTCCAGTGTCTGTACATCATCGTTTATCGCAAGTGAGACACTGTTATATGGTAGCACTTCTGCAATTGCAGGATGCAGTGCAAAAGCTTTTGTTAACTCTGCCTGCATCAATGCAAACCGTTTATTCTTAATTGTGTATTCTGGACTTAAACCAGCTTTGAATCGACCTCTAATACGGGTGTTTAGTACCACGAAATTTTTGAACCCTTTGGTTTTAATCACTTTGATGACAACCGACTCGGGTTTATTTGAATAATTTAAAGTTAAAGGCTGTCCGGCTTTTAAAAAGTAGCCACGCTGTTTTTGCCAAGGACGTTCACTGCCTTCGTTAACAAATAAAGTATGCTCAGGGACTTTAAAAGACAGTAATTGAGTTTCAGTTAAATGTGTGAGTGCACGCTCTTTGTAAAACGGGGCTTTTTTATTTGTTTCAATAAGACGTTTGTCTCTTAGTTGGTTATTTCTTTTAGCCTGTAATAACTGTTCAAAAGTAAACACTTGACTGAATTGATGCTCGGTTGGCTCTGCTTTAGGAAATAAATCTGCAAAATACTTATCTGGGCTATTGACCAAAAATGTATTTGATAGAGGTAAGGCTTGAATTAAGTCCCGACTCATATAGGTGGTTGCCATGTCTTCATTGCTAGGTAATGGAGGCGGCATTTCAAACAAACGCACATTGGTAATGCGCTTTTGTTCGGTAAAAGTAAAATCATTCTGCGCTTTTTGTGAAAACCAAGCACCTATAGCGGTAAAGTCATCTAGCTCAGGTTTACAGAGTTGCTCGCATAGTTCGGTTTGATAATGAAAAGACGACTGTCTGGCTTGTAATTTCGCGAGCACAGTCTGTGGTGATGAAATTTTGATACGATCCACTGTGTTAGGTAAGCGAGCATAGTATTGCTCAGAACTGAAAACAGGCTGTCGGATTGTTGCTTCGTCTATGATCCTGTCAAAGTTGCTTTTTTCGCCTTGCAGAAATATTCGGTATTGTTCTGTCTCAATATCGTTATCATAAAGTGTGATATCAACAGGCGTGCCTTTAGGACCTCTAAATTCAAAGTTGATATCACTACCTTTAGCAACTTGATATTCAGCACTAAAGTGCTCGTCAATGTTATAAAAGTAGCTATGCAAGGCATTAAATTGAGCATCGTTTTCAGCAAACCATCTAGTTAGCACAGGCTTGGCAGATTGAACCACAATCAGGCCGGGTTCAACACTTGAAATACGATAAGTATTGGGTGTGTCAGTGGCGGTGATACTTAACTGTATAGGCGCCTTGAGTTGTTTAATGTCATACCAAGTTGCGAATAATGTCGCGTCGCTTTGCTCTTTAAAGACAAATAAGTCTTGAGTTTGATAGTTTCTGAATGAGGCACTCAGTTGGCTATCGGTATAGAAGCTATCTAGGTTTAATTGCTCTGCACTAAAGTCATAACTTAACACGTAATAGGGCAGTGTTTCGTATAGGGTATCGCCGGTAAAGTCGATGCCGGGGATCCCTTGTGGCGCTAATTTTTGCCACTCAAATGTGACGGCATTTAATATTTCTTGGCTCGATAAAGCGTTGTTGCCAATGGTGTGGTAATTAGTCATACGTTCACGCCAATCGGTAGATTGCCTTAGCCAAGCTCTATTGATGTCATTGAGGCTTACAGGGGTTTTCGCGTGCAAACGAATAACAACCCCTCTAAGCTGATTATTTTCAGGGATCAGCTTTAATGCGATTGCAGATGCATTAGTGAGTTGCTCGTTGCTGATAAAAAACGACTGCCCTGAAGAGACGGCCAAGGTGTCGCGATTTTCAATAATTTGTTTTACTTGCTTTTGTTCATTATCTAAAGCCAATTTAGAAGCATGATGATAAACGTGTGTACTGAGAGGGTTTGCTTTACTGTCTAAAAGTGTGTACTCAATGGCATAGTTTACGGGTTCTTCAAATTGCTGTTGCTCAGAGAAAATTGCATTTGAAAGCACTCGAATAGAATACGTTCTATCAGCGGAAAAGTTAAAAGTGAGCGCCTTATCTTGTTGTAACCAATGCACCGTTGAGCGCGTTTCATCTTCGGAGCGCAGCGCAACTGGCTCTGCAGACACTATCCAAAAATAACCTCGGACCACGAGCCAAAGTAGCAATAAGATTAGACTGAGCCTAAAAAGTAAAGTCAGCAGGTACTTAATTAAATACATTAAGTCCTCCTGTCATCATTTGAGTAAACCTTTGCAAATCGACGACTTTATTCCTCTTAGGCAAGTAAATAAGTGCAATCTTATTATTTTGCTTGATCAATAAGGCGAGTTCGTTTGGCATAGAAAGTTGTGTGGCCTGCAGGGTACACGCATTTTGTTGCTCACATAGAGATTTAATAAAAGGCAAATGCTGAGAGAGCGCATAATGCTCGGTAATATCCTTAAAGGCTTTTAATTGAGTTGTCTCAATTGCTTGCCAGTCACTAGGAGACAGGGCTGCGATATTAGTGTGCTTCAAATTAGGGTGCTGCGATACCGCTAATAGTCGTTGCAACAGTGCTTCGTTCGATATTGAAAAGTGTTGCTTAAAGTCGGAAGCAAGCCATAGTGTGGCGAGCTCACTCGCAGGCGAAAATATCTGGTATCCGGTTTGAGGAGAAGTACCTAATTCGAGTCCTCTTGTTGCGGCTTGGCCTAAAACAATTTGGTGCTCAACTCCTAGCTCTTTAAGCGATTCACGGACTTTACTCAGACTTAACTTATGACTCGGGTGAGGTTCTGTGAACTGAAAAGCTAAAGCACTTGGGCGAATGTGTGATGGCGCACTGTGGCTACGTATTTGCAAGTTTAAAACACCGGATTGTGGGTAGTGACGTAATGCACTTTGATGGACAATATTAAATAAGGTTTTTACATTGGCAGCGGCCATAACATTGGCCTGTTCACTGGCAAATGGGTGCGCCCCTGCGATTAACAACAGCTTCGCGTTACTCTTTTGATACAGCTGACTGGCAAACTGTATGGTATTACTTTCATACAACGGACGAGGTACTTGGATATTGAGTGCATTAGTCGGGTCTAAATGAATGAAATAGAGGCCTTGACCTAATTGGTAATACTGTAAGTCATCTAAAGGAGAAACCTTGATATATCGACCGTTTGCAGTATTGAGTAAACTTAATTGGTACCCGACCATACGGGCAATATTGTTTATCTTATTTAGTTGGTTAAGTACATCCGTTGTTATTTCTTGCCCTGCAAGTTGATCAGATAAACTGTATAGCGGACGAAGGATCTCATACTCCCAGAGAGCCGCTTCATTATCAGATAAGCTTTGAAATAGTTGGCTACCTTTGGCTGTTATCTTTGGTATAAATGCGTTTATTTCCTCTTCTAAGCTGGTTTCAATTTGCGCAACTGGAGACTGATATAGTTGGTCACTTAAAGCAACCTTAGACAACAGAGAGGTGTAAGCAGAAGTATCAATAAAGGTTTCAATCAATCTTCCTTCAAAGTTTGGGCTTGGCAGGCTTTGATTGTTTAATAAGCCAAAATTACTTTGCGTAAACCCTAATAGCTCGGTGAGAAGAGATTGGTTTACTGCAGCTGGAATGCGATTGAAGATCCAAAATTGTCCTGTTGCACCATACGGGCCAGTTTCAAGCAAGGCTGCAGTACGTGCGTTAACTGAGCGTAATTGCACTATGTCTTCGCTTTCAAGCGCACTCATAAAGGCCCAATAATAATTACTTTGCTGGCTGGTATTATCGGCGCTAAAAGCCGGTGTAGCTTGAGTGCCTAAAGCCAATGCATCTGCTTTTAGGAGTGTCATAAGCAGTGCTGAAGAGTCTGTAGCAACGCGTTCTGTGGAAGGGTGAGGGACCGATAGCAATAAACCTGTCTTCGTTTGTTTGGATAAGACAAACAGTCCTCTAATGGCATATTTTCTGGCATCTTGAATATAAATATACTCTCCATCTAGGCGCAGTGAAAAGTCTAACTTTAGTAACAGCTCTGTGGCTTTGTTAATATTGTCTAAATTACGCCTGTCACGGTTTAAAATGCTGATAGCAGCTCTAAAGGTTTGCAAGTTTTGGGTCTGCTGATACTGGCTGATCTCTACTTTATTTTTTTGGTCGGTATACAAGTAACTTTTGTACTCACTGAGCTGTTGGCTGAGATCTTGTATTTCAGTATAACTCTGTAAAGACTTTATTTGGTTGCCAATGAATAGTGAGGGGACAAACATGATCACAAAGCCAATGAAAATAGCGACAAACCCACCGACAACAGAGGTTTGAAACGTTGCCCTAATGATTAATCCAAGGGCATTTTTTTGATAGATTTTTAACGCCAATAGAGTGGATAGCATGTATCCGAAAGCAAATGTATCTGTCACTTTTAATGCTGGGTAATAATTGACAATACAATAGTTAAGCGCGAGCTTGTAGGCAAAGCCTATATTGAAGAAAAAGAGTAGTAAGCGCGCGCCTTCAAAGTTGGCGTTTTTAAGGCGTGTATATTGAAGAAGTAAAGTCCCGATGATCAAGATCACGGCTGTTTCAATAAAAGAGGTCAGCAGTTTACTCGGCTGCATGAGTTGCAATGCCAGTAATGCAGGTAGCATGATACCGTTAAACTCCCAGCCGTATTTTAAGTTGGCACGAGAGGCGATAAATGCGGTGATCACTAAAATAATATAGGCCTTTGGTGCTGCAATTATCGAAGCTGCCACGTCTTCATACATAATGGCTAGATTGGCAATGCTGAAGTTGGTCATCGGCATTAATACATATCGTACTAAAACATAAGTAAAGATAAGCTGTATTAGTGTGACTTTAGTGCCATATCGAAAACCGCCGTTCCACATAACGTTCGCTGTGAGGGCAATGATGACTAACCCTAAGCTATACAGTTGTGTCGAGTAGTCAAACGTGATGTCCCAACTGCCTAGTACATCGGCGACACTAGGCCAAAATAGCGTGTCCATAACCACACGCACTAAAATACTGATCAAGATAATGGCAAAGAACCTGTCTCGACCAAACATCTCAGCATAGCCTAAGCGCTCCATTACAGTCTTGGCAGTAATCCGCATGACGAAGTACACGACGAACGCTTCAATTATGATAACAGCGGCAGAAGTCGGACTAACAATGAGTAATGGCACAAGGTAACCAGGTACAACCAGACCTGTTAAAGGGAAACCAAAGCGAAGGTTTAAGAAGCACACAACAGCTATGCCTACCCAAACCGTGGTGATAACGGATTGGCCTAAGCCGCTACCTGTCGGAAAAATACTCAGCATCCAATCCATTAATTAGATGCCTCAGACTCGGTGTTATTTTTTTGCTTTTCACTGTTTTCTGACAACAAACCTGCATGATCTTTGTCTTGGTGTATTTGACTCATCAGCTCAGAGAGGTTAATGAACTCAAATAAAATCCCCCCCACTTCAAAGGGCTCTCCTGCACTACTTTTTTCATCCGATGATTCAATGGTACGTACGTTTAATACAAACTGCTGTTCAGCCAATTTGACGGGGAGATAAATTTCGCCTTTGTGCAAAGTCAAATAGCGCAGTTTTCCTTTGGCATTTTCATGATCTAACTCACTGACCTGACATAGCAAATCGAGCGCTGTCATCTCGAAAATTGGTAGGTGATGCTGTTTCGCTAGCTGTTCAAGCGCATGATTAGTTTGTACTACCTGACCGAATAAATTGAATAGCACCGACGCTGAACGGATCTGATTGAAAACATGCTCTAAGGTTGTCAGCTTTTGTTCCATTTCGTTAATCGAGTGCTTTATTTGCTGACTCAATGGTTTGGCTAAATTCAAGGTGAGTAAACGAGCAATTGCGTTGCTTTCGGCTTTGCCTTGCGTTTCGAAAACACGATAATGGAATAAAAGCTCCCCCACCTGATTAGCAAATCGATTTACATTTTTAATAAACGCAGCTTCGTTAAATCGTTCATCTGGAGTAATGGTCATCGCCCAGAACCCACGAATATCACCAGCATACATAAGCGGGACTATGTACTGGGATTCGTTTTCTTCAAGTGCTTTGAAGAAAGGGCGCGTAATTTTGACTGTACCAAATGCCTTGATTGCATCTGAATAGGGCGCACGTTCGTAGTCTCTGCGCATCTCGTGAATATCTGAAAGTTGGCAATTAATGGCTCTTATTTCGTATAAACGATGATCTCCCTCAAGGCGAGCAAGCAGAATACTTTTATCTAAAGCCAACTGTTGATTAATTAATTGAATAATAGAGTCCCAAGGTGTGCTTTGATCTGTGAACGATTTAGGTAGATAACGACCAGACATCTTTTGTCTGATATTATTCATCAGTCGTTTTAGATCGTCCTCTTCAACCCATTTTGCCGATAAAAAGACCCAAAATAAGGTAACAAAGTTAAGTATCACGCCTTCGGCTGCAGGTAAAAACATATGCATACCTGTCATAACAAAAAAACAAAGCGTTAGCCAGGTTATGGAAAGGATAGATGCGACGGCAATACCTATATTAAAGGCAATTTTTTGATAAAGAACGAGCAGTAAAATGATGCTGACTAACTGAATAGTCAGGGATAGCTTGCCACTGATAAGTGAAATTAACGACCCTTCAATGAGGTTATGAGCAACAAAAGCATGAAGGTAAATTGGGTTTACTTCAGCGGAGAGTTTTGGTGCCCGAATTGGTAAACCAAAACTGTGATTCGTTTGTGATATTAAGACTAATTTATCGGTGATTTGCCCAGCTAGTAAGTCTTCACTTTGCACTCGTTTGCTATTAAATTTTGGCAGAGCATGTAAATCTAATGCAAAGCTGAGTAATGGTGAGTGATCTAGGCGACGCTCTGGAAATAGCTCAGCCCATAGGCTGGTACATTGGTTATGTGTTTGGTGATTGATTTGAATCGTATAACCAAGCCATGCTTTTAGGTCTGCAAGGCACAAGTTATTATCTGGACGAGGGTAAAAGACCCTTTCATCTTGTATATGTGTTAATTTCGAGTCTGAAACAACAATAATTGCTTTTGGATTGTGCGCAAGTAAAGAATAGACGAGTTGGTCATGTTCAAAAATAAGCGCATCAGCTTCAATGACAACAACATCACTGTGTTTTTCTGATTGAATTTGGCTAAAGTATTTAAAAATAGGCGCATTAAAGCGCTGCAGTGCACCAGTTAGTTCAGCCAACAGAATAAAGCAAATCAAACTAATGATCAGCCAAAATGTTTTATGCCTTTTTACAAAGAAAAATTGTTGTTTTACCGACACCAAGCGTTCCTAAAAGGTCAATCAGAATTGACTAAAGGTTAAATTTAATCGAACAGCCTTGTCAGTTGATACTTTTAAAAATGATTTTCCATGTAAATGAGTAGTACGCCACGTTCGATCCGTTAATTCAATAGAATCCTGCCAAGAAATTAGAGCAATATCATCTAATTGTAGTTCAGCGTTGCCATTTTGTGGAGGCGAATGAATAAACGCGAAACGGATCCCTCTGGGCGGTAAATTCTCTGGGCCCAATACATTTCTGTCATCTGGCAGCTCGAAGTCGATGTTAAATGGCTGCCAATCAAACTCCCCACCTTCTAATACTGGTAAAGTTTGCTCTGAGAAAATAAGTGAATCCTCAGAAGTTAAGATACTTAAATCTAATTCTAATTGACCAGCATTGATACCTTTAGCATACCCGTAAAGTGTATGTTTATGAAAGACTTTGCTAACGTCATCGGCAGGGGTGAGTGGAAAAGCTCGTACCGTTTGCTTAAACGGTACCCTTTGGGCAAGGTTATCAAATTGGTCTCTCGTTAAGCATAATCCTTGATTACCTCGGTATGCACCTGTCAGACATGGCACTGTATCTTCATCAGAATGATCCCAGTGATTTATTTCAAACTGAGTATCATCATTATCCCAATCTTCGAAATCACCAAATACTAATAAATCTCTGCCCAAGATCAGTGAAGTGACCTCAACATCAGTTGTTATTTGGCTCAAAAAGCTATGGCTAGGTGCCAGCATGCGCAAATCTATAATATGTTCACCAGGTTGAAGTTCGATAACTTCTTGCTTTAATTGCGTCGCAGCAACTTGTTGAGAGAATAAAATGTCAGCATATCCTTGCCTGGGGATCACTGAGACATTATTTGAGAATTCAGCAACCCGTTTTATTAAGTAGTTACTTAAATCACCAGAAATGAGGCGAGGTTTATATTCTTCGATATAAATAGGGTAGGCTCTTGCTGAGCTCACTTTAGGGGTGGTGTTTTTGTTAACTCGGACTTCAACAGCAAGGCCTAAAACTGTTTCTAATCGGTTTTGATCAAACACAAAATTACCAAGTCCTAATACAGTTGGTACGCCATCATAGACGTCAAAGCCTTGCGCAACGTGAGGGTGGTGGGTCACCATTAAGTCAGGTTTTTCTTCGAGCTTAGAAATCAGGTTGTAGCGATTCTCAATATAGTCTGTTTGGGCATAAGAATATTCATCGCCACCGTGTAATTGTATGACGGTGAAATCACTATTCTCTTTGCTTAACTGCAATGCTTCAGCTAAGGACTTTGAATCAGATAAATCAGCTGCGCCACCTTTTTCTTCGTCTGCGACATAGGTCACGGCATGATCGCCACCACGAATTGAAGTGGCAGACACTAAACCTAGGGTCGTTCCCTTAACTTTTTCAAATACCGGGGCATAAGCGGCAACTTTATTTAGACCCGCACCACTGTGAAGAAGCCCAGCCTCTGATACAAATTTTAGAGAGTCATTTAGCCCATCTAATTGGTAATCGTAAACGTGGTTGTTACCCAGCGCGACATAGTCGATGCCAATTGACTTTAAACCCTCTAGCGTTTCAGGTAGAGAGAAAAAAGAAAACTCTTTTGTTGGATGAACACTTACTGGCTGATTGAGCACTGGGGATTCTAAATTTACAGAAGCAAAATCTTGATTTAGAAAGAGTGGCTTTACATGTTGAGTGATTTCAATTGCAGCGGTTGCTGCGTTTGATTTATTGATGAGGGCATCAGGTAAATCGGGCACCGAGTTATTCATGGTCGTGATGCTTGGGTCCATAAAGCGGCGGCCAAACATAGTGTCACCGGCGAAAACCAAACTGATTTCATTCTCTACTTTTTTAGATAGAACTATGACTTCGCTGTCATTTGCCGGAGAAATGTTGATGGTTGAAGAGAGAATATGATAATCGGGATGGATAATCTCAACGGGGTAATTACCTAAAGTTAACGTATCTAGATGCACTATGCCTTGAGCATTCGTTTGGTATAAGTGTCCTGCTATTTTCACATCTAAGTTAGCGACAGGGGTGCCTGTTGAATCTTTCACTTTGAAAGAGAAAGGAATAATGGCTTCAACAACCTTGTCACGTTCATCTTTTTCTTCTTGCTGCTGCTCAGAAGGCCCTGTTTCATATGGGTCTTCAACTGAACACGCTGATATGAATATGAGAAGCAAATAAGCTGTAACATGGTTAACAAATTTTTTGGGGTAGCTAGTTAATGACATTTAAAACTCACATATATCAGTCGTTAGTATTATAAAATATTTGTTCAGCTTTATGCAATTGTTAAATTTGTATCCAATATGTGGACTTTTCAATTCATAAAATAGCTTATTCAAAGAATAAGTACAGTGAAACGTTCAATAATGTTTACATTTTTCTAGTCTGACGACTATTCTTAGAGTATCATTTCGCCGTGTCATATATAGCCCTGTTTGAGGAACAAATGCGTCTTGAAATCCTGTGTGCCGATCGGATAGGAATTGCACAAGAAGTTTTGAATATATTGGTAAATTATCAGGTTGACCTTAAGGGTATTGAGGTCGATTCGGTCAATTGCAAAATGTATGTCAGCTTTCCACCTATCGAGTTTGAACAATTTCAGAAAATAATGCCTGAGATTCGCTTAATTGATGGTGTTGAAGATGTGCGTACTACTGCTTTCTTGCCTTCTGAGCGAGAACATAATGAGCTCAATACTCTGCTTAGCGCGCTTCCAGATGGTGTGATATCCATCGATGCAAAGGGGTGGGTTCGTCATTGTAATGACGCAGCTTGTAAAGATCTCAGTTTGAGCCTAGACGATGTGCTGGGTGAGAATATTAATAATCTTCTAAAAGGGTTTAACTTCACACGTTGGCTAGAAGGTAAAGAAGTATTAGGACAAACCACGCGTGTTGAAGTGGGTGGTGAAGATTATATTGCTGACATCTTACCGATCACTGTGCCGCAAAAACCAGATGGCGATATTCTTGCCGGCGCGGTAATTAATATTAAATCGCAAAGCCGTTTAGGCCAGCAAGTCAGTGCCTTCAGACGTTACGGGCAAGAAAGCTTTGCAACTATTCATAGCAATAGTACGGCAATGCGCCGTGTTGTGCGAGAAGCGCGCAAGATGTCCCAATTAGATGCACCGATCCTAATTACAGGTGAGACAGGCACAGGTAAAGAGTTGTTGGCTAGAGCATGTCACTACGCGTCAAATCGTTCAATTAAACCCTTCATCGCTTTGTCATGTGCTTCTTTACCAGATGATGTTGCGGAGTCAGAGTTATTTGGATACGCAGGCTTTGAAGAGAATGCAGCACCGAAACGCGGCGTATTAGAGCAAGCCGATGGCGGCACTGTCTTTTTAGATGAAGTGGGTGAAATGTCGACCCAGTTACAGACAAAGCTGCTTCGCTTCTTGCAAGATGGCACGTTTAGAAAAGTCGGCGATGAAAATGAAGTCAAAGTTAATGTTAGGATCATTGCGGCGACACAGAAAGATCTACCTGCGATGGTTCAAGAAGGTACTTTCAGAGAGGACTTATACTATCGTATTAATGTACTGACTTTGGATATCGCACCGCTTCGTGATAGAAAAGCTGATATTGGGCCACTCACAGAGCACTTTATTCAAAAGTATGCACAGCAAAATGGTCAGCCAGCACCAACACTCGCGCCAGATTGCTTAGTTTTTTTAGAGCAATACCCTTGGCCTGGTAATGTGAGACAACTTGAAAATGCAGTGTATCGCGCAGTTTCTTTACTGGATGACAAAGAGCTTCGTGTAGAGCATATGCAATTGCCAACATTCACCCATGAACTAGGGTATTTGGAATCTGATTTTGAAGGTACCTTAGAACACGCAGTTAAACGCTTCGAAGCTACTTTATTGAGAAAGCTTTATCCGGCGTACCCTAGCTCTAGGCAGCTTGCTAAGAGATTAGGGCTGAGCCATACCGCAGTGGCAAATAAATTAAGAGAATACGGTATAAATAGAAAGACCGTAAAAGTTTAGCTTTATCTGGCTAAGTCGCTTACCAAGATATGGGACTACTTTTTAGCGCCCATATCTTTTGTCACACCATCTATCTTGATGTTATCAATTCCTTTTTCATTAAACTTAATCTGAATACTGATGTTATTTTTCACCAAAAAGTAATCAATCTTATTAAGAGAAAGCACATAGTTTCCTTTTACTGGCACCTTAAACTCTTTCTTCTTTAAAGTAATTGTTTGCTCCCCGAGTTGCCATTCAAAGCTGTCAATAAACCCGGCATTGAACTCTTGCACCCATACTTTATCATCGTCTTTACTGAGTGTAAGGGCAATAGAATATGACTCTGGCAAACTAGACATGTTATAGGTCTTTTTACCTATTCTAAATGCTTGTTTTTGTTCATCCCAAGCAAAGCCAAATGCAAAAGTTTTGTCTACGCCTGTTGGGTAAGTGACTTTTCCTTTTCCCTCAAAATCAAAGTTGGCAAAAACACAGGAAGAAAAGAGCAAGCTGGTAAGCACAAAAGTATACAATTTCATATTAAGTTTCGTGTGAGAATAGTTATCTTTTAAGACTAGTGGAGCAAATACGGCTTAGCAACAATTTATTGTGAGTAACTAAGCTTATGTTAAACTTTATTTTTTACTTACTGGTTGGACCATAAATGAACCTGTATTTTAGGCTGATACTGCTACTTTTAAAGATTAAAAGAAACAATGAATACAAAGGCTTACTGGATGTTAGCAAAATAGATTTTAAAGTAATGCCTAGTGATTGCGATATTAATATGCACTTGACC
This sequence comes from Pseudoalteromonas sp. SS15, assembly GCF_049257195.1. Classification (NCBI taxonomy): domain Bacteria; kingdom Pseudomonadati; phylum Pseudomonadota; class Gammaproteobacteria; order Alteromonadales; family Pseudoalteromonadaceae; genus Pseudoalteromonas; species Pseudoalteromonas sp. SS15. The sequence continues at coordinate 168,125 of NZ_JBMMUD010000008.1, forward strand.
AATTCGCGATATCTTGCCTTTATGGACTTAGCTCGAACTTGGATGACAGAAGAGATTGGCCTATTTAAGGTAGTGATGAAGCGTCGCTGGTTTCCAATTGTTAATGCAACGGCCATTACTTATATCCGAGATATTAAACCGCTTGAATCATTTAAAGTCAGTACTCAGTTAGTGGGGTGGGACCATAAATATTTTTACATTGAGCAAAAGTTTACAACGGCGAGAGGCCTTCATGCGATAGCCTATGTAAGAGGGGTGTTTAAAAGCAAACAAGGTATTGTCTCTGTTGAAGATATGCTTGCAGCAGCAAATTACTCGGGTCCAGCCCCTGTATTGTCGGAAGAAATAGAACATTGGAAAGCGATGTTAGAGGCGAAAAAAAGCAATAATAAAAAAGGCCACTGATTGTGGCCTTAGGGATCGAGAAAGTAACTGTATTTTTTACTTAGAACTTGTACTTAACACCTAGCATCGCAACAACAGGGTCAAGTTCAACATCAGATGTTAGTGCCTTTGCACCGTTTGCATATACTGTTGCGTCAGTGTTGATATCAATTTTTGATACCATACCATGGATACCCCATTTTTCATCAATGTCATAATTGAATCCAGCTTGAAGAGCGATGCCGAAAGAGCTATCAAGCTCAACTTTTACATCATCCGTTTTCAGTGTTGCTTTAAGTGCTGCGCTTGGGTCTTCACTGAAGAAAACTGTATAGTTTAGGCCTGCACCAACAAATGGGCGAAATTTTGCTGTTGAATCAAAAAAGTGATACTGAGCTAAAAATGTAGGCGGTAGGTGTTTAACCTTAGCGATTTCAGCACCAGCAAGACCACCTGCACCATTTACTGTATGAGAAAATGGGGTCGCTGCAACTAATTCAAATACAATGTTATCAGTGTATTTATAATCAAAAGTAATACCCAGCTGTGTATTTGAATCTGCTACTAATCCAAGTGCTTTATTTTGATCAATAGCTGAAGCTGTGTCGCTAGGGTTAACATTAATAAGACCAACATTAACGCTTAATTTAGCTTGTGCTAAAGGAGCGGCTACTAGAAGTGTAGTAAGTAGAGCTGCGCCAAGTTTTTTCATTTTCATCTCCTGATGCCTTTGCAAGGTATGTAATTTTTTTCTTGAAGCCACTATAGGCCAGTCCAGAAAACGAAAACTGTTCTAGATCAATTTTTATTTCAGGTTATTTCAGAAATTTTTGAAACTTTGATTTAGATTAATTTTTGGGTATCAAAATCAATTTTTACATGCGGCAAAGACTTAAAATTGCAAGTAAAGTGACACACGAATGCAATACTGCAACGTTTAAATAACATTCAATCTTTTATGTATAAACGAACGTTATGATTAGTGCAGTTATAGAAAAAAAAACAGACCTTGAAGTCATAGATTTTGTCCAAACCTTGGTCAGGGCCAAGTCAATTACCCCCGATGATGCAGGTACTTTAAGTTGGCTGTCTGAGCAACTGAGTCTACTTGGGTTTGACATAAAGATTTTGGAAGTCAATGGCGTTAAAAATTTAATTGCCGCAAGAAAGTTCGGTCCTGGGCCGAGTTTAGGCTTCATTGGTCATGTCGATGTAGTGCCTGCAAATTCGGATGGGTGGAAGGTCTGTCCATTTTCAGGCGAAATATTTGAAGGTTGTATTTATGGAAGAGGTGTTGCAGATATGAAAGGCGGTATCGCAGCTATGCTATCCGCAACCAAAAAAATGCTTAATCAAACATCACCTCAAATAGGTAGCTTATATTGGTTAATTACCTCTGACGAGGAAGGAGAAGCAGAATATGGCAGTAAGGAAATCGCTGCATATTTGGCTAAGAACGACATAGTACTTGATGCATGTCTTGTCGGTGAGCCTACCGCAGATAAAATTGCTGGAGATACCATAAAAAATGGGCGTAGAGGCGCGCTATCAGGTCGTATTCATATAAAAGGAAAAGCTGGGCATGTTGCTTACCCTGAAAACAGTGTAAATGCAGCGCATATTAGTGGCAACATAATCAATAGTCTGACCAACATTGTTTGGGAGTTGGATGAATATGGCTCTAAGACGGGGCTGCAGATAACAGGGTTACAGGTGAATAATAGTGTAGACAATATTATTCCTGACAACTGTGAGATTACTTTTAATATCCGTTATAGTCATAACTATGATAGCAAAGCAATTATAAAGCTGGTTGAGCAGGCATTAGTTGAAAACCAAGCATACATACAGTGTGAGTGGGAAAGGCCCTGTGAGTCTTATTACACTGGGCATAAACAAAATAATTGCTTCTTAGGCTTAGTCGAGCGGGCTATTTATGACACCTGTGGTCAATACCCCAAACTGACCACTGCAGGAGGTACATCGGATGGGCGTTTTTTTTCAAATAGTCATACTCAAGTCATCGAGTGTGGGGTAGCCAACGCAACTATACATCAAGTCAATGAGCGTATCGCAATACCTGATTTAATTCAGGTGAAGCAAATTTACTATGCTATTTTAAAAGATTACTTTAACTGCAAATAGTCGTTGTGCCTTGTTGCATTTGTTTACAACTCTTTTTGGCTGAGTGCTGTTCATGATTTGGGAAAGTGAGTAAAATTGTAAGAACATCATTTTCATATTGTTGGACACCACAAGCTTACGTTATCATGCAAGGAAGAATGACAATAAACACAGCTTTAATAAAAACAATGAAAAAAATAACAACTCTGTTGCTATGTTGTTTTTGCTTCTTTTCTACTTTAAGCCACGCAGATGAACATCTTGAAAAAGACGAATTGCTATGGCAATTCAGCTTAGGCACGTTTTGGGTCGATTCAACCATGACTCAGCTCGTGGGCGCCAACTCTCATTTTAGTGCACCAGGCTTATTGATTGATGCAAAAATCGAATATAAAAACTTTTACTTGAACACCCATTCAGGCGATTTCTACGGTGGTTCAGACTTAGGCTACCAATTAGTCATTGAAGATGGCTGGGGCATCGATGCCATTTTAGGCAGCTACCAGCAACCGTTTAATGAAAGTGGCTATTATGAAAATGAAGACCAAGTGCCTGAGCTTGCTGGTATCAAAGAAAGAGAGCATGATCTATCTCTTGGTTTTGCTTATTACTTTAATCACGGAGAATTTCAAACCGTCACAGAGCTTGTATTTGATGTGTTTGGAGACAGTGATGGCTGGTTATTTCATTTTGATACAACTCGTAACTTCGAACTACGTAACTGGGATGTTTGGTTAAATATAGGCGCAAACTATTATTCATCTGCCTTTATTGATTATTATTATGGCATTGATGCTGATGAAGCGACTGCATTTAGGCCTGAATACGTAGTAAGTAATACTTCATCATTTTACCTACAGCTACAAGCAGATTACCCAATAGCTCAAAATTGGGTATTCAGTGCTGGTGCGTCTGGTTTTATTTATTCGTCGCACATTGTAGAAAGCCCAATTGTTCACTCCAGGCACGCTCGTGTCTTTTTTGCAGGAGTGAAGTATGTATTTTAAAATGATCTCATTTTGTTCGTTGCTTGTGACTTCTACGAGTTATGCACAAACAAAAGATGAAGGACCAACCGAGATCTTAAACGTCATGCCGAGCAAGTGCGTGGCGTTGAATGAAGGGCGAACCTGTTATACTGATGTGAAGTTTGCTGTCACAGCGCCAGATGTTGGTGACTACTGTTTAAGAGAGAGTGGCACGAAGAAGATCCTTCAGTGTTGGGCAAATACTAAGACATTTATGTATACGCTGAATTTTGGCTCAACAGAAAGTATTAGCTATGAGTTAATTTCTAAGCAAAAGAGAGATACCTTGGCTGTCACTACAATAGAAGTGAACTGGGTACATAAGATTAAGTCTAAAAAGCGTCGCTGGAGAATATTTTAAGGAAGACAAGCAGTCTTCCTTAAAATTTGGGTGTCCAATAGAAGGGAGCTAAAGCATTGAAAAAAGCTTTAAGATTGTAACTATTGGCACTGTTCAATCAGTTCACGTAAATGCTGACCGACATCCTGGGTTTTATTTTGGCCCTGTTCAAGTAAATTTGTTAATTGAGTTTGTAATTCTGATAGCTCATATTCACCGAGTAAAGTTTTGAGGTAATCAACGGTTTCAGCTCCATGCTGAAGAAGCTGACCGATTGTTTCTAAGCTAAGCTCTTGTTCGGTTAAGTTATTGATTGTATCAACTAAACCAGCCAAATCAGCACTATCTTGTAATGCGCCCTCAACTTCTACCAAAGCACCCATAGGATCAGCATCTAAGCTAGTAGCAACACAGGCTGCGACACTGCCTTTTTCAGCTGATGCTGCAACAGCTTGTAAGCCTTGCTCACGAATAGCTTCAATTGCAGCTTTTAATTCTTGATTTTCAGATAAGTATTGCTGTTCAATCTGTGCTTTTGAACTTTCGAAAACATCACAACCAGTCAAAGACACGGTAAAAATACCTGCAAAAAATAATGCTTTTTTCATTTATGTTCCTAATAAGCGAATTTCTTACAGTTTACGGATCTGAACGCAATTTTCCATTCAATTGAGTCGTCATACTACGCTTATTTCGATATTGCAGCATAGATATCACATTACTAACACCATGGATTTGCGTTTGTACCATATTCGTGAAGACAAACAATATACTTTGCCAAGCTTTGCGCACTGCGAGTGTAAACTTAGATTTTAATGTGGTGCTTAATGCCATTAGGAAAGCTTCTCGGAAGACATTTACTTGGTACTTATCTTGAAAAAGCCGGCTCAAATAAGCTCGATTTTTCTCTATATACAGCCAAATGCTCTGTTGAGAAGTTAAGTGTTCAGTTAGAGAGCAAATGTATTGCTTATGATCAAAAAGATTAGAGCAAGAAATAAAAGTGGGCAGTTTCTTTTTGACTAATAAATTAAAGTAAGTGAAGAAATGCTGAAAGTCATCACAAATATCTTTACTCGAAGAGGTTAACAACTGAAATTGGTAAGGGGATAAACTCATATTGAGTGCCTCATAAATATTAGGCACGTCCATTTGCATTAATCTTTATACCATCTAACTTGATGATATCGCCTCGTCAAAGCGCTTAATAAAAAGTATAGAGGGCTTTAAAATTTTTGAGCTAAAAATTCAGGAGTTTCTGCTTTTTACTCATAAATAAAGAAATCAGGACGTATTTATCTGCTTTATGGTTGCTTATTTATGGAACACTCCCTATAATACAGCCTGTTTTTGCAGTAGTAGTGCTGCACGTTGGCGCGGGATGGAGCAGCCTGGTAGCTCGTCGGGCTCATAACCCGAAGGTCGTCGGTTCAAATCCGGCTCCCGCAACCAATTTTAGATAACATTTTTATGTTTTCTTACTCTGGTAGCGCGCATTCATTGTAATGCGCGTTTTGCGTTTATAGCGTTCGTATTTAGCGCTGGCGTGACCAAGCTAGGCCTCAGGCCGCACAGTTTTGTATTTAGTGTGACGCCCCGCTTGGTCCGGGGCGTTGTTGTATCTAAAGCTTGCTAAAGATACATGATTACTTTGGGCATTTTGCCCTTTTTTTGTTTGTATGGAGGATATTTGTGTCAAAAATCGAGCTAGAATTAACAGCTATGCTAGAGCCTGCTGTTGAAGCATTGGGATTCGAACTTTTGGGTCTAGAGTTTGTGCAAGCCGGTAGACACTCAACTCTACGTGTTTACATCGAACATGAGAATGGCATCACGGTTGATAACTGTGCTGATGTGAGTCGTCAAGTGAGCGCGATTTTAGACGTTGAAGATCCGATTACAAATGAATACGACCTTGAAGTGTCTTCACCAGGTGTTGATAGACCCTTATTCAAGCCTGCACATTATGAGCAAGCACAAGGTGAAGAATTAAGAGTTCGTACCAAGCTTCCTCAAGATGGAAGAAGAAATTTTAAAGGTGATTTAGTTGCTGTATCTGGTGACATGATCACTCTCCAAATCGATGGGCAAGATCATATGATCATGCTTAGCAATATTGAACGTGCCAACATCATCGCAAAATTTTAATAATTAGAGCGAAGGACAAGGGCAAGCGAGGCATTATTATGGCAAAAGAAATACTTTTAGTAGCAGAAGCCGTTTCGAATGAAAAAGCGGTTCCTAGAGAAAAAATCTTTGAGGCGTTAGAATTTGCATTAGCAACGGCAACAAAGAAAAAGCATGAAGGTGAAATTGACGTACGCGTTTCAATTGACCGTAAAACGGGTGAATACGATACTTTCCGTCGTTGGATGGTAGTAAACCCACAAGAAGATGGGTCATTAGAAAACCCATTTTCTGAAATCACTTTAGAAGCAGCGCGTTTTGATGACGACAGCATTGAACTGGGTGATTTTATTGAAGAACAAATTGAGTCAATTAAATTTGACCGTATTACTACGCAAATGGCCAAGCAAGTAATCGTACAAAAAGTACGTGAAGCAGAGCGTGCGCTGGTTGTTGAAGCTTATAAAGACCAGCAAGGTGAGCTTGTTACTGGTGTAGTTAAAAAAGCAACGCGCGATGCAATTGTCATTGATTTAGGTAACAACGCAGAAGCTGTGATTTACCGTGAAGATATGCTACCACGCGAAAGTTTCCGTCCGGGTGACCGTGTTCGTGGTTTATTATACGAAGTTAAGCCAGAAGCACGTGGCGCGCAATTATTTGTAACGCGTTCTAAGCCTGAGATGCTGATGGAATTATTCCGCATCGAAGTACCTGAAATTGGTGAAGAAATGATTGAACTTCGCGGTGCAGCTCGTGATCCTGGTTCACGTGCTAAAATTGCGGTTAAGTCAAATGATAAGCGCATTGACCCTGTGGGTGCATGTGTGGGTATGCGTGGTGCGCGTGTACAAGCTGTTTCGACAGAACTTGGTGGCGAGCGTGTTGATATCGTGCTTTACGATGATAACCCAGCGCAGTTTGTTATCAATGCAATGGCGCCAGCAGAAGTTGCATCAATTGTAATGGATGAAGATTCACGTTCAATGGATATCGCAGTAGAAGCTGATAACCTTGCGCAAGCAATTGGTCGTAACGGTCAGAACATCCGTTTAGCTAGTCAGTTAACAGGCTGGGAACTAAACGTGATGACAGTAGAAGATATGGAAGCGAAGAACGCGGCTGAATCTGATAAACTGATCAACTTATTTACGGAAAACCTAGACATCGATGATGACTTTGCAACTTTGCTTATCAATGAAGGTTTCTCTTCACTTGAAGAAGTAGCTTACGTGCCTGCGGCTGAGTTCTTAGAAATCGATGGTCTTGATGAAGATACAGTTGAAGAGCTACGCAATCGAGCAAAAGATGCATTAACAACAAGTGCTCTGAAAACTGAAGAAAGTCTTGAAGGCGCAGAGCCTGCTGAAGACTTACTTGCTCTAGAAGGATTAGAGCGTCACCTTGCATTTGTAATGGCAAGTAAAGGCGTTGTAACACTTGAGGATTTAGCAGAGCAAGGTATTGACGAATTAGTAGAGATTACTGAACTTTCAGAAGAACAAGCGGGTGAGCTTATCATGGCTGCACGTAATATCTGTTGGTTTGGTGAAGACGCATAAAATTTATTAACGGAGGTAACACACACTATGGCAGAAGTAAGTATTGAAAAACTGGCCGAAACTATTGATACATCTGTTGATAAACTGTTGCAGCAATTAAGTGATGCTGGGATCAGCAAAAGCAATGGTGATATGGTCACTGAAGCTGAAAAAGCACAATTACTTGATTATTTGAGCAAGCAGCACGGTGGTAAAGGTGCTGAAGGCCCAGAGCGTATGACATTACAGCGTAAAAGCAAAAGCACTTTAAGCGTGAAAGGTTCGACAGGTAAAGAGAAATCTGTACAAGTTGAAGTTCGTAAAAAGCGCACTTATGTCAAGAAGAGCGCCGTTGAACAGCAAAAAGAGCAAGAGCGTTTAGCGCAAGAGGAAGCTGCTCGTAAAGAAGCTGAGTTGAAAGCTCAGCAAGAAGCTGAACAAAAGGCGAAAGAAGAAGCAGAGCGTAAAGCAAAAGAGGAAGCGGAGCGCAAAGCTAAAGAAGAGGCAAAGCGTAAAGCTGATGCTGAACGTAAAGCCAAAGAACAGCAGAGCAAGCAAGTGGATACAGAACAGCAAGAGAAAGATCGTCTAGAGGCTGAAAGATTGCAGAAAGAAGCAGAAGAAGCAGCTTTGAAAAAAGCTGAAGAAGAAGCAAAACGTCAAGCTGAAGAAGCTCGTCGTCTAGCTGAAGAAAACGAAGCGCGCTGGAAAAAGGAAGAAGAAGAGCGCAAGAAGCGCGAAGAAACAGCAGATCACCACATGACTACATCAACATATGCTCGTGAAGCAGAAGATGAGTCAGATGCGCGTGAAGAAAAGAGTGCACGTCGTAAGAAAAAGAAGAAAGGTCCAGCAAAAGCTGAAGCACCAGTGAGAGGCCGCAAAGGTAAGCTGAAGGCACCTACTTCTTTACAACATGGTTTCCAAAAGCCAGTTGCTGACGTAAAACAAGAAGTTCGTATCAGTGAAACAATCACAGTTGCAGAGCTTGCATCTCGCATGGCGGTTAAGGGCGTTGAAGTCGTTAAAACCATGATGAAGATGGGTGAAATGGTTACAATTAACCAAGTACTTGACCAAGAAACAGCACAAGTTGTTGCTGAAGAAATGGGCCACAAAGTTGTTCTTGTTAAAGAGAATGAGCTAGAAGAAAAAGTACTAAATGACCGTTGTGAAGGTTCGGCTGAGCTGAAATCTCGAGCTCCAGTTGTAACGGTTATGGGTCACGTTGACCACGGTAAAACGTCAACACTTGACTACATCCGTTCTAAGAACGTGGTATCAGGTGAAGCGGGTGGTATTACTCAGCACATCGGTGCTTACCACGTTGAAACTGAAAACGGCATGGTAACTTTCCTAGATACCCCGGGTCACGCAGCGTTTACTTCAATGCGTGCGCGTGGTGCGAAAGCAACTGATATTGTAATCCTAGTTGTTGCTGCAGATGATGGCGTAATGCCTCAGACAATCGAAGCGGTACAGCACGCTAAAGCGGCTGAAGTACCACTGATTGTTGCTGTAAACAAAATCGATAAAGAAACAGCAGATCCAGATCGCGTTAAGAATGAACTTTCTCAGCATGATGTAATTCCTGAAGATTGGGGCGGTGACGTACAGTTCGTTCACATCTCAGCGAAGACAGGTCAAGGTGTTGATGAGCTACTTGAAGCGGTTCTAATGCAAGCTGAAATCCTTGAGCTTACAGCTGTTCATGATGGTATGGCTTCAGGTGTTGTCATTGAATCTCGCTTAGATAAAGGCCGTGGTCCTGTTGCTTCTGTACTAGTTCAGTCAGGTACACTTAAGCAAGGTGATATCGTACTTTGTGGTCTTGAGTACGGCCGTGTTCGTGCAATGAAAGACGAAGATGGTAAAGACATCAAAGAAGCGGGTCCTTCAATTCCTGTTGAGATCTTAGGTCTTTCTGGTGTGCCTGCTGCTGGTGATGAAGCGACTGTTGTTAAAGATGAGCGTAAAGCGCGTGAGGTAGCACTTTATCGTCAAGGTAAATTCCGCGATGTTAAACTTGCCCGTCAGCAGAAAGCGAAGCTTGAGAATATGTTCTCTAACATGACAGAAGGCGATGTGTCTGAAGTTAATGTTGTACTTAAAGCGGACGTTCAAGGCTCAGTAGAAGCGATTTCTGATGCGTTAGTGAAGCTATCAACAGATGAAGTTAAAGTGAAGATTGTTGGTACAGGTGTAGGTGGTATCACTGAAACTGATGCAACACTTGCTGCAGCGTCAAACGCGATTGTCGTAGGCTTTAACGTACGTGCTGATGCATCGGCTCGTAAAGTGATTGAAGCTGAAAGCTTAGACTTACGTTATTACAGTGTAATCTACCACTTAATCGACGAAGTTAAGCAGGCAATGTCTGGTATGCTTGCACCTGAATTCAAGCAAGAAATCATTGGTCTTGCTGAAGTTCGTGATGTGTTTAAGTCACCTAAAATTGGCGCAATTGCCGGTTGTATGGTTACTGAAGGTGTTGTTAAACGTAACAATCCAATCCGCGTACTTCGTGATAACGTTGTTATTTACGAAGGTGAGCTTGAATCACTACGTCGCTTCAAAGATGACGTAAATGAAGTTCGTAACGGTATGGAATGTGGTATCGGTGTTAAGAATTACAACGATGTACGCGTAGGCGACCAAATTGAAGTATTCGAGGTTGTAGAGATCCAGCGTAGCCTGTAATCAACTGCTATACTGAATTACAAAAATGGGGGCATTTATATGCCCCCATTCGTCTATTAGAGATATGAATAAAACTATTACTAAAATCAATGGTTTAAATTACAAGTAGGTGATAATGAGAGAATTTTCTCGTACTGACAGAGTTGCACAGCAAATTCAAAAAGAAATCGCTGTGATCTTACAAAGAGAAATTAAAGATCCGCGTTTAGGTTTTGTTACGGTTTCTGCCGTTGAAGTTTCAAGAGACCTTTCATACGCGAAAATTTTTGTGACTGTGTTAAATACCAGTGATGAAGATAAAACCAAACAGAGCGTACAAATACTGAATGATGCAACGGGCTATATTCGTTCTATTTTAGGTAAACGTATTCGCGCTCGCATTATGCCTGAGTTGAGATTTGTTGTTGATACATCTCTTCTTGAAGGTATGCGTATTTCTAACTTAGTTGACTCTGTGATCCGTGAAGACAATGCAAAGCGCGGCCCAGAGGAAGAAAACGAAGAGTAATTAGCATGGCGAGACGATCTAAAGGTCGCCCGGTTGATGGCATTTTACTTCTTCATAAGCCAGAAGGCATTTCTTCAAATAAAGCATTACAGCGCGCTAAAGGTATTTATTACGCGCAAAAAGCTGGTCACACTGGGGCACTAGACCCACTTGCGACAGGTATGCTGCCAATTTGTTTTGGTGAAGCGACTAAGTTCAGCCAGTTTTTACTTGATACCGATAAAACCTATGTCGTAAGAGCAAAATTAGGCGAACGTACCACCACCTCAGACTCTGACGGTGAAGTAGTCGAAACTCGTCCAGTTGCAGTGACGCAAGAAATGCTTGAAGAGCAAGTTGCTAGCTTTTTAGGTGAATCAGATCAATACCCTTCGATGTACTCAGCGTTGAAATACGAAGGCAAGCCTTTGTATTTTTATGCAAGGCAAGGTATCGAAGTGCCACGCAAATGTCGCAAGATCAATGTGTTCAGTTTAACACTTGACGAATATGACGCAGAAAATGAAGAAATTCAAATGACGGCGCATGTGTCTAAAGGCACTTATATTCGCACAATTGTTGACGACTTAGGCGAAAAGCTTGGCTGTGGCGCACATGTGATTATGCTTCATCGTTCGAAAGTGGGGCATTATCCAAGTGATAAAATGCTGACACTCGAGCAACTTGAAGAAAGACTAAATCAGGCGAAAGCAGAAGATTTACCAGCAAGTACGTATCTTGACGAATTGCTGTTACCCATGGATACCGCACTCGTTGATTTACCTTGTGTTGAAATTGATGAAACGCAAGGCATTGCATTTGGCCACGGTCAAACAGTAAGTTGTGGTGAGTTGCCAGAGGGTCCGATTAAAGTCGTTGCCAATGGTCAATTTGCTGGTGTAGGTGAACGTAATGATCAAGGCTTACTAAAAGCAAAACGCGCACTTTCAAGTCAACAAGATTAAATACTAGAGTTTAGGTGTGAATGTTGATAAACTACGCGCCGCTTCCCGCTTTGGCTGAATTAGTGATCGGCTAAAGCACAATTTAAATTTATTTTGGAGTTATTATGTCACTAAGCAACCAAGAAAAAGCAGAAATCGTAGCAAAATTCGCACGTGCAGAAGGCGACACTGGTTCACCAGAAGTACAAGTTGCACTTCTAACTGCTGACATCAACAAGCTACAAGGTCACTTCGCTAACCACAAGCATGATTTCCACTCACGTCGTGGTCTTCTACGTAAAGTTAGCCAACGTCGTAACCTTCTAGACTACCTAAAAGGTAAAAGTGTTGAGCGTTATTCTGCACTAATCAAAGAGCTTGGCCTACGTCGCTAATCTTTTTGTTTATGTTGGCTTTTTAGTCAATGATAAAAAAGGGGCCTAATCGCCCCTTTTTTTGTGGGTATTCTACAAGTATACTTACTCGCACTTGGCAATTTTGCCGAGTGAACGCCGACGCGTTAGCCAATTGTAGTACTTAAGCAGATTTATTGAGTCTATTTAAGACTGTAATTGGTGATTGTTGGCGTTTTATTTTGTTTTAAATAAGGAAAATATTGTGCAAGCAATTATTAAAGAATTTCAACTAGGTCAACATACAGTGACCCTAGAAACAGGTGCAATTGCACGTCAAGCTGACGGTGCGGTACTAGCAAGCATTGGCGACACTTCAGTTTTAGTAACGGTTGTTGGTAAGCGTGATGCGGCACCAGGTCAAGACTTCTTCCCACTAACAGTAAACTACCAAGAGCGTATGTACGCTGCTGGTCGTATCCCTGGTGGTTTCTTAAAGCGTGAAGGTCGTCCAAACGACGGTGAAACATTGATCGCTCGTCTAATTGACCGTCCAATTCGTCCACTTTTCCCAGACGGTTTCGTAAATGAAGTACAAGTTATTGCAACAGTTGTATCTGTAAACCCTGACATCCAGCCTGATATGGTTGCGATGATTGGTACATCAGCAGCACTTGCTATTTCTGGTATCCCATTCAACGGTCCACTAGGTGCAGTTCGTGTAGGTTTCACTGACGGTCAATACGTACTTAACCCAACACTGACTGAGCTTGAGTCAAGCAAGCTAGACCTAGTTGTAGCCGGTACTGAAAACGCAGTATTAATGGTTGAATCAGAAGCTGAAGTACTGACAGAAGAAGAAATGCTAGGTGCAGTTGTTTATGGTCATGAACAAGCACAAGCTATTATCAAAGCTGTTGAAGAGTTCAAGGCAGAAGCTGGCAAACCAGTTTGGGATTGGACTGCGCCTGAAAAGAACGTAACACTTGCTGATAAAATCGCTGCAATCGCAGAAGAGAAAATTGGCGCTGCTTACCTGATCACTGACAAAGTGGCACGTAAAGAAGCGCTTTCTGCTGCTAAAGCAGAAGTTGTTGAAAAGCTAACTGCAGAGCTTGCTGAAGATGAGTCTTTAGATGAGCAAGAAGTTGGTAAGTTGTTTGGTTCTTTAGAGAAGAAGACAGTACGTGGTCGTATCATCGCGGGTGAAAAGCGTATCGATGGTCGTGAACCAGACATGGTTCGTGCACTAGACGTAATGACGGGTGTTCTACCTCGTACGCACGGTTCTGCTATCTTCACACGTGGTGAAACTCAGGCGTTGGTTACTGCAACATTAGGTACTGAGCGTGATTCACAGCTAATTGACGACCTAACTGGTACTCAAAAGAACCACTTCATGTTGCACTACAACTTCCCTCCATTCTGTGTAGGTGAAACTGGTTTTGTAGGTTCTCCTAAGCGTCGTGAAATCGGTCATGGTAACCTAGCTAAGCGTGGTGTAGCTGCAGTTCTTCCTACACTTGAAGAATTCCCATACTCAATCCGTGTAGTATCAGAAATCACTGAATCAAATGGTTCATCTTCAATGGCTTCTGTATGTGGTACGTCACTAGCGCTTATGAACGCGGGTGTACCAGTTAAAGCTTCTGTTGCGGGTATCGCAATGGGTCTAGTTAAAGAAGGCGAAGATTTTGTTGTTCTTTCTGACATCTTAGGTGATGAAGATCACTTAGGCGACATGGACTTTAAAGTAGCTGGTACTAACGCGGGTGTTACTGCTCTTCAAATGGATATCAAGATTGAAGGTATCACTAAAGAAATCATGCAGATCGCACTTAAGCAAGCAAAAGCGGCGCGTTTACACATCTTAGGTGTGATGGACCAAGCTATTGCGGCACCTTCAGAAGAGCTTTCTGAATTTGCACCGCGTATCTACACAATGAACATTCCACCGAAGAAGATTGCAGATGTGATCGGTAAAGGTGGTGCAACAATTCGTCAGCTTACTGAAGAGACTGGTACAACAATCGAAATCGAAGATGACGGTACAGTTAAGATTGCTGCAACAGATGGTCTAAGTGCAAAAGATGCTATCGCACGTATCGAAGCGCTTACTGCAGAACTTGAAGTTGGTACGCTTTACAATGGTAAAGTTGTACGTATCGTTGACTTTGGTGCATTCGTTAACGTACTTCCTGGTAAAGATGGTCTTGTACACATTTCTCAGATCAGTGAAGAGCGTGTAAACAACGTGTCTGATCACCTATCTGTAGGTCAAGAAGTTAAAGTTAAAGTACTTGAAGTTGACCGTCAGGGCCGTGTTCGTCTGAGCATCAAAGAAGCTGTTGAGAAAAAAGCAGACGCTGAGCAAGAAAAGCCAGCTGAATAATCTGTTTTCTCTCATGTAACAATGAAAAGGGGCTGTTAGGCCCCTTTTTTTATGTTTTAATGGCACTTATCGCTATTACGAGTGTCAGCATATAAAGACGATTCAAGTTTGCTGATATCACATAAAGGAAGCCAATGAAGTTTAAATCATTTCTACTCGCATCAGTGGTTGCGATGACCTTAGCGGGTTGTCAAACAACCTCAGAGAAACAAACGGCTAAGTCGGTGGCTAATGTACCTTTAGGTGTCCCACTCGCACCAAATTATAGAAATGAAATTGAAATTGCTCGTTATTCGGAACTGTTGCTCTCTCCTGAAATTAATAATGACCAAAAAGCAGAGTTGTTTCTGAGAAGAGGTCGACTCTATGACAGCGTTGGTTTATCAACATTGGCGCGTATTGACTTTAATCGTGCAGTGCAGCTAAAACCAGATCTTGCCTCTGTGTATAATTTTCTAGGCATTCACCATACACTTGCACAGGATTTCGGTAAGGCGTACGAAATGTTTGATGCGGTTTTAGAATTGGACGAAGACCATCAATATGCTTATCTTAATCGTGGCATAGCGCTTTATTATGGTGGCAGACCAGAGCTTTCTAGCCAAGATTTAGAGGCATTTTTAGCACGCTCTCCCGCTGATGCTTATCGTGTTATGTGGGTATATTTAGCGCAAGCAAAAGTTGATGCCAATGTCGCTTACGAGCAGTTGAAAGCCAATAGCCAAGCACTTAACCCAGATGAATGGTCTACCCAGCTTGTACAACTTTACTTAGGTCAGCTAACCGAAACTCAGTTTTTAGCCCAGATCACAGAGGGTGTAGCAGGGCAGCAGCAATATGCAGAGCGACTCTGTGAAGCATATTTTTATTTAGCAAAGCTATATCAAGCAAGAGGTAAAGAGGCTGTCGCGGTCGACTTCTTTAAACTTGCACTGGCTACAAATGTATTCGAATTTGTCGAGCATAAATATGCTCGATTGGAACTAGAGCTTTTTGCCGGTGTTAAAGCTGGCTAAGTATTTTTGCTTTTGCTTCTTTCTTGTGGTGATCAACAGCAGTGTTGATCACCCAATGCTTGCGGATAAACTTTCACAATCTGATTTTTTAGAGCGCTTTCCTCAAGCGTATTATTTTGTCGATATAAACCCATTCTACTTACCCGCCACTACCCTAGAAAAACTTCGGCGCTTAGATGAGCCTGAAGTGAATTTAGCTTGGCTATTCCATTTGGTTCGGGAGGGCGAGTTTCATAAAACAAGATTTCTCTGGCAGGCTTTGCCAACCAACATTCCCGAAACAAGATTGAATGAATTGGTTGAGCTACTCGTTTTAAAGCAGCGCTGGGAAGAATTAACGACGTTGTCAAAGCACCTTAAGCCAACAGAGCGATTAGAGACAGTATTAGGTGTTCAGCAAGGCATCGCACCTGATAAATTGAATGAGAGCCAATTAGACGGGCTATCTATCGCATTGTTACCTGAACAAATCGCTTTTAATACAGAGTGCAAAAATAATGTATTGTTATTAGCCGATCGTTTTTCTGTATATCAGCATTTAAATGCTTTACGAGACAAATATTTGCAAAAGCCAGAGCCAGAGCAGAATAGCTTTTGTTTGAGTGAGGTTTATTATGTCGGCAATGCACTTATGTGCGAAGAGGGCTTTAAGGGGTTTGCAACTTGTGACGTTATGCGAGATTTGCCTAAATCAGACTTCTTAATTGTCATGACAACAAGTGGGCTTGCGAATGTAAGAGGGACACAAATGACGCTCACTCTGACAAGTGATTACGACGTTCTGGTTCATGAATTAATGCACTTCAGTGGCTTTGAGGATGAATATGCCATTTATGGCCAAAAAGCGCACTGGTTGTGTAATTCACAAGGGTTTAAAGCACCAAACCTATTTGTTGGTTCACCTGAAAATGCGCCTCAGGGCTGGGTAAAATCAAAGACCTGTCAAAATGGTAAGCTTGACGCTTTTAAACCTGCGCTCAAATGGAGCAAAATGCAATTTCAAGAACTGCCACTTTCGGAACAATATAGACAGCTTTGGCAAAAAAAAGTACAACAAGATTGGTTGATTGAGCAGCAAAAGCTGGCAAACAACGCTCAAACTATTATTAATTAAGCTGTCTGCTTATATCTAATTTTATAATTTAATCTGAATTGTTTGTTAATTTCGTCTAGTATTTAACCAGCTAGAACCTAAAACTATAGACAACTCAAACACTAATAAAGTATAAATTGTAACAGTTTTGCATGGAGAAAATGCGCAATTAGATGCATAACTATCCATGACTATCAGTGTTTAGTTGCACTGTTTATCTCTGTGACAGCACAATAAAAAAGGTTAATTATATGACTTTGCTTTGGATACCTTTGCTATCCTTCTTTGGCAGTATTATTTCATCTTTAACAGGCAAGTTAACGCGTAACCAAACTACCGCTTTAACACTCGTAATGCCTGCTATTGCCTTAATACTGGTCATTAACTCTGCTGCAGATGTCTTTGCGGGTGAAGTACTGCGTGAAAGCATCAATTGGGTGCCTGCACTTGGCCTAGAGTTATCATTCCGACTTGACGGGCTCTCACTGTTATTTATTTTTATGATCTTAGGTATTGGCATGTTGGTTATCTTCTATGCCCGTTATTACCTGAGTGAAAAAGACTCTATGCCGAAATTATTTGCTTATCTAATGCTGTTCATGACGGCGATGTTAGGTATTGTAACGGCGAATAATGTGCTTCAACTATGGCTATTCTGGGAGCTTACCAGCATTAGCTCATTCTTATTAATTAGCTATTGGTGGGATAAGTCAGAAGCACGTAAAGGTGCACGTATGGCGCTAACTATCACAGGCGGTGGTGGTCTTGCCTTGCTTGCCGGTCTGTTAATGTTGGGTCATATTGTCGGTAGCTATGATATCGATGTCATACTAGCAAGCCGCGAGCTTATTCAAGCACATGACTTATATGAAGCTACGTTAGTATTGGTATTATTAGGCGCATTTACCAAGTCTGCACAGTTTCCATTCCACTTCTGGTTGCCACATGCGATGGCAGCACCAACACCTGTAAGTGCTTATTTACATAGTGCGACTATGGTAAAAGCGGGTATTTTCCTACTGGCACGTTTTTACCCAGCGCTGGCGGGAACTGAGCTTTGGTTTATTTTAGTTGGCCTTACTGGTTTAGCGACTTTATTGTTTGCAGCTTATGTTGCGCTGTTCAAGCACGACCTAAAAGGGTTGCTAGCTTACTCTACAATCAGTCACTTAGGTTTGATTACTTTATTGTTTGGTTTGGATACTGAGCTTGCAACCGTCGCGGCAATTTTCCACATTATTAACCATGCGACTTTTAAAGCGTCATTATTCATGGCTGCAGGTATTATTGATCATGAGTCGGGGACACGAGATATGCGTAAGCTCAATGGTATGTGGCGATTCATGCCTTATACCGCAACGCTTGCTATGGTTGCCGCCGCGTCTATGGCGGGTGTGCCGCTACTCAACGGTTTCTTATCAAAAGAGATGTTCTTTGCAGAGACCCTGCACCAACAATTATTAGGCTCAATGTCTTGGTTAGTACCAGTGCTTGCAACCATCGCTGCTGCTTTCTCAGTCGCTTATTCTGCGCGATTTATTCATGATGTTTTCTTTAACGGTGATCCAATTGATTTACCAAAAGAGCCACATGAAGCACCAAGATACATGCGTGTTCCAATCGAAATACTTGTTGCCTTGTGTTTAATTGTGGGGATGTTCCCGAACTTTATCGTTCATGACATTATTTATACTGCTGCAGATGCGGTGCTTGCAGGGCAGGTACCAGAGTATAAGATCTCTTTATGGCATGGCTTTAATTTACCATTGCTTATGAGTGCGCTGGCCGTTGCCGGTGGTATTTTAATTTATACTCAGCGCAAGTATTTATTCCAATTCCAAGCATCACTGCCGCCAATGACGGGTAAAAAGATGTTTGATGGCTCAGTGTCCAAATTAGTGAAATGGAGCCAAAACAAAATTGCCGCAGTTGAAAATGGTTCTCTGCAACGTTATTTAATGCTGATGTTTGTGATTGTTTTACTGGCTGCTGGTTGGCCGCTATTTGAAATGGCACAGTTAGCGGGTGACAACCCTCTGACACCAGTAGATGTGCACAATGGTATTGGCGCAGGCTTATTAATGATAGCTGCAATCGCAACCGTTATTTGGCATCGCCAGCGCATGATTTCTTTGTTAATGGTGTCTGTTGTAGGCTTAATGGTGTCAATTGCCTTTACACGCTTCTCAGCCCCTGATTTAGCATTAACCCAATTAACGGTAGAAGTTGTCACCATTATTTTACTTATGTTGGCATTATTTTTCTTACCGCAGAAGTCACCTAAAGCTTCAAGCTCAGTACGTGTATTGCGTGACCTTGGGATCGCTTCAACAATCGGTATCGTAATTGGTAGTATTTGTTATGCGTTAATTACTCGTCCACTGACCAGTATTTCTGATTTCTTCTTAGCAAATGCGAAAACAGGCGGTGGCGGTACTAACGTGGTAAACGTGATCTTGGTTGATTTTCGTGGTTTTGACACGCTTGGTGAGATCTGTGTACTCGGTATTGCTGCGTTGGGTATCTACAAGCTATTGGTAAACTTACCGCTGTTTATGCCGGGTTCTGATAGTGAAGGGCGCCCTTGGGCGAAAGAGCGCTATCCGTTGTTGCTTGCAAGTATCTCACAGAGTCTACTACCACTCGCGTTGTTAGTGTCTTTCTATATTTTCCTTCGCGGCCATAACTTACCTGGTGGCGGCTTCATTGCAGGTCTTATCACTGCGATAGCCTTTATTCTGCAGTACATTGCGCATGGTTCGAACTGGATAGCAGAGCGTTTAACCATCAACTACCGTAAAATTATTGCATCGGGTATCGCAATTGCCCTAGCAACAGGTGTAGGCAGTTGGTTATTTGGCCGTCCGTTCTTGAAAACATGGTTTGATTACTTTGACTTACCTGTAATTGGCCAGATTGAGCTTGCCAGTGCCCTCATATTCGATTTAGGGGTATATATCACTGTTGTTGGTGCAACGCTGATGATTTTAGCAAGTCTAGGTAAATTAACTGCCAATGCACCGAAAGAAGAGGTAAACATCTAATGGAAATATTATATGCATCTTGTGTGGGCCTTTTGGTCGCGTGTGGCGTGTTCTTGATTTTGCGCTCAAGAACTTTTCCTGTGGTATTAGGCCTAACTATGTTGTCTTACGCGGTGAATTTATTTTTATTCGCATCAGGTCGTTTAACTTTAAATAAAGCCGCTGTACTTGGATATAGTTCAGATTACGCAGATCCTTTACCACAAGCTTTAGTGTTAACTGCGATTGTAATTGGCTTCGCGATGACCGCATTTGTGGTGATTTTAGCAATCCGAGGCCGTGCAGATTTAGGTAATGACCATGTTAATGGTCAAGTTCCGACTAATAATAACAAGGGCAAAGCATGATCCAACATTTAACTTCTCTGCCTGTATTACTTCCTATGTTGGCAGGGGTTATTTTATTAATGCCACCTTGTGGTAAGAATAAGCAGATCCGTCGCTTTTCTTCAGTGGCACTCAGTTTTATCACCTTGCTAGCATCGGTGCTGCTGTTGTTACAAGTAAAAGAAATGGGTAGCACAACCTATGCGATAGGTGATTGGCAGGCACCGTTCGGTATTGTGTTGTTTGCTGATCCGCTCTCGACTTTACTGGTTTCTCTCACTTCTTTGCTTGGACTAACTTGTGCATTGTATGCGTGTGCAGGCGATGACGAGAAGGGCAGCTTTTATCATCCTTTATTGCATTTCTTAGTGTTGGGTGTAAATGGCGCATTCTTAACGGGCGATGCATTTAACCTATTTGTTTTCTTTGAAGTGTTATTGATTGCATCTTATTCATTGTTAATGCATGGCGGCGATAAGCATAACACTCGAGCAGCGTTACAATACGTGATAATGAACTTGGTGGGCTCAGCCATTTTCTTAATTGCGCTAGGCATTTTATATGGTGTACTTGGCACATTAAACATGGCTGATATGGCAAGCAAGATCACAGACTTACAGGGTGATGATGTTTACCTTGCAAAGATTGGTGGCTTGTTATTACTTGTTGTATTTGCACTAAAAGGCGCGCTTTTACCGCTTCATTTATGGTTGCCTAACACATATGCGACGGCCATACCGGTCGTTGCAGCACTGTTTGCAATTATGACCAAGGTGGGTGTTTACTCGATGATGCGAGTGTACACGCTGATTTTTGGTGATGAAGCCGGTGAGTTAAGCCATATGGCCCAGAGTTGGCTGTGGTGGTTAGCCTTAGCAACTATTGTAATGGGCGCAATTGGTGTTCTGGCGAGTAAAGACATGCGCAAACTTGTGGCTAATTTAGTGATAGTATCTGTGGGTACGCTGGTTGCGCTCGTTGCTGTGCAAACAGAAGAAGCCAGTGCTGCAGCTATTTTCTATCTAGTTCATTCGACACTTGTTACGGCTGCATTATTCTTACTTACCGATATGATAGGCATTCAACGTGGTAAAGTCGCTGATCGCATCACAATAGGCCGACCTGTCACCCAGCCTATTTTACTTGGCGGGGCGTTTGCTATCGCTGCTATTACGGTCATTGGAATGCCGCCGCTCTCAGGTTTTATTGGCAAAGTTTGGCTACTCAGAGCGACGTTCGAGAGTGAATATGGTGCTATATTCTGGGGGCTTTATTTATTGGCTAGCTTGGCTTTATTAGTTGGTATTTCAAAGGCAGGCAGTACAGTGTTTTGGCATCACCAAAACAAAGCGCAAGACAATGCAGAGCCAGTCAAGGCACATAAATATCAGATATCTGCGCTGTTAATTGTATTACTGGGCTCACCATTAATGGTTATCTTTGCTGGTAATATGTCTGAGTATGCCATTGAAGCGGCAAAACAACTACATGACTTCTCAGCGAATATCTCTGTGGTACTTGGGGAGGCGAAATAATGCGTACAGAAGCAAGATTTAAGTGGCTACCAACGCCATTTAGAAGTTTATTACTATTTAGTGTTTGGTTGTTACTCAATAACAGTGTTTCGCCTGGGCATCTGATCTTAGGTGCAATTCTAGCTGTAGTGATCCCATTGGCGACTAATCCATTTAGGACGAAACAGCCACTGATCTTACATCCCGGACTGGCATTAAAACACCTATTGTTAGTGTTGTACGATATCATTACCGCAAATATTCAAGTTGCGCTTTTGATACTCGGGCCGACAAAGAAGCTTAATCCGGGCTTTGTTAAGGTGCCGCTAGATCTTGACCAGGCCATGCCGATTACGATTCTAGCCAGCACAGTATCGCTGACGCCAGGTACGGTTAGTGCTGAGGTTTACCCTTGGAAAGAGACATTACAAGAAGGTGAAGAGCCTGAGCAGCGTTATTTACTCATTCATGTGCTTAACCTAAAAGATGAGCAAGAGTTGATTAACACCATAAAACAACGTTACGAAGCACCTTTAAAGGAGATCTTTGAATGTTAGAGACAGTTATCCTGATTGTATTTGCAATGATTGGCGTTTCGTTACTATTAAATCTGTGGCGATTAGTGAAAGGCCCGTCAGTGCCAGATAGAATCTTGGCTTTAGATACCATGTACATTAATAGTATTGCTCTGATTATTTTATATGGGCTGAGCATGGGCACTGAGCTTTACTTTGAGGCAGCGCTGTTAATTGCAATGTTAGGTTTTGTAAGTACTGTTGCTGTATGTAAGTATTTACTACGTGGCGATATAATAGAGTAGGTGAACGATGGCTGAGTGGATTATTTCTATATTACTTTTGATTGGCGGCTCATTCGTATTGGTGGGGTCAATTGGCCTTGTGAAAATGCCAGACTTCTTCATGCGTCTACATGGTCCGACAAAAGCAACAA
Organism: Pseudoalteromonas sp. SS15; assembly: GCF_049257195.1. Lineage (NCBI taxonomy): Bacteria > Pseudomonadati > Pseudomonadota > Gammaproteobacteria > Alteromonadales > Pseudoalteromonadaceae > Pseudoalteromonas > Pseudoalteromonas sp. SS15. Next base: position 190,489 of record NZ_JBMMUD010000008.1, read on the forward strand.
CACTGGGTATGGCTTGTTTGCTAACTGCGGCAATGGTGTTCTTTAGTCAATCTGAAGCGGGGATCAGCGTTAAAGAGATCTTGATTTCGATTTTCTTACTATTAACAGCACCAATTAGTGGTTATATGCTCATTAAGTCGGCAATACACCACAAGCTTGATAGTATCGAGCGCACAAAAGGTAAAGATAACATTGAGGACGATGTTTGATTTAGCTGACTGTTTAACCTTTTGAACGAGCTAATTTACATGGCTCTTTCAGGTGGATAAAGTTTAAAAAATGAGACAAGCGCGCTAAGAAAAGACTTAGCGGCTTGCTCATTGGGCTAGTAAACGTTTCTATAATGCAGGTTGGATCTCTACTTCTTGACCTTGAGCAAGGGTTTCAGCACCCCTTATCGCAATTCTGTCACCTACTTTTAAGGCGCCTTTGTCTTTTGCTTTAATTGCAACTTGCTCGCCTTGGCCTTTACCAACAATCACTGCTACATGCTCTGCGGTATTATCCTCTTTAATTTTCACGATATGCACACCTTGTTGCCTAAGTATTAGAGCGTCTCTATTAACGATTAGTTCCTCAGTATTTGAGCTTAAAGGTACCACGACATCGACTAATTGCCCGGAAGCCCAGCTTTGTGCGTCATTTGTTAAAAGGTCTGCACGAACTTCAAAGGATTGCGCTCTTGGATCAGTTGCTGGGATCACAGCGGTTACAGTTGCAAGTGCCTGTTGTGGGTCATCTAGTTGACCCGCGTTTAACTGTAATTCATTGCCTAAACTTAAGTATTTTAAATATTTAACTGGTACATACAAACGCACTTCAAGGTTGTTTATGTCAATTAAACTGACAAGCGGCTGAGCACGGTTTATTTCGCTACCAGCAAGTTCATATCTTTCGCTCACTACACCACTAAATGGCGCTTTCAGTACTGCTCGGTTTAATTGGTCTTCAATGACTTTCAGTTCAATCTCAGCCAATTTAATATCAGTGAGGGTTAAGTCATGTTGATTCTGCGCTTGATCGACTTGTGTCGCTGCGGCGCTGTTACTTTTCGCCAATCGTTTTAAGCGAGCAAGTTCCTGCTTTTGAAAGGTAAGATTAATTTTGGCTCTCTCTAACATGACCTCTTGTTTTGCCTTAGCGAGTTGTAGTGGCAACAAGTCAATCTTAGCGAGCATGCCATTTTTGTTGACCAACTGTCCTGGTGTGGCTACAAAGGTTAATCTGCCAGCTACACCAGCCGTTAATGTGACATCTTGTTTTCCATAAAGAGTACCGTGTACTGACAAATTACTGTGTAGTTTTGCCTGCTCTATGGTTTCAACTGCAACAGGCGAAACCGCAAAACTCGATGCAGAAAATAGGCCGATACTAGACACTATTCCTATGGCTAAACTGCTTGAAAGTATGCTCGTGCGAATCTTAGAGGGGTTAAAAATCATCATCGGTTTCCTTTATTGATTCGCAACTAAATTGAGTTGCGGTTTTTCTTTGTTTATGGGTTTCGGCGTTTTATATTTGCTTTTACCTAACAGTAATAAGCTAGGCATTAATACCAGTGTAAAAATAGCGCTGATAGCCATCCCTCCCACAATTACGGTTGCTAAACCGCGGTATATCTCTGAGCCGACACCTGGCACTAGCATCAGTGGCAGCATGCCGAATAAACTGGTTAGCGTACTTAAATAAACTGGGCGAGCACGTAATAATACGGCTTGTTTTACTGCATCTTCTCTTTGCATTCCGTCTCGTTCAGAGCTACGAGTTTGGTCAACTAATAAGATGGCATTATTAACGACTAATCCAAGCAAAATAATAAAGCCAATCATGGTTAAGAGGTCGAGTGATTGAAAAGTAAATAGGTTTAGTACATACAGAGCAATAACTCCGCCTGCTAACGCCAATGGCATGATCAAAAGAACAAGGAAGCTATCTTTGGCTGATTTAAATAATGCAGTCATTAATAAAAATAAGATGAATAAGGCTAAGGCAAAATTGATGGTCATTTCCTCAATTGCTGAATTCATCTTCTGCGCATTACCAGCCAAGATTACACTCGTTGAAGCAGAAACCGCAGCTTGTACTTTTGGTAGCACTTGTGAATTAAGGCGTGTTTGCGCCTCCTGTAAACTCATCTGGGGCGGTGGGGTAACCATGACAGTGACTGTGCGCTTGCCATTTACACGTCTTAATTGTGTTGGTCCTACGGTTCGTTCAACACGGGCAAGTTCACCGAGTGTTTGTGTGCCAGCCAGAGGTGTAATGATAGGCATCTCTTTAAGTTCTTCTGGGGATTGCCAGGGTTTTGCACGCAAGATGACGTTCATTCGTTCGTTACCATCGAAGTACTCATTAATAAATAATCCCCCAGTGAATGCTTGTACAGCTTGTGCGACATCACTGCGTGTTAGACCCGCTTGAGTGATCCGCCTATCATCAGGGTGAAGCCTTAATTCTGGTTCAGCCATATCTAAACGCGGCATAGGCTGCGCTGAAGCGTTAGGTATGGCTTCTCGTGTTGCTTGCAAAGCGACTCTTGCACCTGCGATCAAATCATCAATATTTGGGCCAGATAAATCGATATTTATTGCGCGACCATCTCCACCATTGTTAACTCGGATCATCGAGCCTCGTGTTAGAAAAACACGAGTATCGGGCAAATCGTGGAATATCTCTTCACGTGCGACTTTCATTAACTCTTCAACTCGGGTTGGATCGTCCGAGTAAATAAACCCACCGGCATTCGAACCGAAGACATAGAAGTTAAAGTCTTTAATTTTTGGCGACTTTTCTCCTTCGTAATATGGCATTACACGTTTTTTGACTCGTGAAGCAATTTCGGCTTCCATAAATTGGATATTTCCACCCGGAGGTGTCAGCAAGGTATAAAAGAAACCGTCGGTAGGGGCACGAGGCATAAAATCTGTTTGAGGCAATAAAGCATAGGTTATAAATATAGAGCCACCTAATAAAGAAATTATCCAACTAAGTTGTTTAACCCTACTATTGGTTAACTTAACCACAAAATGAGTGACTTTATGCCAATAGGCCTGATATGGATCTGGCTTAATTTTTGTATCAGGCCAAAGCTTATTCGCGACTGGAATAAGCGTCATGGCACAGATAAGTGACGAGATAACAGCGATAGATAAGGTTAAAGCGAGATCTGAAAATAGCTGACCTTCAATACCCGCCATAAACATGATGGGTAAAAATATAGCGACACTGGTTGCAGTGGAAGCAAATAAAGCCCCCCCAACTTGTGTGGCCCCTTTCAAAGTTGCTTTGCTTGCAGCCATGCCCGTGGCAGTGAGTCGAGCTATGTTTTCTTGCACGATAATTGCGGCATCAAGCACTAAACCCACGGCAAATGCCAGCCCTGCTAATGACACAACATTTAAACTTCGCTCAAATAGGTTAAGCGCTAAAAATGCAACCATCAGTGAAACAGGGATGGTTGCTGCGATGATCAAAGTGGGTTTTAGTCCTCTAAAAAACAGCCAGAGAATACCGCAAGCCAGTAATACCCCTAAGCCTAAATTACCTTTTACCAGCTGTAATGCATTTCTGATATGCACCGATGAATCGAAGCTTAGTTCAATGGCAAGGCCAGCTTCTTTTAAAGCGCCTTCATTTAATTCTTTAATGGCGTGATTTATTTCGTCTAATACAGCAACAGTATTGGCGTCATTTGCTCTTGAAATCGTGATGTAATAAGCTGGTTTACCATTTCTTAATGTCATAGAGCGGCGATCAGTGACTGTATCTTCGACACTGGCGATATCGCCTAAATAAATGGGTCGTTCACCTACATAGCCGACTCGTAGTTCAGCTAAGTTGTCGACATTGTATTTTCCGGTGAATCGCACTGTGTATTGTCGACGTCCGACATCAGCTAAGCCTCCAGAGCTATCATTGGCAGTCGATAAAGTGCGGCGAATTTGCGCAAGACTGATGCCAAATGCCGCTGCTTTTTGCGGGTCGAATGTTACACGCAGCTCTCGAGGACGTTCACTGTTCATATTGACACGAGAAATTCCAGGGATCCGCGCAAGCCTAGGTTCAATAATGTCTTCAATTTGCTTTTGGTATTGCGCCATATCAAGTTGTTCAGAGTCAAAGCTTAAAGGCACAACTAATAAACTCGCTGCTGTTGGACCACCTGAGCCCGGACCACCGTTTCCTCCAGCAGTAACCACAGGGTCCATCGCATCTAAAGGAAGAGGGGGAGCTTGGTTTAAACTAGTCAGCACATCAAGCATGGCTTGTTGCATATCAGCGCCAACCGCAAAAGTCAGATTTATAGCACCGCCACCTTGGTTAATATTGGTATTTACCTCGAGTGCACCAGGTGTATGTTTTACGGCATTTTCTAAAGGCTCGATGATCATAGATTCAATTTCTTCAGGGGCAGCTTGTCGCCAACCAGAAAAAATGGTGATCTGAGGTTGTTCAATTTCAGGAGTAAGCTGAATAGGTAACTTAAAAATACTGATGATGCCAAATAAAATGATTAAAGTAAGAATGACAAGAACCGCTGCAGGGTTCTTTAAAGAGGAACGGGTTAAGTTCATGGTAATGTCCAAAGGCACCAAAAGTAATCAGCTATAACATTGTGGCGCAGATGTGGATAAATTAGCAAAGACAAAAAATCCTGATTTCGTTGAACCTCCATAGAAGTCAGTTAAACCGTAGGTTTGGTAATATCTTGTAACGTTTTGAAAAAATTTATTCATGAAATTTGCTTAAGAATTTTTGATTTGAAACAAGCATGCGGCTTTTCAGACTTTTAAATTTCTTCGATAGAAATACAATCACGGCAAAATTTGTATAAGGAAAGATTATGTTTGTTGCATTGAAATGGGACCATCAAATAGGTGCACATTTTGTTTCTTGGATTGTCGTCGAGTGTTCGGGTGTGAGTGAAAAGTTTGGTTTACCTCAAGCATTACCTCCTCGCAGAGACATTGCCTATTTTGTAGACGAAAAAACAGCGGAATATGATGCAAAGGTATTTGCGGCCTATAAAAATGGTTTGCTTGATATCACTTTAGCAGACAAGTATGACCCTTATTTGTCTTCGCACCATGGCTTTTGTCATTACGAGTGGGATCACACTTATATGGGTGACTTGGTGAAACATGCAGTATTATATTGGGAAGATGGCAAACACCAGCAACTTAAGCCTTTTAGAGACGACATTGGTTATTTTATGTGCCCAAAGCAATCAGAAGCCGATAGCCAGTTTTATGCACAATATAAACTCGGCCTGTTAGATTTTAACTCAGAAAATTTAAAAACAGCCTAACAGGTTGCAAAGTGACATGAAGCTAGTTTGTGCTAGCTTCATTGTTTAATTTATTTTGAAAGTCTGATTTTACAATCTCAAGTGCAGCAAGTACGTCTTCGGCTGGCAGCTCATGTTGTTCAAGCAGCAGAATTAAGTCGACCGCTAATTTCACATGGGTTGGTGCATTTTCTAAACTATTGCTCATTCTAAAAGTTACTCACTGACCGTTGAACCCCTTTTAGCCACTTGTGTCATGGCAACATCAATTGCAATATCGACTCTTTGCTCCATTTGAATACGCTCGTGTTGTGGTAAATAAAAGGCCATGTCTACATCATAGCGAATATATCTTGCAGGCAGTTGATTAAGTACCGTGCAGCAAAAATCAGCCATAATATCATCATCGTATTTGTCTTGCAGGTTACGCTCAACGATGCGGTCTAGCATGACTTTTTCGTAATAATTGTGCACATCATCATGTAGTTTCATGTCATCTTCCTAATGTTTTTATTTTTTGAGTTTATACCAAAAATCAATAGTTTTCGAACACAGCGAGTAAAAGTTGTTTATGCACTTCAATCAGTTGCTCTTCATTGCGTTGATAGCCACCGCCAAGCCCAATCGATAAAGGGATATCGTTGTTTTTACAAAATGAAATTACAGTCTTATCACGCTCTAATACACCTGCTAGACTGATTTCTAGTAAACCGAGTTCATCTTTATGATAAATATCAGCACCAGCGTTATAGATGATAATATCGGGTCGATAGAGACGCTTAATTAAATCTAAAGCTTGCTCTAGCGTTTGCAAGTATTGTGCGTCTGTACACCCTTTTTCGAGTTCGAAATCAAGATCTGAGCGCGCTTTTGCTCGGGGGAAATTCTGAGCGCAGTGCAAAGAGCAAGTAATGATGTTGTCGTTGCCATATAAAATGTCTGCAGTACCATCTCCTTGATGAACATCGCAATCGAGGATCACAACGCGCTCAACAAGGTTTTGCTGGATCAGATGCTGTGCAGTTATGGCGTGGTCGTTAAAAATACAAAACCCTGCACCATGGTCAAACTGGGCGTGGTGATAGCCTCCACCTAGATTCAAACCGAGTCCATGTTCTAATGCGTGTTCAGCTGCCTCGATACTCGCACCAACAGAAAGTAAGGTTCTTTCAACTAATGTTGTTGACCATGGAAAGCCCATTTTTTTGATTGCTTTCTCAGATAAAAAGCCGTTTACAAATGCGTCGACATAATCAGCATCATGACAAAGCTTTATCTGCGCTAAGCTAGCTGGCTTTGGTTTAATTACTCGGTTGGAAAAACCCATAGCGTGAATTGTACTTTCAAGTTTTTGGTATTTCTTTATTGGAAAGCGGTGCCTCTCAGGCAGTTGTAGGGCACTGTATAGAGGGTGATAGAAAATCATTAGCGGTTTTGTTGTTTTTCAACTTGTTGAATTTTGTCTTCAGTGGCGGTAATGGCTTTTCTACATCGGCCAAGTCGGGCATGCAGTGCCAATATTTCTTGATTGATTGTACTTGCTTCAGCAGTACTTGCCGATGATAACTGTTGTTTACGAATATCGATCATCTCTTGTAAACGACGCTCAAATTCGTGGTTTTGTGATAGCTCTTGATACAGCTCATGAGAGCTTTGCATGATTTTCTTAACCGCTTGCTTGTATACTTTCGCTTTTTTAGGCTGGGTAAACTTATTTTCTTTGGCCCAAACAGGCGTCGATTTTAATACCTTTATAACGGCTTCTATTTGTGTGCTTAATTTTTCAAGGGCAAACGCATAGGCGTGACGTTTTTCTGGGCTTGGCAATCTTGCAAATGCTTCTTTGATCTCGTCTACATATTCGCACAATTTTAAGCTTTTTGTTGCAAACACGCTGTGTGCAAATAAACTTGGCTGTGCTTGAATGTAGCGGTTTTTATCAAACCACTTCGCTTTATCAAACTGGTGAGCATGCTGAGCAAGTTGCTCAATTTGCTGCTGTAATTTGACAATGGCTTGACTCATATAAAATAAGCCTCATAAATAAGTTTACCGGCAAGTACGATAACGACACTATTAAACAGGGGTTTTATCAGCTTATTGCCGAACTTAATTGCTGAGTGCGCACCTATCCACGCGCCTACCATTAAAAATAGCCCCATGGTCATGCCAAGTAAAAAGTTAACATGACCTAATGCAACAAAGGTGATCAGCGAAATAAAATTTGACACAAAGTTCATTGAACGCGCGAGTCCGCAATTCAACAATAAACTCATCTTATAAAGTAGGCTATTTGATGCTGTCCAAAAAGTGCCCGTACCAGGGCCAGCTAAACCATCAAAAAAGCCTAAACTTAACCCTTGTAACCACTGTTTTATTTTTAGTTGCAATGTTTTGGTCGGTAAATGATGACTGGTTTCAGTACTAAATTTACCAAATAAACTGTAGCAGGCTACAGCAATGATGATCACTGGGAGTAATTTGTTTAAAAACTCAATACTAAGATGATCTACCAATAGAGTACCGAGTAATGCACCTATTGCGGTTGCCAGTATAGATCCTGCCCAAAACTTGGGATTAAATAAGTTCTTTTTATAATAGGTGACACTGGCAGTAATTGAGCCAAAGCTTGCAGCAAGCTTATTGGTCCCTAATGTCATGTGCGGAGGTAAGCCTGCAGTAAGAAGAGCTGGCACAGTTAACATGCCGCCGCCGCCAGCTACCGCATCAATAAAACCTGCTATAAGAGCAACCAAACACAATAAGCCCCAAGTCATAGGGTCGAGCGCAAATTCAAACATTAATAATCTATTTGTCTTTTAAATGGCGGGAGGGTATCTAGCATGGCTTTACCATACCGTTTACTGACCAAACGCCTATCAAGGAGCGTGATTTTTCCTTGATCGGTTTCTTTTCTCAGCAGTCTACCACAGCTTTGTACTAATTTCTTTGCGGCATCGGGTACAGTGATTGATAAAAATGGATTACCACCTTTACTTGTAACAAACTCAGCTTGTGCCTCTTCTATTGGGGAGGTAGGTACAGCAAAAGGGATCTTAGTTATGACTAAATTTTCTAAATAAGCACCGGGTAAGTCGAGTCCTTCAGACAAACTTTGCGTTCCAAATAAAATACTGCCATGGCCAGAGTCAATGCGAGATTTGTGTTTTTTCAGTAGGGCATCACGTGAAAATTCGCCTTGCACTAGAATTTGCCAGTTCTTAAGGCGCATTTTTTTTGCAACATGTTCCATCTGCCAGTAGGAGGCAAATAACACCAAATTACCTTTAGTTCTGTCTAGATATTTAGGCAAAGCATCCGCTAAAAAGTCACTGAATGCTTTATCAGTGGGCTCTTTATCTGTGGTAGGTATATGTAGTGTCGCTTGTTTGGGATAATCAAACGGTGAATTAGCTTTAATATATTGCACGCCTTCTTCACCTTTTAACCCACTTTCTTTTGCGAAATGGTCAAATGTACCGAGTGCACTGAGCGTGGCTGAACATAATACGGCGCCTGCACATTCGCGCCAAAGTTTATCTTTTAAGTAGTAACCCACCTCAATTGGGCAGTCGCAGAGCAAATGGTCGTGATGGTTTTTATATTCAAGTCGCTTTATCCAACGAGCATGCGGAATAGTGTCACCTTTACTGGCGTAGCTGAACCACAGTTTTTGTAATTGCTCAAGACGGTTGATGTACTGCCCACTTTCGGCTAAAAGTGGATCGGCTAAGAATGCAGTCACGTCACCATCACTGACATCTAAAGTAAGTGCATCATGCATTTTATTTAGCGCTCTTAAGGCATCGAGTGTTGCATCGCTGATGTCTTTGGCTTTAATGGTTAATTGCTCAGGCACAATACCGTGTTCGAATCGATAAGTGTCATCGTCGTTATAATTAAAATCAGCTTGGTCTAGCAAGTCTCTGACCGACCTTAAATCTTTAGCCGCATCATTTGCGGCGTCGTTAAGCTTAAAGTTTTGACCAATGGCTTTTTGCGACACAATGGCGTTGGCCATCTTTTGACTGAACTTTAAAAGTTTTTCAATCCAATCTAATGTACCTTTAATGGTTGCCGCTGCGGATGAAAAGTCTCGAGTGATGTGAGGCAAATGGTGCGCTTCATCAATAACATAAAAGGTCTCATCGGGCTCAGGTAAGATTTTGCCGCCACCGAGCTCTAAGTCAGCAAGTAACAGAGCATGGTTAATAACAAGCACATCCATTTGCGCCATTTTTTGTCGTGCTAAATGGAATGGGCATAAATGATGAGATTTCATCTGTCTTTGACATGCGTGTTTATCGCAGGCAATTAAGTTCCATACTCGATCTGGAATGGTGTCAGCCCAACTGTCTCTATCACCTTGCCATTGTCTGTTCTGATAGGCATTTTGAAGTGCAACTAAGCAGTTTTTCTCTTGCTCAGATAGCGGGGAGCTCAATGTAGGCACGAGTGACATTTGCATCATGTCTTCGTCGAGTGCTGAATTTAATTTGTGCACACAGATATATCTATGCCTGCCTTTGACCAAATCAAATTTAAAATCGAGTCCTGAGTGCTCTTTAAAAAAAGGTAATTCTTTTTCAATGAGCTGCTCTTGTAAGGCGACGGTTGCAGTAGAAATGACGAGTTTTTTCTTTTTAGCCAATGCCAAAGGCAGGGCGCCTAAACAGTAGGCGAGAGACTTACCTGTACCAGTTCCGGCTTCTATTACACAGATTTTTTGTGATCTATGGTATTCGCCCGCTAAGACTTTGGCGATTTCTGCGACTAGATAGTTTTGGCTTTTTCTGGGTCTATAACCGTCTAAGCTTTCAGCAATGCTGGTATGTGTTGTTCGAATTGTTTTTTTTAATGCATCTGAAAGCATGAAGGTCGCCTAAAAAGTACAGTATGTATATAATTACAGTGTTTGATATTTTAGATGGGGTTTTATCTTGGCACAAGCTGTATACGAAGGCTTTATACTATCACGCCAGCAATTTAATCAGCAGGGGAAGTTGTGTCTTTGTTATTGGCTTATGACACCACAAGGTCCGGCAAAGGTAATTATACCCGATCAACAATCTGTTTTTTTCATTCGCCAGTCAGATGTAGCGCAAGCTAGAAGTCTTATCAAAGAGCAAGGGTTGCAATGTGACATAAAACCACTTTCATTAAAGCACTTCGACGGTGATCCCGTTGCAGCCTGTTATTTTTCTTCTAATCAGCATCTATTTCAAGCCAAGCAACACTTTTCTCAGCATATACGTTTGTATGAGGATGATATTCGTCATTGCGACCGTTATTTAATGGAACGATTCATTAAAGGTGGTGTATGGGTAAGTGGAAAAGTGAAGCAACGTAATGGTTTTATCGAGATCACGGATGCAAAGTTAAAAGAAAACCCAGACTACAAGCCAAATCTTTCTATGCTGTCACTTGATATTGAGTGTGATGGACAAGGGGTACTTTTTTCAGTCGGTCTTGTCAGCGAGCACTATAAAAGTGTCATCATGATTGGAGCGCCTCAGCAAACAGAGCAAAGTATTATTTGGGTCGAAGACGAAATAGAACTGCTGCAAGTTTTAATGCAGCAAGTGAAGGCTATAGATCCAGATGTAATCATTGGTTGGAATGTCATTGAGTTTGATTGTGTGGTTTTAGCTGAGCGGGCTGAAGCACTCGGTATTGACCTTTGTTTAGGGCGTGATAACGCCTCTATAGATATTTATAAAGGTAACTATGTTCGAGTTTTGATTTCAGGCCGAGTGGTCATTGATGGTATCGACACCATGAAAAATGCCACGTATCACTTTCCGAGTTTTAGCCTTGCTAATGTGGCGAGTGAAATCTTAGGTGAGCAGAAGCTTATCCAACAAGATAACCGCTTGTCTGAAATTATCAGGCAATTTAATGAAGATAAACTCGCTTTAGCAGCCTACAACTTGCAAGATTGCATGCTTGTTATGTCGATATTCAAGAAACTAAACTTGCTAGAATTTGCTATTGTCCGAACGCAAATGACAGGTTTGGAACTCGAAAAAATGGGCGGCTCAGTGGCTGCTTTTATTAATTTATACTTACCTTTATTACATCGAAGTGGCTATATCGCGCCAAATTTAGCCGAACATGGAGTGTCTTTTGAGAGCCCTGGTGGCTATGTTATGGAGTCCAAACCAGGCCTTTATAAAAATGTGCTCGTGCTTGATTTTAAAAGCCTATACCCATCTATTATTAGAACTTTTTTTATAGATCCGTTGGGGCTTATGAAAGGTTTAGAGAGTAAAGAAAGTGCATTAGAGGGGTTCAACGGCGGATACTTTTCCAAAATAGCACATCACTTGCCTAAATTGGTCGAGCAATTTTCAGAGAAACGACAAAACGCCAAAGAGCAAGGCGATGCCATGTTATCGCAAGCTATCAAAATTATTATGAATAGTTTATATGGTGTATTAGGCTCGAAAGGGTGTCGTTTTTATGATCCAAGGCTATCAAGTTCCATTACCTTGCGTGGTCATCAAATTATGCAAACAACGCGTAAATGGCTTGAAAGTTGGGGATATGAAGTTATCTACGGCGATACAGATTCTACTTTTGTTGCCTTACCCGAAGAGCTAACTGGTGAACAAAGCCACGAAATAGGTAAAGCGTTACAAAGAAAAATCAACCAAACTTGGTCTTTAGAATGCGAGGAATGTTTTGGCATTCAAAGCCATTTAGAAATTGAGTTCGAAACACATTACAGCCCATTTTTTATGCCGACTATCCGTGGGCAAGAAACTGGTTCAAAAAAACGTTATGTGGGTAGAGTGGAAAAGAATGGTCACTCTGAACTGGTATTCAAAGGTATGGAAACAGTCAGAAGTGATTGGACAGACATAGCTAAATTATTTCAAAAAGAATTAGTAGAAACTTTATTCTCTAAGGGGGATCTTGAGTCAGTCGCCCAAAAATACATCGAACAGATCCTCAGTGGTGAAAATGACCACTTACTTATTTACAAAAAACGCTTAGGCAAGCCACTTGAGCAGTATGTTAAGAATATCCCCCCCCATGTCAGAGCTGCAAAAACTCTTCCAAACTCAACTGATATTACCTTTCATAAAGGTACGGTTATTAAATATTACATTTCTAAATCAGGTCCAAAAGCAGTATTGAGTAATCATGATGTTCAGCAAGTTGATTACGAGCATTACATTCAAAAACAAATTATGCCCATTCTTAACATGTTTCTAGTTCATTTTAACGCGTTCAATTTCACGAGTAAGCAACATACCCTTTTTGACAATTAACGAATTATTAAAAATATTTTTTTTGATGCTTTTTGATGTAAATCAAATGTACCTATTATTTTCTTTTTTGCATTTAAACTCTCTTTATTTGTTCTGATTTTAGCAACTAAAGGTGTTTTCATGGTCATTTTATTTAAAAAAGGTACATGTATGTGTATTTAGTGTTGCAAATTGGTCATATTTTTAATTGACATGAATAATCTCTGTTGTTTAGTATGCAACTAGTTTATTGCATATGTTGCAATTACCTATAAGAGGGATAACCCTCAAAAAATTATAAAAGCTACTAACAAGTGGTCCCAGGGAGATAACATGTTAAATAATAAAGTTTCAAAAGCAGTTCGCTTAGCGATCGCTTTTGGCGCAGCTTCTACAGCTGCATTTTCAGCGAATACTTTTGCTGCAGACGAAGACGGTGCAGAAAAAGTTGAGCGTATCGAAGTAACTGGTTCTCGTATCAAGCGTACTGACCTAGAAGGTGCAAGCCCAGTAGAAGTAATTACTACTGCACAGTTTGAAGAACAAGGTCGTATTTCTGTTGCTGATGCACTTCGTAGCGTTACTTCAAACAGTTTTGGTTCATTCGTACCAAGTTCAGGTTCGTCTGCACAGTCTCAATCTACAGTAAGCCTTTTAGGTGCTGGTAGTGACCGTACCCTAGTACTAGTTGACGGTAAACGTGTTGCTGGTTCTCCATCACTAGGTGGCTCATCAGCAAATTTAAGCTCTATTCCAATGGCAGCTGTTGAGCGTATTGAAATCTTAAAAGACGGTGCTTCTGCTATCTATGGTTCAGATGCAATCGCGGGTGTAATCAACATCATTCTTAAGAAAGATTTTGAAGGTGCATCTTTCGACGTTCAATTTGGTCGTCCTTCAAATGAAGGTGCTGATACAAAGCAAATGTCACTTTCATTCGGTGTTAGCTCAGATAAAGGTAACATCACATTCGTATATGACCACCAAGAGCAAGGCGCTATTTTCGACAAAGATCGTGAATACACAGCGGCTTCTTGGGAAGATACAAATGGTGACGGCCTAGTTTCAATCTATGATGAAACAGTAGGTGTAAGTTACTATGGTGCAACTATACTTGGTCCTGATGGTTTTGTAGCTTCAGCTAAGTGTGATGATTTAGCTGCAAACGTACCAGGTTTCGTTGGTAAACTTGACCAAGGTTCACTATTAGGTGGTGTTGGCGGCGGTGAAGTGTGTGGTTTCGCATATGCTAACGTTTCTGCAAACATGGCTTCTACAAACAAAGATTCAATCATGGTTAGTTCTAACTATGAAATCACCGATGAGATTGAGCTATATGCTCGTGCTATGTTAAGCCGTAATGATTCTTTCGGTCGTTATGCTCCGCCAGCAGCTAAGTGGAACAACATGGCTGCAGGTAATGAGCACAACCCTTACGACGAAGAAGTAACAGGTTACTTCCGTTGGTATGGTATCGGTAACCGTGATGGTTTAGTAACTGACTATCAACAAGATTACATGATTGGTCTAAAAGGCATTGCTGGTGATTCAATTGAGTGGGAATTTGCTTACCACAAAGCTAAGCTAGACTACCGTTCAGTTGGTCGTTACTACTTAAGTTACTCAGGTCTTGCTTACAATGAAAAGTATGGTATTGACCTAGGTTCAGAAGAAGGCATCAATAACCTTCGTTCTACAACTTATACTGAAAACCAAAACGAAATGGATCACTACTTCTTCGGTATTGGTTTCGCAGCAGGTGAACTTGCTGGTGGCGAGATTCAGCACTACTTCGGTGGTGAGTACTTTGACCAATCATTTGACTCTCAGTACGACGCACAATCTGAAGCTGGTCTAATTGGTGGTTCAGCAGGTAACTCTTCAATGGGTGAGCGTGACACGACTGCTTTCTTCTATGAAATCGCAATGCCGTTCACTGACAATCTAATTGTAAGTGCTGCAATCCGTCGTGATGATTACAGCGATTTCGGTACAGTATCTAACCCAAGTGTGAAAGTAGAATATCGTCCAACAGATGAAATCTTACTACGTGCGTCATACTCAGAAGGTTTCCGTGCACCATCTCTTGATGAGCTACTAGCTGCAACATCATTCAGTGCAACAAGCGCAACTGACTATGTTGCTTGTGAAGCGCAGGGCATTTCTGCTTCTGACTGTAAATCACGTCAGTTCGATAACCTTATTCAAAGTAACGATCAATTAGGTCCAGAAGAGTCTGAGTACATTAATGCTGGTATCGTATATTCAGGTATCGAGAACTTTGCTGTTAAACTAGACTACTTCTCACTAGAAGTTAGTAATGTAATTTCTTCTATCACAGTTCAATCACTTATTAACGCTGAAGTAGGTGGTCAACTTGACGACCTAATGGCGAAGTACCCAGGTGTTAAGCTTGAACGTGATGCGAGCGGTGCAGTACTTGGTGACGTTGTAACTCGTTCTGAGAACGGTGCATTCATGTCAAGAAAAGGTCTAGACTTGAACCTTGAGTACAAGTTCGAAACTGGTTTCGGTGATTTCTCAGTAAGCAATACAACTACTTACCTACTTGAGTCAGCTGGTGACGTTTACTTCTCGGGTCCGTCACAAGATTTTATCGGTATGCCTGGTACACCTGATTGGCGTTCACAGTTCAATGTAAACTACTCGTTAGACAACCTATCAGTAGCTTGGACAACAGATATAATTTCTTCAGTATATGAAGATCAGTATCTAGACCTTGGAGATGGTAAGCCTGAAAACTTCCGTTACAAAGGTGAGAACCATGATCCAACGTACGTAACACATAACATTAATGTTAAATATTTCACTGAGTCATACGGTACATTCACATTAGGTGCACGTAACTTGTTTGACAAAGGCGTTGTAAAAGATGACGAAGGTTTCTGGAATTCTGATACTTTATACTATGCAGGTCACATTGGCCGTGAAGTATTTGCAGGCTACAGCATTAGCTTCTAATATTAGTTTATTAGTATAAATATAAGCCCCTCAACAGAGGGGCTTTTTTTTAGTTTTAAAATTTAGGGTAAGTAATATGAGCGAGCATTGGTCTGAATATTGGGAGCAAGGGCATATAACTTCATTTGGCGATGCTTTTAAAATGAATTACCAAGGTGAGATAAAAGCCTTATGGCAGAACTTTTCTAGAACTTTAGATGAACATTCAAAAGTGCTAGATATTGGTACTGGCAATGGTGCGGTAATAGAATTAATACAATCTGTTTCTCAGCATGAATGCGTTGGGATCGATCTGGCAAAAATAAATGATGAAGTAACAAAAAATATAAAAGGGCATTTCATTTCTCATGTTTCAGCTGAGAAAATGCCTTTTAAAGATGCTGAGTTCGATACGGTAATATCTCAATTTGCTCTTGAATATTCAGATATCGATTTGAGTTTAAGTGAAATACATAGAGTATTAAAATCAAAAGGTAAATTGCACCTTGTTTGCCACCATGAAAGTTCAATAATAGTTAAGCCTAACCGGCAGATCCTTGAAGCGGGTTTAGTGATTAAAGAGAATATGCTTAAAGATTTAAAAGGCTTAGTGAATGCATTAATTAATAATAAACCTAGTGGCATATATAAAGAAAAAATTGAGCAATTTATATCTTCATTTCAGCCATTAGAAAAAGTCAGCCTTGATGCAACAAATTTTCCGGCGTTTTATCAATTTATAACTGAAAATAAAAGCGTTGACTTTGAACAAGCATATAAACTATTCGAATCAGAGCTTGAGTTATTATTGTTAAGGTTGAATGAACTTAAACAGGCAGCAGAAAATACCGAAATACTGTTGCATAAAATTAATAATACTCAATGTTACTCGGATGTAGTGGTTAGAGAGCTAAGAGACACATCTAATGGTTTAATCGCGGTTGTTATTTCTGCAGAGAAGTGTTCAGGGATTCTTAATTGAATTTATTAAACTTAGAACAACAAAGTATTTGGTTATTTCTGATTTGGAGATGATTACTATTTAGATGCTCTAATTTTTTACTTCGTTAATCAAATTTCTTTTCTAATATCGCCGTGATTTCACTTTTCTCTAGACCTATCAAGTATTTATTTTTCGTTAACCTAGGTTGTTCACAAACACGATTGTTGAAGAAAGTGTAAATTTTTATCTCCAATTGGTTGACCTTTTGTTGTTCCTGCTATTAGTATGTTGCCGGAGTATTGCATTAGGTACATTTGTTAAATTTGCAATAGTTCAATAAAAACATTAAAAAACAAAATCTTACGAAGTGAGATCAGGGAGAAATAAATGTTAAACAATAAAGTTTCAAAAGCAGTTCGCCTAGCGATTGCTTTTGGTGCGGCTTCAACAGCTGCGTTTTCAGCAAATACTTTTGCTGCTGAAGAGACAGAAGCAAAAGAAGAAAAAGTAGAGCGCATCCAGGTTACTGGTTCTCGTATCAAACGTTATTCTGAAGTAGCGCCTACTCCAGTAACAGTTTTCTCAGGTGCAGACCTAAGCGATGCAGGTATAACTAACGTTGGTGATCTTTTAGATTCAACACCTTCTGCTGATATCGGTACTTCTTTAACTACTGGCCAAGGTATTTTCGGTGCTGGTATTCGTACTACTAACCTACGTGGCTTAGGCACTGGTCGTACACTAGTTCTTGTAAATGGTAAGCGTTTTGTATCATCAAGTGTTACAAGCTCTGCAGTTGACCTTAACATGATCCCAACTGCGGTAATCAAGCGTGTAGAAATTACTCACGGTGGTGCTTCAGCTGTATACGGTTCTGACGCGATGGCTGGTGTTGTTAACATCATCCTTGAAGACTCTTATGATGGTTTCAGCATTGATGCTCTAACTTCAAGACCGCAACAAGACAACGGTGAAGAAGACGTATTCTCTCTAACGTTTGGTAGCGAAAATGAAGACAACAGCTTCATTTTTAATGCGACATATTCAAACATTGGCCAATTAGATGGTCGTGACAGAGACTTTATCCGCGACACGATCGTTACTATGCGTAACCCTGAGAATACAGGTGAAGAAGATGGTATTCCTCAGTTCGTTTTAGCACCGCAAAAATTCCAAGGCTTACCTCAAGTATTAGGCGCTTACGACCGTAAGGGTATGGTAACTCTTGGTGGTCAAAGCTACACATTTGGTCCTAATGGTGAATTGAATCCTGCAAATACAGGTATCGGTCCTCGTCCAGCTCCAAATGCACAAAACCGTTTTTACGGTGAAGATGCTGACGGTTATAAATTCCTAGATCATACATACATTGCAGTACCTCTTGAGCGTCTAAATACGTTCACAGCAATTAACAAAGATATTAATGACGATCATAGTGTTAGCTTTGAAATGGCTTATGGTAAAACGTCATCTGTATCTGATTCAAGCCCAGTATTCCTTGCAAAGCCTATTCGTGTTGATAACCCTTTCTGGGGTCAAGATGCAAGAGATATCTTCAATGAGCAAGGTGCAAACCCAGAAGATGTTGCTTGGATCACTAAGTTAGGTGTAGGTGGCGGTAAGCGTCAATTCTACAATGACCAAGCATACTTCAGCGGTACTCTATCTGTGAAAGGTGTTATCATGGATGAGTATGACTACGAAGTTTATTACAACTACGGTAGAAATACAGAAGACGCGCATTGGGGCGGTGAGCTATTAGAAGCACACTTAGATAACGCGCTTGATGCAACACTTCTTGACGGCTCTATTGTTTGTGCAGACAGAAATGATGCTGGCGAAGTTGTTGGTGCTATCGCAGGTTGTGCTCCGTTAAATTTACTTGGCCAAAATGCAGCATCAGAAGAAGCATTGAACTATGTAAATACTGATGGTACACAACACAGTGTTAAGAGCCAGAAAGTTCTAGGTGCGTCTATCTCAGGTGCTGCTTTTGAACTACCAGCAGGTGCAATTTCGTTTGCTTTAAGCGGTGAATACCGTGAAGAGCGTGGTGAAAGAACGCCAGGCGCAGCAATGCAGAACAACCTACTTTTCAACAACTTTGTTCGTGCATGGGACGGAGAGTTTGACGTAACTGAGCTTGGTTTAGAAGTATCTATCCCACTATTGGCTGATACTTTCTTAGCTGAAGAACTATCGCTAGATATTGCATACCGTGCGATGGATTACTCTACAGTAGGTCGTAACAGTGCATACAAAGTTGGTTTTGCGTGGCAGCCAATTGACGATATCCGTGTTAGAGCTACACGTTCGAAATCAGTTCGTGCGCCAGAGCTAGACGATTTGTTTAACACAGGTACACAGTCATTCGCATCTTACCGTGATCCATGTGATGCAGTACAAATTGAAGCCGCTGAAGATCAATTTAAAGCAGCAATTCGTGCTAACTGTGCGGCGGATGGAATTCCAGTTGCAGATGAGTGGAGACCAAGTCAGGCATGGCGTGAAGTTACACCGCAAAGTGTAAATGGTGGTAACCCGAACCTTCAGGAAGAGACTTCAGAAGATACATTATTCGGTATCGTATATACTCCGACTGATAACCTTGGCGTAATTGTTGACTACTGGAATTATAAGATTGAAGATGCACTAACTTTTGTTGGCCCTCAAACAATCGTTAACAACTGTTACCGCTCTTCTAACTTTGCAACAAACGAGTATTGTCAGTTATTTGACCGTCGTGCAAACTTAGACATCATCGAAGTTAAAGCTGCTTCAGCTAACCTAGCATACATCGAGATGAAGGGTGTTGACATTGAAGCTAACTACAAGCTTGATACGTCTTTCGGTGAGTTCAAGTTCCGCGCTATCGCAAACTACCTTGCTGAGAACGAGCGTATTGACGATGTGAACGATGATCAATATACGTTCAACCCTACAGTGGGTGAAGAGCGTTACCCTCGTTGGAAAGCGACTCTAAGCATCGGTTATACACTTGATGACTTATATGTTGGTCTATTCACTAAGTACCGTCACTCAACTGTTCGTGACCGTGTTTGGACAATTGAAAACAACAACTACAACGATATCCGCTCTCATACTGAGTTTGATCTAAATGCTCGCTACAATATTTCTGAGCAGTTAACAGTAAGAGCAGGCATCAATAACCTATTTGACGTAACACCACCTCGTGTACCAGGTGTATATGATTCAGATAACGGTTACTACGATATGTATGGTCGTACATTCACTGCAGGTGTTAACTTTAAGTTCTAATTTAAGTTAGCCTGATAAAATTAAAAACCCTCGATACGTTCGAGGGTTTTTTTATCTCACGTCAACCACTTTACTTGCCTTTTTATACTGAATTTTAAATCCCTGCCATGCTGGCAATTCCCATCTTTTAGGTGCATCTTTGCGCGCGCCGCTTTCATAATGTAGGGTTAAACGCTTTGCTTTAAAGAAATACTCAACAGATAGTTTTAACTCAGGTAAATCGACTTTAAGCGGATATTTTTCTTTAAATGGCTCGATTAACCAAGATTCCACACCTTGATAAAATAAGTCTTCAGGTTCGATCAAAGCCAAGTCATCTTGTTCACGAATGCCTAAATCCGTCAACGTTTCTAGCAAATATAGCTCGGCTGTTGGCAGTGCCTCTGTGGTATTTTCTGATTGGTTATAAAGGGTATGAAAATCAATTGCCTCAGTCACTTGGCCAGCAACGCCTGGCATTAATTGATTATCGAGAATCAGCTCAACACAGGCGGGAATGAGTGTCTCTGAGGTAACAGTTTCAAGTTTTGACGAAAGCTCTATCCCGGCAAAAATATGGCTGATATTCACCATGATGTCATCGTTAATGATTTCAGCGTTGCTGAGTGTGGTTTCGCACTGCGCAAATTCACTAATAAGATTAAGCGATATAGGCGCGGCGCAGGTTGCCAACGTCATGGCTTGTTTTGTGCCTTTACCAGCCATGGCATACGTGTCTAACACTATCATTGCTTGCGCCTTATCGTTAATGCGAGACTCTTTGGCAGGGATCACTTCACTGTGGCCATTACCAAATGCACCGCGTCGATTATTTCTTTTTATATAAAGTAAATCAGGTCGGGCTTGAGCAATATGTTGTAAGAGTAAATTTCTATCAAAACTCGCGGCTTTACTCAGCTCTGGTAATGAAAAGGCCTCTCGTAGTTGTTCGCTAAATTGCTTGGCCTCTTCAAACGCGTTTTGTTCGACATTTACATGAGGGGCTTTACCTCTAAGTAGATTAATAGCTAATTCTAGATCGCAATGATTGGGTAGGGCCTTGTTTAATTCTTCGAGTTGCTCTGAATTATTAGGTAGCTGATAAACCCGTGCTGGCACACTTAAAACGGCGAGGGCATCGATCATGGCTTGTTTTAGTGCTCCGCTTGGCATCTGCGTAATTAAGTATGCATATTCTGCATCAATGGGCAGCGGATATAACACTTTGCCCAGCTCAGTGGGGTTCAAATCATTATCAAGGGCGTCGACTTTTTGTAATTGTGTAATGGCGGTATTTAACGAGCTACTTGGCAATGGCTCTAAAAATTGTAACGTATGTATGTTGTATCCTGCACAAGCACTCGCCAATACCAGTTCAGACAAGGCTTCACTGTGAATTTCTGGCGGCGTGGTTTTTATTAGTGGCGCATATTGACCGTATAAGCGTATGCAGCTACCTGCTTGCGTTCTACCTGCGCGGCCAAGTCGTTGTTTTGCAGAGTCCGTAGCTATGGCTTCTAGTGCGAGTACCGTTTTACCGCCACGAAGATGTGTACGACGCTCAAGGCCTGAATCAATCACACAAGTAATATTGGGTATGGTCAATGAGGTTTCAGCAACATTGGTTGCTAAGATAATACGTTGTTTTGATTGTTGTTTAAGCGCTAAATCTTGCTGAGATTTATGACAACCACTATACAAACCAATGACAATGGCATCTAACTCCTTGAGCGCACTTGCGGCACTTTGAATTTCGCCTTTGCCCGGTAAAAACACCAAAATATCGCCTTGGTTTTCATTCAATGCTTGAGCGCACGCTTGATACACCCTTGGGGCTAAGTCATGTTTGCTTGGCATCGCCCTCATATCATCCGCAATAAAAGTCTCTTCGACGGGGAACATCTTTCCCTCGCTATGCAGGTGTGTTGCTTGTAAATAATCACATAAAGGCTGTGTATCTAGTGTGGCAGAGGTGACGATGAGTTTATGGGCTTGGTGACTTTTGAGAAGAGCAAGCAGCAGATCCATGTCCCAGCGACGCTCGTGAAATTCATCGAGCATGACCACATCAAACGCTTTTAATTTAGACTCAAAAAACCACCGCAGTGCGACACCGGGTGTGGCAAAAATCACTTGGGTGTTTTCATCAAAGTGGCTTTCAAAACGAATGGCGTAGCCAATTTCTTTTCCGAGCGGTTGCTGGCTTTGCTCTGCTAAATATTCTGCAAGTGACGTACAGGCAATACGTCTTGGTTGTACTACTAACACTCGACCAATTTTTTTTGCCCAAACGGGTAAACAAGTCGATTTACCTGAACCAGTACTTGCGCTGATCACAAGCGGAGAAGAGTCAATATGAGCGTGAAAATCAGCTTCTATCTGGGCTATAGGTAAAGTCATGGCAGCGCGTTCTATTTTATAATTTTTAAGTTTCTTGGATTTTATCAAAGCTATATTGAAATCGCTGCAATTCATACCAACTAAGTCATTAATAGAGTAAAGAGTATTCATATGATAAATATTTTCTTGATGTTGGCGCTCGTGGCCTTTGTGGTGATTTATTGGCGTTGGCACGATGTGATGAGGCAATATTGGCAGCATAAATATGCTGAGCAAAACCTGTCAGAGCAAGATAAGCAAATATTACTTAAATATATGCCTATCTATCGTAATATGACCGATAAAGATCGCGAAAAGCTTGAAAGTCATATTGTATGGTTTTTAGGTGAAAAGCGCGTATTAGGTCGTGATGGTTTAAAAGTGAATCGTGCCATGGCTTTGCTTATTGCCGCCGATGCTTGTTTATTGGTGCTAAACAGTCAATGGCCCTTATACCCAAATGTCAAAGAAGTGCTGTTATATCCCAGTAGTTACTATGCGCCACAGCAAAGTCGCGATGCGGCGGGGCTGGTTAATTACCATACTTCAGTTAGACAAGGGGAATCTTGGCCCGGTGGTACTTTGGTTTTAAGTTGGGATAACGTAATTGAAGGGCATAGATTACCTGAAGATGGTCATAATCTGGTATTTCACGAATTTGCCCATCAGCTTGATCAACAAACAGGGCAAACCAATGGCACACCCCAGTTACGCTCACAGGCCATGTATAAACAATGGGGCAAAGTGTTTACCCGTGCATTTTCAAACCTCAAAAGTCATGTGGCTTACGGCATGCATCATGTTATGCATAGTTACGGAGCAACCAATGAGGCGGAATTTTTTGCGGTGCTGACCGAGACATTCATAGAAAAACCGTTTGAGCTTAAGCAATACGACCCAGAGTTATTCACTTTGCTGACGGATTATTACCAGTTTGACCCCCGTAACTGGTACCGTCGATAAAATCTGCAACTGGTGGCTTTTTCTGGTATCTCATTCGAAATTTTGTTGCAATCAATTGTAATGATAACTGAGAGACAACAAGATGAAAAAACAGTTCTATAGTGCGCTCGCACTTTCTGTGTCATTGGCACTAGGCAGTGCACAGGCCGCAGAAAAATCAGAAAAATGGCAAGTAGATGCGCCGCAAGGTGAGTTCTTTGATGCGAAAGTATCGGTAGAGCAAGGTACTTGGATGAATGTCGATGTCAGCCCTGACGGTAAAACCATCGTATTTGATTTGCTTGGCGACATTTACACTATGCCGATGAAAGGCGGTAAAGCCACACAGTTAACTTCAGACATTGGTTGGCAAATGCAACCACGTTTTAGTCCTGATGGTCAGTATATTGCCTTTACTTCAGATCAAGGTGGTGGCGACAATATTTGGGTGATGAAGAGTGATGGAACAGAGCAAACGGCCGTTACCAAAGAAACCTTCCGCTTATTAAACAGTCCTGCATGGAGCCCGGATGGTAACTTTATTGTGGCGCGTAAGCACTTTACGGGTACTCGCTCTTTAGGTGCAGGTGAAG
Organism: Pseudoalteromonas sp. SS15; assembly: GCF_049257195.1. NCBI lineage: Bacteria > Pseudomonadati > Pseudomonadota > Gammaproteobacteria > Alteromonadales > Pseudoalteromonadaceae > Pseudoalteromonas > Pseudoalteromonas sp. SS15. The sequence goes on from NZ_JBMMUD010000008.1 coordinate 214,108, forward strand.
TTTGGATGTACCACAAAAGTGGTGGTAATGGTGTTCAACTCACTAAGCGTCCAAATGAGCAAAAAGATTTAGGCGAACCTGCGTTCTCGCCAGATGGACGTTATGTATATTTCTCACAAGATGCCACACCGGGAAAAACTTTCCACTACTCAAAAGATTCAGTGGCAGGCATTTATAAAATTAAGCGTTTAGACAGAGAAACAGGTGAGATCGAGGTGATCTTATCGGGCATGGGCGGCGCTATTCGTCCAACCCCGTCACCAGATGGTAAAACACTGGCATATATTAAACGTGACGATTTTCAATCAAGCCTCTATTTATATGACTTAGAGTCAGGTGAGCATACTAAGCTTTATGGTGAACTTGAGCGCGATATGCAAGAGACTTGGGCCATTCACGGTGTGTATCCAACCATAGCTTGGACGCCAGATCAAAAACATTTGGTATTCTGGGCGGGTGGTAAAATTCATAAACTGGCAGTGAAAGACAAGTCAGTTGAAGAAATTGCTTTTAAAGTTGAAACCACCAAAAAGCTGCAAAAAGCATTACGTTTTGCTCAAGACATCGATGAGCCAGAATTCGATGTAAAAATGCTTCGTAACGTACAAGTATCTCCTGACGGTGAAACGGCTATTTTTGAAGCCATGGGTCACATTTATAAAAGAGATCTTGAGTCGGGCAAAATTAAGCGTTTGACTAAGCAAAAAGATCATTTTGAATTCTTCCCACAATTTTCGCGTGATGGCAAAAAGATTGTTTATGTCACTTGGGATGACAAAGAGCAGGGCTCGGTACGTGTTGTATCTGCACGTTCAGGCAAAGGTAAAGCAGTTACTAAACAGCCAGGCAAATATGTAGAGCCAACATTTAGCCCTGATGGTGATACTGTGGTTTACCGTAGAACTTCAGGCAGTTCAATTTTAACACCTGAGTGGTCGTTAAAGTCGGGGATTTACAAAGTTTCAAGTAAAGGCGGTGAATCAGAGCTCATCACAGAGTCTGGGTTCCAACCTCAGTTTGCTGACAGAAACGACCGTATCTTTGTAATGGCGGGGTGGCCTAAACCGCAATTGCGCGCAGTAAACTTAGAGACGAAGAAAACACAGGTTTTATACGAATCAAAACATGCGACTGAATACCGTGTATCTCCGGATGGTAAATACCTCGCATTTGCTGAGCGTTTTAAAGTATTTGTGACGCCATTTGTAGAAAGTGGCAAAACCATTAATATCTCTCCGAGCGACAAACAGTTCCCTGTTGAGCAGTTATCTGTCAGAGCGGGTGAGGGCATTTCATGGAGTGCTAAAGGCGATAAACTATATTGGAGTCTAGGACCTGAGCTTTATCACGCATCACTTGCAGGCATGTTTGATATCAATAAAGCAGAAGATGCTGACTTTAAAGTGGCAAGTGGCACAAACATTGGTTTTAAACAGAAAATGGCCGAGCCAAAAGGCATGATAGCGTTAACTGGCGCAACCATTGTTACCATGAAAGGCGAGCAAGTTATCGAAAATGGTGTGGTGCTGACTGATGGCAAACACATCAAAGCCGTGGGTTCACAAGCTGATGTGCGTATTCCAAAAGGCGCAAAAGTGATTGATGTAACAGGTAAGACTATTTTACCTGGGCTGGTGGATGTACACGCGCACGGTGCGCAAGGCAGTAACGAGATCATTCCAGAACAAAACTGGAAGAACTTTGCGGGCTTATCTTTAGGTGTAACAACCATTCACGATCCATCAAACGATACCACAGAGATCTTTGCAGCCAGCGAAATGCAAAAAGCAGGTAAAATTGTTGGACCTCGTATTTTCTCAACCGGCACAATTTTGTACGGTGCGAATATGCCGGGTTATACATCACACGTAGATTCATTAGACGATGCTAAGTTCCACTTAGAGCGTTTACAAAAAGTCGGTGCCTTTAGTGTGAAGTCTTATAACCAACCGCGCCGTGAACAGCGTCAGCAAGTAGTTGAAGCGGGTCGTCAGTTAGGCATGATGGTTGTGCCTGAGGGTGGTTCATTGTTACAACACAACCTCACTATGGTCGTTGATGGACATACTGGTATTGAGCACTCGTTACCTGTCTCGCATATCTATGATGACATTAAGCAGTTATGGTCGCAGACTGATGTAGGTTATACACCAACGCTAGGTGTGGCTTATGGCGGTATTTGGGGTGAAAACTACTGGTACGATAAAACCGATGTGTGGGCACACCCAAGATTAAGTAAGTTTGTGCCTAAGAACCAATTACTACCCCGTTCAATGCGCCGTATTAAATCACCAGATCATCATTATAATCACTTCAACAATGCGCGCGTGTCTGCTGAATTACAAGATTTAGGTGCACTTGTGAACCTTGGTGCACATGGTCAGCGTGAAGGCCTAGCGGCACACTGGGAAATCTGGATGTTTGCACAAGGTGGCATGACGCCACATGAAGCATTGCGTGCGGCCACGATTGATCCGGCTAAGCATATCGGTCTTGATGAACATATTGGTTCAATTGAGGCGGGCAAATTAGCTGACTTAATCGTGCTTGATAAAAACCCGCTAGATAACATCAGAGATACGGACAAGATCAGTCATACAATGATCAATGGCCGTCTATTTGATGCGTCAACGATGCAAGAAGTCGATGCGAAAAAACGTGAGAAGTTATTCTTCGAAGAGTAACTTTTTCACAGGTGAGTGAGGCTTAGGTCTCACTCCTGTTGGTTTTAATTAATATAAAATCCAGACATAAAAAAACCGCGGTAAACGCGGTTTTTTTATGTCTAACTGTGAGTGGGAATTAAACCACACCACGTGGAAGGCGACAGTCATGCTCTTTTTCAGCAAGACGGATGATCCAGAACTCTTCTGGTGTGTAACCTTCTTCGTTAGCTTTAACAACAGTAAATGCTGCTTTTTTAGTTTTCGCAGGCGCTGCTGGTTTTTTTGCTTCTTTTTTAGCAGGAGCCGCTTCTTGGCTAGGAGCCGCAGAACCAGAAGTAAGCTCTTCTGTTAGTGCTGCTACATCTGCAAGACGCATGTTTTTGCCACCATCAATGCTGTACCAGCCAGGTTTAGTTGTGATCTCTGGCTTTTTACCATGGGCAGCTTCATATGCAGCTTCAAAAGCGCTTAATACTTCAGTTTTATCAAGTTTACTCATCGTAGATCCTAGTCGTTAATACGCGGATACGCGGGTTTAATTTAAAGGCGCATTTATACCGAAAATTGGGCTAATTTTCAATTTTTTGCGCCATTTCTCTACTTTTAGCCATCTAAAATGCGATAAAGCGCTGTAAAAGTAATCATTTTAACGTATTTTTAAGCACTGATTCATAAAGCTTCAGGGTTAATGAATCGTCTTAATGCAATCCATGTTTTACCTATAACTTCATGCCAGTGACTCGTAACCGCTCTTAATACCCCCGAATCTGGAATAAAAAGCTTATGTGTAGGGGTATTTGTATAAGTGTAAAATTGCACGGGTGCTTTAATCACATCAACGCCTTGCACATAAAATAAATCACTGGCTCTGGCCATGTGACTTGCTGATGTTACCAATGCAACTTGCCTATCGACTAATTTTGGTGCAAGTAGCTTTGCTTCATCGGCGGTGTCTTTGGCTGTTGGATTTGTCGAAACTCGGTGTTTTGCAATACCTAAACTTTTAGCGGTCTCAGCCATTAAATCAGCGCCTGTGGTTTTGCCAAAACCATACCCGGAGACAATCAGTTTGGCTTGTGGGTATGCGTTTGCCAGACGAAGCCCTTCAACTAGGCGTGATAACGCACAGCCACCAAGTTGGCCATTTGCTGGCAAACGGCTGTTGGCATAGACATCACAACCAAGTACAACAATATAGTCGAGCTTTTTGTGCTTTTTAATATCAAAAGGCGCTTGTGTCTTCTCGACAGGTTCAATCAATAAGTTTGCGCCGTAAGGTGTGCTTATAAACCAAGTGGCAAGAACACAAAGCCAAGCAATTAAGTATGACTTTTTATTTTGCTTTGCGATAAACAATAAACACAGTGACAAGATAATTAAGGTGAGTGGCAAGGGCATCAAGAGGCCGCCGATGATCTTTTTGATTTCAAACATAAAAAAGCCCAAAGAGAATTTGGGCTAGTTTAAAATAGAATCAGTAAGACAACCAGATGATTTCAGTGGTTATCGTCCGTTACTTTGCTTACACGTATTTAAGAAGTGACGATAGACAGGGTTGTCTTTCATATTTTTCTTCATGGCTAAATACATTGGACGGTTTAAACCCAGTGCGCCCAGCGGGATAGACTTAATTAACCCTTGGCTTTCATAAGGTGTTACTAACCAATCAGGTAGAGCGGCAACACCCATACCGGCACTGACTAATTGGAAAATAAGCAACCCTTGATCCACCGTTTTTAATGTACCGTCAAAGCGTGCATTTTGAATAAAATGCTTAAAAATATCTTGGCGTTCTTTTGGAATAGGGTACGAAATAATGGTTTCGTCTTTTAAGTCGAGGGCCGTGACATAAGCTTTTTTAGCCAGTTCATGATCGGGTGATACAATCAGCTTCAACTTAAAATCAAAAAGGTGTGCGTATTCAAGCTTGTCTGCTTCACGAATGTCAGAAGTTAATACTAAATCTAAGTCATCGTTTAATAGCTCAGGAATGGCGTCGTAGCTAAACCCGCGCTCATAATCTACATGGATGTCAGGCCAGAAATTGTTAAACTCTTTGATTGTCGGCAATAGCCAATGAAAACATGCATGGCATTCAACACTTAAGCGCAGTTGCGAAATTGGCTGATTGAGGCTTTCTTTTAATCGACACTTTGTAGCTTCTACTCTCGGTAACACTTCGTTGGCCAATTCTAGTAATAGCATCCCCTGTGGGGTAAAACGCACGGGCTGTGTTTTTCTTTCGAACAACTGACAGTCTAATTTGTTCTCTAAGTCTTTAATTTGATGAGATAAAGCTGATTGAGTTAAAAACAGTTCACGGGCTGTATTGACAAGCGAGCCGGTTTCTTTAAGCGTTGAAATGGTTTTTAAATGTTTAATATCTATCATCTTTAATAAATCTCATTCTTAGAGTGAGCAAAATTCAGAGTTCACCTATTCCTGAACTGCATAACTTAAATTTCCGTGTTTGCTAGTTTATAAAAACAGCATAAAACTGTGTTTAATTAGCAAAATCACTATAACACTATTTTTGACAGCGTTGTCATGTTTTGATCATATTTTTTACAATTTTATTTGATTAATTTTGTTCATGTTAAAACTGAAAAACCATCAATTGTCTTCATCCTATCTCATGTTAATACTTTTAGCCATCTAAACATCCGTATAATTTTAAGGAAAGAGCATGGCACATATTCATAATTTAGGTTTTCCTCGAGTTGGCAAAAAACGTGAACTCAAATTTGCAGTCGAAGCGTATTGGCGAGGCGAGCTCACTCAGGCCGAGTTACTAGAGAAAGGCAGAGTGATCAGAGCCGAGAATTGGGCGATACAGGCTGAAGCTGGCATAGAATTACTTCCGGTTGGCGATTTTGCATGGTATGACCATGTACTCAATACCAGCTTATTGGTAGGCGCTATACCAAAGCGCCATGTAAATACCGATGGCATTGTTGACCTAGATACATTATTCAGAATAGGCCGAGGTAAAGCGCCAAGTGGTTGTGCCTGTGCTGCGAGTGAAATGACTAAGTGGTTTAATACCAACTACCACTATATAGTACCCGAGCTTTCTAAAGAGCAAACCTTTGAACTTAGCTGGCAAGCACTGTTTGAGGAAGTCTCTGAAGCACACAGTCTGGGTTATAAAGTTAAACCTGTTTTGGTAGGGCCTGTCACTTATTTGCATTTAGCCAAGTGTGTAGATGAGCAGTTTAATAAATTTTTGCTTCTGGAGAGATTGTTACCAGTTTATCAGCAAGTGTTACAAAAGTTGGCTGAACTTGGCGTTGAATGGGTGCAGATTGATGAGCCAATTCTTGCCTTAGAGTTATCAGATGAGTATCGCAGTGCATTGCGCACTTCTTTTGCTACATTAAATGGACAAGGTGTGAAGGTTTTACTGGCAAGCTACTTTGATTCAGTAAAAGATTACTATCAAGATATTCAGCAATATGCAGTAGAAGGTGTGCATTTTGATTGTGTCGCAGGTGAGCAAGATCTTGCAAAGTTAAACCAGCTTTTAAATGATGACCAAGTTTTATCTTTGGGGGTTATTAATGGCCGTAATATTTGGCGAGCAGATCTGTCTTCTATTTATGCTCAAATCGAGCCCATAGCACAAAGTCGTGGTGATAATTTATGGTTAGCACCGTCATGTTCATTACTCCATACCCCGGTAGATTTAGATCAAGAAGAAAAGCTTGATGCTGAATTACGTTCTTGGTTGGCGTTCGCAAAACAAAAGGCACAAGAACTTAAGCTACTTAAAACAGCCATTGAGAATAAAGCACTAACAACTTTAGATTTATATTCTGCGCCCGTAAAAGCCAGAGCGAGTTCTAAGCGCGTAAATAACATTGTGGTTCAAGAAAAAGTGGCATCACTTACTGCCGAGCACGCAAAGCGACAAAGTGAATTTGCCAAACGAGTTAAAAAGCAGCAAGCCGCATTAGGGTTACCTTTATTACCGACCACAACCATAGGATCTTTTCCACAGACACAAGCAATTCGCCAAGCACGAAAAGAGTTTAAAGCGGGTATTATTTCAGCCGCAGAGTATGAAAACCAAATGCAGGCGGAGATCCGTTATGCGGTTGAAGAGCAAGAAGCGTTAGATATTGATGTGCTAGTGCATGGTGAGGCTGAGCGAAATGACATGGTCGAATATTTTGGTGAACAGCTCGAAGGGTTTGCATTTACGCAATTTGGTTGGGTGCAAAGCTATGGCTCTCGCTGTGTTAAACCGCCTATTATCTGGGGCGATGTATCTCGAGAAAAGCCAATGACTGTGAACTGGACGCAATATGCGCAAGCGCAAACCGCTAAGAAAATGAAAGGTATGCTCACAGGGCCTGTCACCATTTTATTTTGGTCATTTGTTAGAGATGATCTCGACAAGCCAAGCATTGCAAATCAAATCGCATTAGCACTTCGAGATGAAGTCGTCGATTTACAAAACGCGGGAATTGATATCATACAAATTGACGAACCAGCATTTCGAGAAGGCATGCCTTTAAAGGCAAGTGAATGGCAAAGTTACCTTGATTGGGCGGCATATGCATTTAGAGTGTCGGCATCGGGGGTCAAAGATGAAACGCAAATTCATACGCACATGTGTTATGCAGAGTTCAACGACATTATTGGTGCAATCGCCGATATGGATGCTGATGTGATCACCATAGAAACATCTCGCTCGAACATGGAACTACTAAATGCTTTTGAAGATTTTGCTTATCCAAATGAGATTGGTCCAGGTGTGTATGATATTCATAGTCCGAATGTGCCAGATATTGCTTGGATCAAATCGCTTATTCATAAAGCCGCCGAGAAGATCCCAGTTGAACGTTTATGGGTAAACCCTGATTGCGGTCTAAAAACTCGTGGATGGGAAGAAACTAGAGTTGCGCTTGATAACATGGTGAAAGCGACCAAAGAGCTCAGAAAGGAACTAGGATAAAATTAGCTTGAACTAAAAATAAATTTAGCTAGAAGATAAAACAAAACCTGCGTAAGGCAGGTTTTGTTTTATTAATTTAAGTAGAAGGTCACTTTTAAATAGGTAGTACCATCTCTGTATGTTTGAGTAATAACTCCATGGCTTTATCTGCTGGCAGTGGCTTTGACACAATATAGCCTTGACCAAATTGGCAACCTTTACGTTTTAGTAGCGCCCATTGTTTTGGGTTTTCAATACCTTCAGCAACCACAGTTAACTTTAAAGAGTGGGCTAGAGATAAAATAGCATCTACCAAGGGGTTCTCTTTTTGTGTTAATTGATCCACAAAGCTCTTATCTATTTTCAGTACATGAATGGGTAACTGATGAAGATAACCTAGCGCCGAATAGCCCGTACCAAAATCATCTAGATAAAGTTTTACACCGAGAGGTTCTAATCCTTCAATAATTCGCGTTGCAAGGCTGAGGTTTTCAATTAAGCCTGACTCAGTTATTTCTAAACACAATGTCCCATTGGGTAACTGGTACTTGGTGTAGATCTTTTTCATAAAGTCCACAAACTCAAGACTGGCAAAGTGACGAGACGAGACATTGACTGTTACTCGAATTGTCGGCATACCTGCGCGACGCCATTTTTGTAACTGTGCACCCGCAAGCTCTAATAAGTGCAGGTCTAGGTCGATGATCTGGCCTGTTTGCTCAGCAATAGGAATAAAGTCATTAGGCGGCACTAAGCCAGTTTTTGGGTGATGCCATCTTACCAAGGCTTCAAAACTGACAATATGGGGGTCTTGCAATGCAAAAATAGGCTGAAAGAACAGCTCGAACTCATTGTTTTTGATGCCATGTTGTAAGTCGTTTTCAATATCTGCTTGGCGCTTTAGCTTTCGGCGCATGGCATTATTGAAGTAACACACTTGGCCTCTACCACGAGACTTGGCTTCATACATGGCAGCGTCTGCCTGTTGTAGCAACGAAATCGCATTGTCTTTGGCACTTTCTGTAAAGGCTACACCGATACTACTGGATGCTTGTAAAACATGACCATCAATGTGTAATGGCTTTGCGATTGCATTAGTGATACGTTCAAGCGCCAATTCTACTTGATGTTTGTCCTGAACATTTTCCATAAAGATCGCAAACTCATCACCGCCGAGTCGGGCAAAAGTATCGGTTTTACGAATACAGCTTTTTACCATATTAACAATTGCAATAAGAAAGTGGTCACCTACATCGTGACCGAGAGAATCATTAATACTTTTAAACCTATCCAGATCTAAATAGAGCAAACAGTGTAGGTTTTTTTGCTTGGCACGGCCTAAAGCCAAAATCGCGTGTTTCACGCGCTCAAACAATAAGTAGCGGTTCGCTAATCCGGTTAACTCATCGTGTAATGCTCTATGCTCTAGTGCTTGACGAGAGATTTGACGATCTATGGCCATACTTACTTGGCGGCTTATATAAGTAAGGATCTCAAGATCATGCGCTTCAAAGCTTTTATGTTTTTGATAGCTTTGTAACACAATAACACCTTGATACTGTTCATTAACTGTAAACGGCACACCTAACCATGAAAGTGGCGAACGACCGAGCATTTTAAAATGCCCGTCTTCAATGTGTTGTTTAAACTGTATTTGATCACATAGCAGAGGTTTATTACTTTTCAGCAAATAATACGACGCAGAATCTTTTAATTGGTCTTTTGAAATTTTTGGCGTTGCTAAACATTTTAATTCACTTTCGATAAGGTATTTAATTTCTAAGACATCTGATTTGCGGTTATAAAGCGCAATAAAAAAGTTTTCCGCGGGTAACTGAGTATTAATGATTTGATATAAATCATCATAAAATGCATTTAGATCGGCTGATTTATATGCGATGTTGGCAATTTTTAATAAACATTGTTCAAGTTGTTGTGCTTGATTTAATTGTTTTACTGTCGTTGTTAAATTATCAAGTGTACGAACCTGATATATTTTTGCGCTTAATAAATGAGCAACGGTAGAAAGTATTTGTAGATGCGCATCGGTAAAATAATTTAACTCAGGGTGTTCACAATCAATTACCCCGAGTAGGGTATTTTCATAAACTAAAGGCACACAAATTTCTGAAAGGGCAGGGCGAGAATCGGCAATATACATTGCTTCTTTTCTAACATCCCCAGACACAAAAGGGACTTGCGTCCGGGCCACATGCCCGGTAATACCTTGACCAATTGGTATACGAGTCTGGGCAACTTGGTAATCGATACTTTGATGCGCGACACCCATAGATGCAACTTCTTCTAAGAATTCAGCCTGTTCATCTGCAAGATAAATAACACAGTCTACAAAGCCTAAACGACTTACTACTTGAGAAGTTACATAATCAAAAAGTTCATCTAGCTGTGTGATTTGCAAAAGCGAAGATGAAAATTGATTTATAATGCTGAGCTGTTCGGTTTTTGATTCTAATTTGTTGTTATTCGAAAGCATGCACAATATTCATTCTGGTCCATGGCTATACGTTAACCTACTTGTCGTTAAAACGACATAATAAAATAGGGTTATTAACAAATTTGATTGTAAATGAGTGTATAGAAATCAGGAGTATTTCGTCCTAAAAACTTTACTAGATAAGGCTAAGTGCCTATGATCGAGCAAATTCAGCAGCGGAAATAAGCAATGACAAGTAAAGTAACCACTTTAACTATTACTCGACCTGATGATTGGCATATTCATTTACGTGATGGTGTGCAGCTAAAAGATACGGTTCGAGATGTGAGCCGTTATATGGGTCGCGCCATTATCATGCCAAACCTTGTGCCACCTGCGACTTGTACAGATACAGCATTATCTTATCGTGATCGTATTATGGCTGCAGAGCCGCAAGGCAATTTTGAACCTCTCATGGTTTTATACCTAACAGATAAAACTACCCCTGAAGAAATCAGAAAAGCAAAAGCTACAGGTAAAATTTTCGCTGCAAAACTTTACCCTGCTGGTGCAACGACCAACTCAGACTCAGGCGTAACTGACATTGAAAATGTATTTCCTGCATTAGAAGCAATGCAAGAAGTGGGCATGTTGCTATTAGTACATGGTGAAGTAACTGACTCTTCAATCGATATCTTCGACAGAGAAAGAGTGTTTTTAGAAACAAAACTAGCTAAAGTTGTTGATGCTTTCCCTGGACTTAAAATTGTACTAGAGCACATCACAACAAAAGATGCGGTCGAGTTTGTTGAAGCAGCCTCTGACAATGTAGCTGCTACTATTACTGCCCACCACTTACTTTATAACCGTAATCATATGTTAGCTGGTGGTATTCGCCCTCATTATTATTGCTTACCAATTCTTAAGCGTAATACACATCAACAGGCACTAATAAAAGCTGCTACAAGCGGTAATCCTAAGTTTTTCTTAGGTACTGATTCTGCGCCTCATGCCAAAGATAAGAAAGAAGCAGCATGCGGTTGTGCGGGTGCTTATACAGCTCATGCTGCAATTGAGTTATATGCTGAAGCATTTGAAGAAGTAGATGCATTAGATAAGCTAGAAGGCTTTGCTAGCCACTTTGGTGCTGATTTTTATGGTTTGCCTAGAAACAGCGATACTATCACGCTAGAGAAGTCACCTTGGCAGGTGCCTGACAGTTACCCACTAGGTGATGCAGATGTTGTGCCTATTAAAGCGGGTGCAGAAATCGACTGGAAAGTAGTTTAAATATAACTTAACTATTTTTTGTAATTTCTAAAACGCGCATTAAGCGCGTTTTTTTGTGCAATTATATTTCGTAACAAATATAATATTTGCAAGTTTTTAATATATTTATACTATTAATATGAGTGTGGAATTGATTTAAAATACACAACTAAGCTAAATAGAAATTAAATATTTGAGAGAAGGCAATGAAAGAAATAAAATCATTTATTAAGTCTGCAAGTGTTAGTGAGTTAGAAAAAGCGCTTGGATTAATAAACGACGCAATTGCCTCACAAAAAGCGCAGGAAGCTGCAAAAGCAGAAGTATTAGCTTTAATTAAAGATAAAGGACTGACTGTTGAGGATTTGCTTGAAAGTGCTCCGACTGACAAACGCAGTAAAGTAGCCATTAAATATCGCATGGAGAAAGACGGTGAGATCTTTGAATGGAGTGGTCGTGGAAAACGTCCTAAAGTATTTGTTGATGTTGACCTGCAACAATACGCAGTAATTTAAGTTTAGTCTTTAGGTGAGCAGGCTTATAGCCTGCTCATTTGTTTTAGAGGTTAGTTATTTACACGCTCAGACCTTATCAGCAAGAAGCTGTTCAAAATACCATTTCTCATTTTAAGAAAACTAACGACCCAGCAGTAATCGTCTTACCAACAGGTGCAGGCAAAAGTCTTGTAATTGCAGAGTTGGCTAGACTTGCCCGAAAAAAAATTCTTGTTTTAGCTCATGTAAAAGAGTTGGTAGAGCAAAACAGTGAAAAATATAAAAGTTTTGGGCTACAAGCGAGTATTTTCTCTGCAGGTTTAAAACAAAAGTCACTTATTCATCAAGTCACCTTTGCCAGTGTTCAATCGCTTTCCAGAAATATCGACCAGTTAAATGAAGAATACTCTTTGGTCATTATAGATGAATGCCACCGCGTAAATGGGGATGATAAAAGTCAGTACGGCAAAGTCATTTCGGCTTTGAAAGAACATAACGCGAGTTTAAAGGTGCTTGGTCTAACCGCGACACCATATCGTTTAGGCATGGGTTGGATTTATCAACATCATTATCATGGTTTTGCCAGAGGTAATAGCGACTCTCCATTTAAGAAGTGTATTTTCGAGCTACCTTTAAGGTATATGATAAGCAATAAATACCTTACGCCGCCTAAACAAGTTGATCCGGCGATAAAACATTATGATTTCTCGAGTTTGACAACAGATAATTTTGGCAGGTTTTCTGAAACAGAAATGAATAGTTTGTTAGATAGCCAAACCCGAGCGACAAAAAGTATCATTGACCATGTGATAGAGCAAAGCACTTTAAGAAAAGGTGTAATGATCTTCGCTGCCACGGTTATGCATGCGAAAGAAATTTTTTCGTACTTGCCGCAAAGTGAAGCTGCATTGGTGATTGGTGATACCCATCAGGCAGAGCGTGATGCCATTATTAAGCACTTCAAAAACAAACAAATAAAGTACCTTATAAATGTATCCGTTCTTACGACGGGTTTCGATGCCCCCCATGTTGACTTCATCGCTATATTGAGACCAACCGAATCCGTCAGTTTGTATCAGCAAATAGTTGGACGAGGTTTACGGCTTGCAGATGACAAAAAAGATTGTCTCGTTATGGACTTTGCAGGTAATCAGTTTGATTTGTTCCAACCTGAAGTGGGGGCTAAAAAACCTAATTCAGATAATGAACCTGTTCAAGTACTTTGTCCTGGTTGTGGCTTTGCCAATATATTCTGGGGAAAAACAGATGAGCAAGGCAAAGTCATAGAACATTTTGGCCGCCGTTGTCAGGGATTACTAGATAATGGCGAAGAAGAGCAACAATGCGACTACCGCTTTAAATTTAAAGAATGCGATGAATGTGGCGCTGAAAATGACATAGCCGCAAGGCAATGTCATCAATGCCAGTCTATTATGGCTGATCCTGACGATAAATTGAGAGCGGCACTGAATCTCAAAAACGCCATGGTGTTACGTTGTAGTGGTTTGTCTATTACAACTCTGGCCGATGAAAAGATAAAAGTAACTTACTTTGATGAAGACGGCGCATCTTGTAGTGAGGTGTACGATTTTAATAATAGTAAAAGTGTGTACGTTTTTAATAATCAATACGCAAAACGTGTATCGGGAGTCTCTTCTCCAATTAACTTTAAGGAGGCATCGGTAGTTCAACAATATGCGTACCAATTAAAAGCACCTGACTTTGTAATTGCAAACCAACATAAGAAGTACGGTTGGCAAGTTAAAGAGAAGCTATTTGATTATGAAGGCAGTTATAGAGTCGCGGATAAGTCTTAAACTGGGCATCAGAACGTTAGCGGTTGTATGCTTTTTAATCTAAAAACATGCGAAAACAAGCGTTTCGTTTAAAAAGTGCGCGAACGAACTATTTTTTATATTTTTATTTTAAAAATGGGTTGCGCACTTTTAATTTCGCCCTATAATGCGCACCCACTGACACGGGGCGAGACGCTGAAAAGCAAATCAAAACGATGTCGAGTCAAATAAAACTTAATCTTAAAAAACTTTTTGAAATTAAGTGTTGACATAAAAAGTGAA
>NZ_JBMMUD010000009.1:0-204304 GCF_049257195.1 Pseudoalteromonas sp. SS15
GCACTACATTCATCCCTGAAGCTGGGTCCCATCGCGCATCCATGCGCTCATCTCAATGAACTGCGAAGCTACGCTTCGGTCTCATTTCGTCCATGTGAAAGTAGAACATCGCCAGCAAAGGTTACCCCGGACAATTAAAGAAGCCCGCTGCAGCAATGCAGCGGGCTTTTTGCTATGTGCAGAATTTTCGCATCACGAAGTGATAATGCGGAAACTTCTGCGCAAGGTGAAGTGAGCAACCTTCACAGTAGCCACTCTGTTGATTCTGATACATTTTTCAAACGCCTAAATAACTAAACCCTAAACTTCAGTTAAACTAATTCAGTTCACCTTGCGCGAAAAGAATGTAAGCGCTACGCGCTTGTCATAAACCTTTCGCACTATACTTGCGCAAAGAAAATGTGCTCGCTTTGCTCGCTGTCATTAACTTTGCACCTTGCTTCAATATTTAAAAAATTAATTTATAATTCTTTTTTTATTAGCTTTTCATATCTATCTATTTTCAGGAATTTTAATGAGCGATCTCATCCATTGGTTCGACTTACTCGGTGTTATGGTTTTTGCTATTTCTGGGACCCTTATTGCCCATAAAAAGCATTTAGATGGTTTTGGTGTTGTCGTACTAGCTGCGGTAACAGGTATTGGTGGTGGAACGCTGAGGGATATTATTTTAGATGAGCCGGTTTTTTGGCTGCATGATCCAAGCTATTTTATTGCTATTTTTAGTGCAGTATTGATCAGTATTGTTGTATTGAACCAGCAAAAGCAAATTCCGAGTAAATTTTTACAGGTGGCAGATGCGTTTGGGTTGGCACTTTTTGCTGTAATGGGCACGCAAAAAGCCATGTCTATCGGTATGCCAGCAACAACATCAGTGATTATGGGGGTGCTAACTGGGTGTTTTGGTGGGGTGATCCGTGATGTACTGGCTGGTGATATCCCCCTACTTTTAAAAGGGCAGCTCTATGCTATTACCTGTATTTTAGGCGGGATCGTCTATACTCAGTTAATGTCTTTTTCTATAGCGATAGAAGTAAGTATGTTGTTTGGCATGTTAACCACCTTAGTTGTTCGATTGATGGCGATGCGTTACAACTGGGTGATACACGTTTTTAAATATTAACTGATAGGGACAAGGATATGTCTTTAGCAAAAATTCTTACCCGCGCACAAGTCGGCGTCAAAGCACCTAAAGTGACGGTTGAAGTTCATTTAAGCAATGGACTTCCTGCTTTTATTATTGTTGGTCTTCCTGAAACCTCAGTAAAAGAGTCTAAGGAACGAGTACGTTCTGCACTCGTTAATTCAGGTTTTTTGTTCCCAGACCAACGTATAACAGTAAACTTAGCACCTGCAGATTTGCCAAAAGAAGGTGGGCGATATGACCTCGCAATTGCCGTTGGGATATTGGTTGCTTCTGGTCAAATACAAAATACAGAGATAAGTAACTTTGAATTTTTTGGTGAGCTTGCATTAAGTGGTGAGCTTTCTGCTATTACTGCTATTTTGCCTTCGGTTATGGCTGCTACTGAAGAGAATCATGTTGCTTATATCCCTAAGGGTAACGATCAACTCGCAAGCTTAGTATCTCAGTCAAATAGAAAAGCCGTCACCAGTTTGCAAGAAATTTGGCTAGACCTACATGGGCAGCAATCACTCCCTTTAAATATTACTTACGATCAAGTTTCTGAACAGTCTCTTGAGCAATTAGATATGAGTGATGTGAAAGGTCAGAAAATAGCAAAGAGAGTATTAGAAATTGCTGCGGCAGGTGGTCATAACCTCCTTTTCTTGGGGCCGCCTGGTACCGGTAAATCTATGTTGGCTCAACGTATTCCAACAATTATGCCTCAAATGACAACGCAGCAAGCACTTGAAACTGCTGCTGTGTACTCTCTAGTTGGGCAGTCGGTCACACATCAAAACTGGTTGAACCGTCCATTCAGATCTCCGCACCATACTTGTTCAGCAGTCGCATTAGTTGGAGGGTCATCCAACCCTAAGCCGGGAGAAATATCATTGGCGCATAATGGCATTTTGTTTTTAGATGAATTGCCTGAGTTTGATCGAAAAGTATTAGATTCATTAAGAACACCGATGGAGACGGGCCAAGTCACTATTTCTCGTGCTGCTAGGCAAGTCGATTTCCCTGCTAATTTTCAGTTGGTTGCGGCACTTAACCCCAGCCCAACTGGGCACCATAGCGATAAACGGGCAACACCTGATCAAGTGTTAAAATACCTATCAAAAGTATCAGGACCATTTTTAGATAGAATCGATCTGCAAGTCGAATTACCAAGGTTAACGACTGAAGAGCTTCAGTCTACTCAGCCTGAAGAATCGAGCGCTGAGATCCGTATTCGGGTAGAGAAAGCGGTTCGCTTTGCTTATCAACGACAAGAAAAAAACAACGCAGCGTTATCAACCAAAGAGCTGCAATTACATTGTGCATTATCAAAAGCAGATGCTATTTTTCTGGGGAAAGCGGCCGAGAAATTGGCATTGTCACCACGTTCATATCATAAGGTTTTGAAAGTGGCGCGTACTATTGCAGATTTAAACTTGCAGGAGGATATAGATTTAGCCTCTCTAAAAGAGGCGCTAAGTTATCGTGCTTTTGAGCGATTACTCGCTCAGTTAACCGCGTATTAAGTAGATAGCATGTAGCCTTTACCGCGAACCGTAACGATACGTTTTTGCTCTTTTTCATCGCCCAGCTTCTTACGTAAGCGGCCGATAAGTACGTCAACCGTTCGGTCACTTGGGCTCCAGTCTGGCTGGCCGATATCTTCTGAGATTTTTTCTCGAGAAGTCGCCTTTCCTGCATTGGCGATTAAACAAATAAGTACTTTGTGCTCCGCTTCAGTTAATCGTGATTCTTCAGCTGCGCCATTAATCAGAGTGCGGTTATCTGGATGAAGTTTGAAATCTGAGTACTCAATAAACTCTTCAGACTCATCGTCATCATTTGCAATCGTTAAGCGCTTACACAAAGCGCGCATTCTTAATTCAAGTTCAAGTAGATCAACGGGCTTACAAACATAGTCATCAGCGCCTTGTGCTAAGCCTGCGATCCTATCAGCTTGGGAGTCTCTGCTTGATAGCATGATGACACCAATATCTGTCAAGGTATTGAGTTCTTTCGCTAACGCTAAACCGTCAGTGGCAGGCAAAACAATATCGACGATCGCCAGCACAAATCGTTCCTGAGCTTGCGTTGCTTGCTGTACTTTGGCTAATGCAGTTGCACCGGTACTATCAACTTCGATGCTAAATTCTGTTTCAGCAAAATGGCTCATAATGCGTTTTGCTAAAAGTTCATCATCTTCTACTAATAATACTTTGATACTCATAGGTCAGCTATCTATTCAATAATTATGTATATATTAGCACTGTGAAAACATTGCTGAGAAGGGAATAATGACAATTTGTAACAATTGCATAAACATTTATGCAATTGGTTCTGCTAGGCGTGATTAAAATGGTCCACCTTAGAGTGCTTACCCTAAGGTGGACATAATTTATGCATACTTATTTATAAATATACTGCCACCATTGTGGTTGGTCTTTTAAATGCATATCAAAATAAGCCAGCATGGTATCCCACCAGTGGAAGCGACGGTCACGGGCAAATACTTGGTGATCTGTGCCTTTATACTCAATCAATTCTACGTCTTTGCCAAGTAACTTAAGTGCCGTATACATGTTGTGGCTTTCACCTGGAGGCACGTTAGTGTCAGCGTCACCATGGATAAGTAATAACGGTGAGTTTACTTTGTCAGCATGGAAAACTGGGCTGTGATCAGAATAAAGTTTCGGGTTATTCCATGGGAAACTGTTTTTCGAAGCTTCGCCAGAGTATAGGTAGCCCCACCAACCTTGACCCCAATAAGAAGTAATGTTTGAGATACCTGCGTGAGAAATCGACGCACTGAATAAATCCGTTTTAGTCGCAAGTAGCATAGTCATAAAGCCGCCGTAAGATGCACCTAAGTTACCTACTTTGTCTTTATTTACATATGGGTGTGCAGCTAAGAACTTTTTAGTGCCTTCGATAATGTCGTTTGCAGTGTACTCACCCCATGCATTCACGTGCTTAGCAGAGAATTCCTGACCAAAGCCAGTCGCACCCGTTGGTTGTAGCACATACACAACATAACCTTGTGCTGCCCATAGGTTAAACGGATAACGACCGGTAAAGCCGCGCGATACAGGAGAAGTACCGCCATAATAGTATACTAGAGCAGGGTACTGCTTGCTCTCATCTAGGTTGTGAGGTGTGTATACACGACCCTTAATCTCAACACCTTCTTTATTGATGAAGTTAAACTCAGAAAGGGTGGCGATTTCGCTATTGTCATAAGCCAGAGCTTTTGAATCCCACAGTGTTTTAGCGCGGTTTTTAGAAATATCTAAGCGTTTTAATTGCTGAGGGTGAGATGCTTGTGTGCCAGTCACAAGTAAGTCAGGGTTGCGCTCGTCAGAAATACTGAACCTACCTACGACATCAAAGCCTGTTTTTAGCTTAGTGAATCGAGCTTTGCTTTCATCGTATAGATACAGTTGTTGCGTATCACGCTCAGTCACTTTAATTACGACATCATCATTGCGTAATACTTGCATTGAGCCAATTGCAGGGTCGAATGATTTACTTAATGCCTGTGCATTTTTACCCTGACGGTCTAGCTTATAAAGCTGGCCATCGTAGTTGTTCGCAAGCATATTCTCTGGAATAGCGCGGCCTAACCCATTTGCAAAGTCAGGGCCCGCAACCACATAGATACCGTCATCGGCATATTTTGCTGAGCTAAATGTACGGTATTGACCAAGTACAGTCTGCTGGTTGTCTTTTAAATTAACTTCTACAAGCTCTGTTAGCATGTGAGGCGGTTTAGCATAATCGCTAGGATTACGCGTCACCAAAATTGTGCCAGCTTCATTATCAAAATCGGCCAATGAGTGACTCAACTTGCCTTCAGTGATTGGGTTAATAAATCCAGAGTTGATGTCTAACATGAAGATTTGGCTGTTATTACGTGCATAAGACCAGCGATCTTCTAACCCCCTGAAATGTTTAACTAATGTATGCTTACTTTTATCTGACTTAGACCAAGCAAATACAAGCGTGTTGTTGTCGAAGTACTGGAAGCCATATGCGCCATCTAGTTGTTCAGCAACCACTTTCTCTTCTAAGTCTTTAAGGTTTAAAACCGTAACGGCTTTATTGCGAACAAATACAACCTGTTTGCTATCCGCACGCCATTTAATTTGATTTGCAGATAAGCCGTCAAAGCGGTAAAGCACTTTACCCTCTTCATCGGTTAACGTTGTTTTGTTGATGGCTTTATTACCATGATTACCCTGGTAATGACGCTCAGTAACAACATAGTATTCGCCGTTTGGAGAAATCGATACAGAACTGATCGTTGGTGCATCAAAAAGTTGCTTAGCTGAAAGCGCACGAGTTTCTTTTGTCGTCAGTGTAATAACGTCATGTTCTGCTTTAGGTAGGTATTCTAGCGAGACTTTTTTCCAGTCATCTGCTTGTTCTACCACAATAACAACTTGGTGGTCGCCCGTAACCGCATTGATGTCGTATTCTTTGCTGCCAGATAAGGTTTCACCATTTAAAAATACATGGGCTTTTTCGATACCATTAAGCTTTAACTTACCTTGCACAAAACGCTCTGCCGAGAAGTTGAACTTAATCGCTTGCAGGCCTGCAATCGTCAGGTCGTTCACTTCACCAAGTGGTTGCCAAGTCACTTTTTTACCTAATACTGACAGTGTTTTTGAATCACTTTGTAATTTAGGCAATAAGTTATTAATGATGGCAGCTTGGTAAGGCGTATTATTTGGCTTGATTGTTGCTGTATCAGCAAGGGGTCCAATAAACTTTACTTTATTTGCGTCTAGCTCTGCAGCGACAAGTTGCGTAGACAGTGCCGAAAATAGTAAAGTGGCGACCGTTGTTAATTTCATTGATGCACCTATTGTAGGGAAAATAATTGCCCCAATATAGCACATCAAATTAAATCTTCAGCAGAGTTGCGATTAAGTCGCGAGAGTCTGCGAAATTAAGGAGTTTAGGTTGTTTCTGTTATTCAGTTACATGTTTTTGGCCATTGCCATTTCATTTCTATGTTCGGTGATGGAGGCGGTGTTACTCAGTATTACACCAAGTCATGTAGCGATATTAAAAAAAGATAAACCACTACTCGCAAAGCGGGTGCAGGGTTTAAAAGACAATATTGATAAGCCATTATCAGCTATCTTGACCTTAAACACGGTTGCGCACACTGCGGGGGCTGCGGGTGTTGGTGCACAAGCGGCTGCAGTATTTGGTGATGCTGCTGTGGGTATTGCGTCTGCTGTGATGACGTTATTGGTATTGGTACTTTCAGAAATTATTCCTAAAACGCTAGGTGCAACTTATTGGCGTGCACTAACGCCAATTGTGTCATTGGCTTTAACTTGGATGGTTCGAATTCTAAAACCGTTCGTGTGGTTGTCAGATCAACTCACTAAATTAATTGGCTCAAAACAAGACGAAGCGCACTTTATTCGTCAAGAAATTGAGGCTATGGCTGAAATGGGCAGCGAAGCAGGTGCACTGCAACAAGAAGAAAGTGAAACTATTCGAAGCTTATTGCAGTTTAGACATGCCAAGCTTGAAAATGTTATGACGCCAAGAACTGTGCTTTTTAAAGTGCACAAAGATATGACGGTAAACGAGTATTTATCTGAGCATGGCTCGGTATCTTTCTCTCGTATTTTGGTCTATTCAGAGAATACCGATGACATTATTGGCTTCGTGCATAAGAACGACATTATGTTAGCCTTCCATCGCTTAGGAGAAGACTACAAAATCGGTAAGCTAGTAAAGCCGATTTATACTGTTCCTGAGACGCTAGGTGCGCCAGTTCTATTCCAAGCATTATTAGAAAAGCGTATCCATATTGCGCTGATCATTGATGAGTATGGTGATGTGCAAGGTATCGTCACCCTTGAAGATATGATTGAGTCATTAATGGGCATGGATATTGTTGATGAGCGTGAGCAATCGACTAATATGCAACAAGCCGCAAAACAAAAATGGCGTGATCGTGTCGACGGCCACTCTCATTTAATAGAAGCTGATACAGAAGAAGATCAGCCTAAGAATTAAAGTTTGTCATTCTAAGCCAAGAGTGGATCCAGCGAATAAGCTCATTCTTGGCTTTCGGGCGACTGATCAAAAAGCCTTGCATCAATAAGTCATGTTTGTATCGCTCTAGATACTGTAATTCTTCTATTCTCTCTACCCCTTCAGCCACAACTTTAAAGCCTTCTTTGATTGCTAAATCGACCAAGCTCTTGGTGATAACTTGTGAAAAGTAATCTGAATCTATGTGGGTGATCAAAGAGCGGTCTATTTTAATCTCTGTAAATGGCAGAGACTTTAGCTGGTTAATATTCGTAAAGCCGGTACCAAAGTCATCGAGAGAAATTTCAAACCCCTTCATTCTTAAGCGATTTAGCGTTTCAAGCTGATTGGCACTTGATAGTGGTTTTTGTTCGGTGATCTCTAAAATGATATCACTAGGTTGAAGGTGATTTAACTCAAGTAATAAAGACAGCTTTGCCGGGCAATTCATATCTTCTAATTGGATCGGCGATAAGTTGAATGCCAATTGACATGGGTGAGGCAGCTCTTCTTTCAACGCTTCATATTCAGCCGTGGCTTTTTCAAACAACTGAAATGTCACTAAGTTTATTAAATCTAAATCTTCTGCAACATCAATAAATCTTGCCGGTAAAACAGTAAAACCATGCTGCTCAGAGACAATGCGAGCCAGCACTTCAAGGCTTTCAATTTGCTGGGTTGCACGGTTTACCTTAGGTTGATAGAAAGGGGTGATCTCACTATTACTCAATGCATGTAATAACTCAGCTTCACTGATGAGTTGGCCATCTTCTGTCTGAGGCCGAGAGAGCGTGCTGAGCTTTTTAAGCAGTCTTTCTACTTCAACGAGTTGTATTGGCTTGGCAATATTACCCAAGAGCAATGCGTGATTCTGCCTAGCTAGGTTTGACGCGAGGTCAATAATACGACGGTCCATTTCTGAGATAATAATCACGCCGCCTTGATAGCCTTTCTGACCGAGTTGCCTGATCAGTTCCATGCCATCCATTTCAGGCATATTTAAATCTGTAAAAATGGCATCAAAGACTTTAGGTTGTTGTTCTACTTGTGACAATGCTGCTTGTGCTGACTCACAACAAGTGACGTGCTCAACGCCGAGCTCGGCCAAGATTGCCTGCATGACCATGAGAATGGCCTGTGAATCATCAACAACCAAAATACGCTGTGTTTTAAAGCTCATAAATCACTCCCTGAAATTGGTTAGGATATTTAAGTTTAGAACAGCGAAATAGAAATGACCAAATCGAGATCAAAAAATGATGGTTTGTCACTGTTAGAGTTTGTTGGGATAATAGAAAAAAACTTTAGTTTTAGCATCATGACTCGGATCGAACTTAACGTGGCTGGACAGCCAATTTCTCTGATTTTTAATCAACAACAAATCATTCAAGTTTTTCATCAACAACAAGCCTTAGTACTTGAATTGGAAACTGAGCATCTACAAAGTTGCCAGATAAACGAACAGGTAGTGAACTTTAATACCTCACAGCTTGCACAAGGGCTGCTAGGGGTTGCTGTGAATGCGCAACCGCCACAGTGGCTCGAAGTGCCTCACCAACAAGCTGAAAGTAAGCGAGGCTGGTTGGGTTTAGCGATGCTTAGTTTTAAAATTTTCAAAAGTGCTAAGGTCGTAAAGGCTGCGCTTGCGGGAGCGTCAGTCGCAGGCTATGCATGGTTATTCTCGTTGGAATTTGCCCTGATGATCATTGCCTGCTTGGTGGTACATGAATATGGTCATGTGCGTGCAATGAAGTACTTTGGTATCAAGACGAAGGGTATCTATTTAATTCCTTTCGTAGGTGGCTTAGCTGTCAGTGATGAAAAAATTACAACCCGTTGGCAAGATGTGGTGATCTCTTTAATGGGGCCTGCATTTGGCTTAATTACCTCAGTGTTGGGGGTGGTGCTGTATTACGCAACAGATATGGAGATTTTTGCCGGTGTCGCCGTGCTTAGTGCACTACTTAACTTATTTAACTTATTACCTATTCTACCTCTGGATGGCGGTCACGTACTAAAAAGCATTAGTTTCTCTATGCGTTCTTGGGTGGGTCTCTTAGCCTGTTTTGGTGGGGTGTTACTGGGGCTTTATATCAGTTGGACATTTGGTTTGATGCTACTGGTGTTTTTTATCTTTATAGGCAGTTTGGAGATAGTGTTTGAGTGGCGTGATCGTCATATTTCTCATCTGTTACCCCTTGATAGATATGGTCAGATTGTCTCAGCGCTGATGTATGTGGTTGTAGCAGTAGGGCACATTGCAGTGATGATGCACTTTGCAGATTCAGACAATGTGATTTTAAGCTTACCAATGAAGATCTTATCTAATTAAGTATGTATGTCGCCGTTGATGATTGTAACGGCGACATCTTTTCAGTCACTCGCAATATTTAAGCGAAGGTGAGTATTGCCGCAATGATAATGCCACTCACTGCTAACTGGATCAGACAAAAACCCATGATATCTTTGGCCTTTAAGCCTGCTATTGCTAGCACAGGCAATGCCCAAAATGGTTGAATGAGGTTAGTCCAAGCGTCACCCCAAGCAACAGCCATCGCTACTCGGTTTATCTCAGCGCCTAGCTCTATCGCTGCAGGTAAAACAATCGGGGCTTGCACAGCCCATTGACCACCACCTGAAGGGACAAAAATATTCACCAAGCCGGCACTAATAAAACTCCAAAACGGCAGTGTGTCAGCGCTACTCATTGAGACAAAGATATTGGAAATTTGTTGAGCGAGGCCAGAGTCTTTCATGATTGCCATGATCCCAGCATAAAACGGAAATTGAATAATAATACCGGCACCGCCGCTCACTGCTTCTTGCAAGCTTTTAAGAAGGTTAGCAGGCGTTTGATGAAGCAAAATAGCCAAAAATAAGAATAAGCCGATCACACTATTCAGATTGAGCCCACCACCGAGCGCAATAAAGTAATAGCCCATATAACCACAGCCCAAGGTGCCAATGAGTATGCCGAGTAACTTACTGTGTTCTAGTTTTTCAGCTGGGGTATTGATGCTAACAACCGCAACTTTTTTATCTTCAAGCTTATTTTTCTCAACAATGATTTGTTGGTCTTTAGGCGGCAGTAGCAAGGCATTAAGAAGAGGAAGCACAACCAGTAATACGGCCATTAAAATTAAATTAAAATGCGAAAACAGGGTATCTTGCGTTGTAATAATCCCAATACTGTCGCTAGAAAAATGGCCTTCTGTTGCAATGGTTAAGGGCACTGAACCCGATAACCCACCATGCCACACAATAAAACCAGAATAGGCACTTGCGACTAATACGCGGTAA
This sequence comes from Pseudoalteromonas sp. SS15, assembly GCF_049257195.1. Lineage (NCBI taxonomy): Bacteria > Pseudomonadati > Pseudomonadota > Gammaproteobacteria > Alteromonadales > Pseudoalteromonadaceae > Pseudoalteromonas > Pseudoalteromonas sp. SS15. The sequence continues at coordinate 10,487 of NZ_JBMMUD010000009.1, forward strand.
TCGACTTGTACATGGCGAGCGAGTGCTTTGGCAAATAATGCTCCAACAACCAACCCAAAGCCCCAGTTTATCCAACTGGCAAGCATAGATACTAAGGTCACCATGACAATTGCCGTAGAACCTGAGCTGGCTTTTTGCGCGAGTTTATCAAGCAGAGACTTACAAACAGGCGTACTAGCTAGCATAAAGCCCGCTACGAGTACCATTAACATCTGCATCGCAAAGGTTAGCAATGCCCAAAAGCCTTGGCCCCAAGATGTGACGGCTTGCTCAAATGAAAAAGGGGTTAAGGTGATGCTGAGTGATAAAACAACCAATGTTAATAAAAGTACGATAACGTAGGGGTCGGGTAAGTAACGTTCGACCAATTTAGTCACGGGCTGAGAGAGTTTAAAAAGCATGATGAAATCCTGTTATTATTCTTTTAGCTATCAAGACACTAATCTTGTGCTCTGTTATCTATTAAGCATAACTAAATATCGAATGGACTGCTTTACTATTTATATCTAAAATTCAGTATGTTAAATGACGCCCAATAAAGTGAGTAAAAAAACCAATAAATGGCTTATTAAACCACCTTTATAACTTTAAAATAGAAAGTGATTTGTTTAACTGTTTGATTTTTATTGATTAATATTTTTGGCACGATTACTGTTTAGTTAATAACAGAAATCTTAAATAAGAGAGGTTACCATGGCAGAACAAGGTTCAGGCGGTAATGTAATCGCCGCAATTTGTAATATATTTTTTCCTGGTTTAGGCCAGCTGGTACAAGGTCGTATTATTCCAGCACTTATTTTTGCAATCATCGTGTTTGGTGGTTATGCGCTTTGGTTCTTAGTACTTCCAGCGATCATTGCAGCGGTTGCACACTTATGGGCAATCATAGATGCAGCGAAATACACTAGCTATCGTTCACGGTACGAGCGTTAGCAACCACACACTTAAAGTAAAAACGCTGAGCAGTGTTGAGAGCACAACACTGCTAGCAGCAACATCTTGTTTTACTCTTAATTGTCTTGCTACTAAGTAAGCATTCACGCCCAGTGGCGATGCGGCCATTAGAGTGACAACGGCAACATGCGCTGTTGGTAGGTTAAAAAACCAAGTTGCAAAGGAAAAAACAGCTGCGGGTAGAAGCCCGAGCTTAATAATGCTGATTATTAATGCGCCTTTCCAAGCTTCTTTCACCGAATATTGATTTAAACTCGCACCTAACACAAATAACGCCCCTGCGATTGCTGGCTCGCTTAGTAAATCTAGCCCATTGATGAGTGTTGTAGGTAGAGGAAATGACATCGCGTTTGCCACAATACCTAAGCTAATACTCAGCACGACGGGGTTGAGTAATAAAGGCTTTAATAACTCACCCAAGCTCCCTTTCACGTTACTACTTAAAGCAAAGGTCAATGCAAATAAGAGTGCACTATGAAAAGTGATCACCATAAACACTAATGCGCCATAATGCTCACCAAGTGCCATGATTATGATGGGCAAGCCAACTAATACCGTATTTGAATAACACCCAGAAAGCGAAAGAACCGCAGATTCAGCCAGTGATAGCTTACCAAGCACTTTAAAAGCAATGCATACTGCAAAATACACAAGCACCACAGGCAGATAAAAGCTGAGTAGTAGGTTGAGTGACAATGCCTGTTGTAAATCGGCTTTGTACATACTGAGAAAAAGAAAAATGGGAATAGCCAAATTGAAAATAAAGGTGCGCAGCCCTTCAAAATGGGTAGAGGATAAAAATTGTATTTTGGCACAAATAAACCCAGCGGTGACCACGAAGATCAGCGGGAATAGAATATCAATTGGGTTCATATCTACTCGAAATAGTGTCGGAGCGTGAATTATCCTGTTTGCGCTATGAAAGCTCAAGTCGCTGGGCAGTTTATGTCATGCAAAGTATAATATTCTTTGTTTATAAGTTTATTAATTTTGAGAGACAGTCGTATGGAGTATCAATTTATTCGTGACCTAATCAGTGGTTTCAGGGTCAAGATCAGTGACGAGCAAGCTTTGATTGGTCGCTGGTTTAACGAAGAGCTGGCTCACAATGAAGTTAAAGACTTACTCGCGCAATGTCGTAATATTAAGTCATTAAACACGCCTTTGGTCAGACTGGGCAAAGAAGTACGCTTTAAGTTGTGTGAGCAAGAGGCATTATTTGAAGCGCATAGCTTATTTCATAACAACGATGACTTAGCGCAATATCAAGATGATGCACTTGAACTCGACGAGCATGGCCTAATGGCAGTCTGTGGTTTTGAAGATTTTGTTGAGTTATTAGAAGCTTGGAATGACTTTATTGGAAGAGGCCGCTAGGGCTTCTTCCAAGTTTAATCTTACATCGTAGCCTGCTCTGGTGGCGCACCGTAGATTTGTTCGGCTCTGTTAAACAGTACCCAAGACGTCAATATATACTTATCGTTAGAAACTGGAATGCAGCCTCGGTGTGTATGGGTAAAATAAGCCGGAGCGACAACCATAGCGCCTTTTTTAGGGGCTATTTTTTTATTCTGATAGTGAAACTCAGTTTCTCCCCCTTCTTCAACATCATTCAAATAAAACATAAATAACAGTACGCGATGAAGCGCTTCATTATGGCCAAGCTGAGGGTATACTTCACTGTGCCAATACGGATAACCGCCTTTTCCAGCTTGGTATTTTTGCGCTTGAATGTTGCCCAAACGAAATAGCTGCTGCGTAAGCACGTGAATTTGTGGCTTACCGACTTCTTCGAAATTATCGACAGTTAGGTCAACAGGTTGCCCTGTTTTTGGGTGGTACACCTTTAAACCAAATGCACCGATCATCATAAAGAAGTGTTCTTCAATATACTTAAACACATGCTGTGCGGTGACTTGTTGAATGTGTTGTAAAGTCTGTGCGTACTCAGGGTGCGCATTTAAATACAGATCGTGACTAATTTTTTTGCTTAGATCGACACCACCAGACGTGACCCCTTGCTTTAGGTGAGGGCTTTGGTCAAACTGCTGCACAAATGTATCGCAAAAGTCAGTTGAGAGTGCGTTGTCGTAAACGCGAATAAAATCTGTCATCTGAGTACCTACAGGATATTAGAATTATTATGTTGTCAGAAAAACTCATGCCGCGTTTTAGTGAAACCGACGTGCTCGGACACATCAACAATACCGCACTACCGGTTTGGTTTGAAGCCGCGCGTGTGCCTATTTTTAAGATTTTTACCCCTGACCTAGATCCAAAACAATGGAGATTGATTGTTGCCAAGGTCGAAGTGACCTTTAAAGGCGAGTTGTTTTATGGTCAAGAAGTTGAAGTTAAAACTGCCATTGAGCGCATAGGGTCAAGCTCATTTGTGATTTTACAGCAAGCTTGGCAGCACGGAACGTGCTGCGCTGAGGGCAAAACCGTGATGGTACGTTATGACTTTGCGAATAAAAGCTCACAACCATTAAGTGAAGAAGAAAAACAGCAGCTTACTGCTTTTCTTCTGTAGGTATTGAAGCCGAAGATTTAAATTGGTGGCCAATGGCCACCGAAATACAAGGTTTGACTTCGTATTTATAGGTACGCTCTTGCTCGGACAGTTGCGTGATCTCTAAAATCTCATAATCATTTAGCTCTACCATGCGGCTCCCCTCAGTGACCTGACAGCGAGAATAGCTATCGGCTTCTAGTTCGTAGATAAAATAAGCCAGAATGGTTTTGATTTTATTATCGTATGCTTCGGCACGTTCAGAGAGTGAAATGGTTGCCGCATCACCTTCTCCGATATTCACAGAAAGCACCGGGCTTTGATCTTGCTGCGCTTGAGCAATGGCTTGATCGACTTGTTCCGCATTTACTTCTTTTGGCTTCGCTGGTTCAGACAGTTCTTTGTCAACTTCCTCGGTTACATTGGTGCTTACTGTGGTATTACTAAAACTTTCGATCACATTCGTGAACATGGTACTCATGCCACCAAACATACCCGACGTAAATGTAAACATAAGTACAAATACAAAGAGCATGACACACAGTGTCATACGCACAAAGCTGGTAATAATTGGAAAGCGGTATTCAGGTGGGTGCCACATGGTGTGTAAACCAAAAGGGCGCATGAATAACAAAAGTAAGACATAGAAGGGCTGTAATAGTGGCACTAATAGTAAAATACTGAGTGTGCTGATGAAGAACCAGGACGGTAAAGACAGCATTAAACTGAGGTTATGGGTATACGGGAAGTGGTCAGCACTGACTCCCGTAATATCATTGATAGCGCCTGCCGCATAAGCTAACGCATAGTTGGCGATAAACGCATAAAAAATCAATATTACGGCTTTACCGGGTAAACTGTCCCAGAACTTCATTAATTTTGGCCACAGCTCACTCAGTAGTGCGATGATAATGATCGCAACCATTAAAAACGTCGAGGGCGAAAACAAGTCATTTAAAAATTGTTCGTTTTCAGAGACTCCAGGTACAGGCTCAGACTCGCTATTTAATAATAGAAAAAACAACGCAATGGCCGTGAAATATAAGCGTTGGGAAAATGTGAGTGAGCGCCAGAACGTGAGCCACCGCGTTTTTAAGCTATAGTAAAAACCTGATAGGTGCTTGGGAGAAGGGAGCTTTTCCATGAGTTGGTCCGTTTTTTTATTATTTATCATTGTTAGCACATCTTTATTCTTAACTAATATAGCGCTTTAGCTTGGCTAGACAAATGAAGTTTTATGCCGGGTGAAATACAAGGCTTCACTTCAAAGTGATAGGCTTTTTCTTTACCTTCTATCGGCCAGATCTCTAAAATATCGTAATCATTGAGCTCTACAACACGTCTTCCTGGTGTGACCAGACATCGAGAGTAGCTATCGGCTTCTAGTTCATAAATAAAGTAAGCAAGAATTTGCTTTATACGGTTGTCGTAGTTGTTAACACGTTCGTTGTAGAGTTTTAGCTCTTTATCAATTTCATCAGAGTCTGTATTGAGTGTTGCTTTACTTTTTTCAGGGTTCGACATAGCTGAGTTATCGACAGCTGAAGGCTGCTCTTGGTCAAACTTTCTAATGCCATAGGTTACTTTTACCGGCGTAAAATTACTGACTAGGGTGCTGAAAATGGTATTCATGCTGCCAGCGACACCAGAAGATATGCTCATAACGAAAAAAAAGACCGCGAGAATAGTACATAAAAACATACGCACAACACTCGTTATAATAGGAAACCTATATTCTGGCGGATGCCAGCGAGTGTGTAGCCCGAAGGGCCTCATTAACAATAAAAAGGCCATATAAATCGGTTGTAATAATGGTATCAGAACAAGCACCATAGAGGTGCTGATCATAAACCAAGTAGGTATTGATAGGATTAAGCTTAAATTATGGGTGTATGGGAAGTGTTCAGCACTGACACCCGTAATATCATTAATGGTGCCAGAGGCATAAGCCAGCGCATAGTTAGCTAAAAAAGCATAAAAAATAAAAGTAACGGTTTTACCGACAGTACTCTCCCAAAATTTTACAATTCTTGGCCACAATTCGCATATTAATCCAATAAGAATAGCCAGCGTAAGCAAGTAAGTACTCGTTCTGAATGAGTTGGCCCAAACTATACTTTCACTATTTTTATGTGCGTCATGGCCTCCAAAAACCCCTGATATAAGATCAGGAATTTCAGGAGAAAAAATCAGGAAAGCAATTAGATAAAATCTCTGTGGGAGTGTCAAAGATTGCCAAAAACTTAGAACTTTACTGGTTGAATTTTTTATCGTTATAGAGGCGCTTTTAATACTTGCTAGAGTTTGCATGAATACATCCGTTATTCGTTTTATTTTTTATTCAGGCTCTTTAATCTAATAAAAGATAAGAAAAAGGCTTGCCCCTATTATGAGGGCAAGCCTTAAAAAATTAAATAAAATTTAACACTATGCTAATTAGTGCTGCGCCTCTTAAAGCAAAGGTTTTAGATATCTACCTGTGTGAGATGCATCACATTCAGCAACGGCTTCAGGTGTGCCCGAGATAAGAATTTGACCACCGCCGGCACCCCCTTCAGGACCTAAGTCGACAATCCAATCTGCGGTTTTTATCACATCGAGATTGTGTTCAATCACTACTATAGTGTTGCCATGGTCGCGCAGGCGATGCAGTACAGCCAGTAATTGTTGAATATCGTGGAAGTGTAAGCCTGTGGTCGGCTCATCTAAAATATATAGGGTTTTACCAGTATCGCGCTTCGATAATTCTCTAGCGAGTTTCACACGCTGCGCTTCACCACCAGAAAGTGTAGTAGCTGCTTGCCCTAAACGAATATAAGTCAGGCCAACATCCATTAAAGTTTGCAGCTTGCGGCTGATCGCTGGAATTTTATCGAAGAACTCACGAGCATCTTCAACCGTCATCTCTAATACTTCATGGATGTTTTTGCCTTTATAAAGTACTTCTAAGGTTTCACGGTTATAACGTTTACCAGAACACACATCACAAGGTACGTATACGTCAGGTAAGAAGTGCATTTCAACTTTGATAACACCGTCACCCTGACACGCTTCACAGCGGCCACCTTTTACGTTAAAGCTGAAACGACCCACTTTGTAGCCACGTGAGCGCGCTTCTTGTGTGCCCGCAAACAGTTCACGAATCGCCGTGAAGATACCGGTATAGGTTGCAGGGTTTGAACGCGGTGTACGGCCTATCGGGCTTTGGTCAATGTCGATCACTTTATCGAAATGTTCAAGGCCTTGAATGTCTTTGTGAGGGGCAGGCTCAGCCGTGGTCGCTCCATTCAGTGCTGTGTGAGCCAGCTTAAATAGCGTGTCATTAATAAGGGTTGATTTACCAGAGCCCGACACACCAGTGATACAGGTCATTAAGCCAAATGGAATACGCAGGTCGACATTTTTTAAGTTATTACCTGTGGCGCCAAAGAGCTCTAGCCATTTCTCTTCTGGCTGGTGGCGTTGCTCAGGTACGACAATGGCTTTTGCACCACTTAAATACTGACCTGTTAAAGACTCAGGTGAATTAAGAATGTCGTCACGCGAGCCTTGTGCGACAACATGGCCGCCATGAACACCTGCACCTGGGCCGATATCAATAATATAATCGGCAGCGCGGATGGCATCCTCATCGTGTTCAACCACAATTACAGTATTTCCTAAGTCACGTAGGTGAGTTAACGTGCTAAGCAAGCGGTCATTATCGCGCTGGTGAAGACCGATTGACGGTTCATCAAGCACATACATAACACCGACGAGGCCGGCACCAATTTGACTAGCAAGGCGAATACGCTGCGCTTCACCGCCTGAAAGGGTATCGGCGCTACGTTCTAGTGATAAATAATTCAAACCAACATTGATTAAGAAGGATAAACGGTCGCGGATCTCTTTTAAGATTTTTTCAGCGATTTGTGCGCGTTGACCTGTAAGCTCTAACTCATCGAAGAAGGTCATTGCGTCGCCGATGCTCATTAATGTCACATCTGGCAGCGTTGTTTTCCCAATAAACACATGGCGGGCTTCTTCACGTAAACGCGAGCCATTACAGCTAGGACAGGCTTGATTGGTTTGATACTTGGCAAGCTCTTCGCGCACTGAGCTGGATTCCGTCTCACGGTAGCGGCGACTCATATTATTCAGCACGCCTTCGAATTCGTGATTACGGGTGATCACATCACCTCGATCATTGCGATAGTTAAAGGCAATCTTGGTTTTACCAGAACCTTCGAGTACCACAGTTTGTGCTTCTTTTGATAGTTTTTCGAAAGGTGCTTCTAAATCAAAGCCATAATGGTCAGCCACAGATTGCAGCATTTGGAAGTAATAGAAACTGCGTTTATCCCAGCCTTTAATCGCACCGCCACTTAAGCTAAGTTCAGGGTTTTGTACTACGCGACTTGGGTCAAAATATTGTCTTACACCTAAGCCATCACAGCTTTGACAAGCGCCTGCTGGGTTGTTGAATGAGAATAAACGTGGCTCAAGCTCAGTCATGGCATAGCCACAAGTCGGGCAGGCAAAGTTAGCAGAGAAGGTAAGCTCTGCTTGTTCTGCATCGTCCATGTTCGCAACAACGGCCACACCACCCGATAACTCTAATGCGGTTTCGAAGGATTCTGCCAAACGTTGTTGCAAGCCATCTTTTACTTTAAAACGGTCAACAACCACTTCAATAGTATGTTTTTTATGTAATTCTAAAGTTGGTGGATCGCTTAAATCACACACTTCGCCATCAACACGGGCACGAATGTAGCCTTGAGCACTTAATTGCTCGAATAGTTTGACGTGTTCACCCTTACGATTTTTTACCACAGGCGCTAACAGCATCAGTTTGCTGCCTTCAGGTTGCTCTAAAACAGTATCTACCATCTGGCTGATAGTCTGTGCTGCAAGCGGTAAATCATGAGTCGGACAGCGAGGCTCACCCACACGTGCGAATAGTAAGCGTAGGTAATCGTAAATCTCGGTAATAGTACCCACAGTAGAGCGAGGGTTGTGAGACGTTGATTTTTGCTCAATAGAAATTGCAGGTGACAGACCTTCAATATGGTCTACATCGGGTTTTTCCATCAAAGATAAAAATTGGCGCGCATAAGCTGAAAGCGACTCGACATAACGGCGTTGGCCTTCTGCATATAAAGTATCAAACGCGAGAGAGGATTTACCTGAGCCAGATAACCCTGTGATAACAATCAACTTATCACGTGGAATAGTCAATGAAATATTCTTCAGGTTATGGGTGCGGGCGCCTCTTACTTCTATATTATCCATGATGCTCCAGTAACTGCTTGAGGGTGTAATCAAACTTCGCCACAGTATCGCACATTTTTGTGAAAATTATCGCTTCTTTGTAAAAGCATCTACACTGAATAAGTGGTAAAAATGTGGCTAATAAATTTTGAAAAGACTATACGTACTCCTTCTCTTTTTGGTTTTCAGTCTCAATGTGCAGGCGCTTACGGGCACGCGCATTAACCCTGATTGTAATTTAGTAGTGCGTTTTGAAAACTTTGCCCGTTATAACAACCAAACTGATGCTTTGAGCTGGCATGGTCTAGATGTTGATTTTGCCAAAGCGCTTTTAGAAGAAGCAAACTGTAGCTATAAGTTCGTAAGTTTACCTTGGGGTCGTTCAATCAAAATGCTTGAGACCGGTGAGATAGCTATGATGTTGAGTATGTCACCAACCAAGCAGCGAGAGCGGTTTGCTTATTTTATTGGCCCTCAACGCAACGAAACCATTGTGTTTGTGACTCATAAGTCTCGTCCTTACACACTTAAGGCTTATCAAGATTTACTCACATTACCAGCACCTATCGCAATTCATCGAGATGCAGTTTATGGTCCTGAAGTTGACGCACTTTTAAAAAATGCACCGAATGTAGAAGAGCGCTTTACGGTGATCACCAATAATAAGCTACGAATTAGCATGCTCAAACATGGCCGCATTTCAGGTTTCTTTGCTGAAAAATATAATATGCTTTATCAGTCAGAAAATAATCCAGACTACATGCAAGTCGAAATAAACCCCTTCGTCATTAATCGAGAACCTGTTTACATTGCACTTAGCAAACAGAGTGTTTCTCCGAAAATTAAAGCGCGCATGGAACGGGCTTTGGAGAAACTAAAGCAATCAGGCAAGATCAGTGAAATCCTAAAAAAATACAAATTAGATTAAGTTTTTTGCAATGGCTATTTTTTTGTTAAACTGTCGCGCGCATTTGCGAGCCAGATAATAACGAGAATTATGTCTAACCAATCATTAAACGCCTTAGAAAAACGCGCTGCTTTTTCGCTAGCCAGTGTATTCGCATTCAGAATGCTCGGTTTATTTATGCTGATGCCTGTACTCGCCATTTATGGTCAGTCACTTGAGCATGTCTCGCCAATGTGGATTGGTTTAGCAATCGGCGCATATGGTTTAACCCAAGCTTTATTACAGATCCCTATGGGCTGGTTATCCGATAAAGTGGGAAGAAAGCCGGTCATTATTGGTGGCTTAGTCGTGTTTGCTATCGGTTCAGTGATTGCCGCAGTCGCAGATTCAATCTACTGGGTGACGGTTGGCCGAGCTTTACAAGGTATGGGCGCCATTGCCAGTGCTTTATTGGCTTTAGCTGCAGATTTAAGTCGAGATGAACAACGCCCTAAAGTGATGGCCGTAATAGGTATGTGTATCGGCTTAAGTTTTGCGGTTGCTATGCTACTTGGGCCTATGGTGGCGGCCTCATTTGGTATTTCAGGGGTATTCTGGTTAACAGCAGGGTTGGCAATTTTAGGTATTGTGATTGTGTCTTTTGTGGTTCCTAATGCATTAAACCGCGCCCCAAAAGGCGATACAGTCGCGTCTGTTGCTGATATAAAACGACTGGCAAAGCATCCGCAGTTACTTCGCTTAGATCTTGGTGTGATGCTACTTCACCTCACGCTCACAACCTTATTTGTGGTTTTGCCTGGTCAGTTAATCATTGGCGGTTTAGCGGCTGAAAGTCACTGGCAGCTTTATATTCCCGTTTTATTGGCTGCATTTATTTTAATGGCGCCTTTAATGATTATTGCCATCAAAAAACAAAAAGAAAAACAGGTCTTTTTACTTTCTATTTTCGTGCTAATTTTTAGTGCCTTAGGCCTTATTTTGTTGCCAACATCAATCATGAGCATTGCCTTGTGTATGTTGTTTTACTTTATTGCCTTTAACTTCCTTGAAGCGACCATGCCGGCCTTGGTATCGCGTATAGCCCCTGCTAATCAGAAGGGCTCTGCCATGGGCGTTTTCTCATCGGGGCAATTCTTTGGGGCGTTTTTAGGTGGTATTTTAGGGGGTTATCTAGCGCAAATTGGTGAAGCGAATACAGTGTTTGCGGCTGCAGCAGGAGTTGGGGTAATATGGCTATTTATTGCATGGCAAATGCAGATCCCTCCTAAGAGTAAAGTGATCAGTTTAATGGCTGATTTATCCGACCCACATAGAGCTGAGCAATTAGCTGAGCAATTGGTGGCGCTACCGGGAGTGATCGAAGCGACGATGGTGAACGACGAAAATCGTAGTTACCTAAAAGTAAATGATAAAGAATTTGATATAAACCAAGCAAAGCAAATACTTGGCTTGAATTAGTGTGAGGAGAGTGCGTCATGGCACGCGGTGTAAACAAAGTAATTTTGGTTGGTAACTTAGGCCAAGACCCAGAAGTTCGTTACATGCCAAATGGTAACGGTGTAGCAAACATCAGCATTGCTACAACAGATAGCTGGAAAGATAAAAACACAGGGCAAATGCAAGAGCGTACTGAGTGGCACCGTGTAGTGTTGTTCGGTAAATTAGCTGAAGTTGCAGGTGAATACTTACGTAAGGGCTCACAAGTTTATATCGAAGGTCGCTTACAGACTCGTAAATGGACTGATCAAAGCGGACAAGAAAAGTATACAACAGAAATCGTTGTAGACATGGGCGGTCAGATGCAAATGTTGGGTGGTCGTGGTGAGCAGCAAGGTGGTGGCCAGTATCAAGGTCAGCAGTCTGGTGGTTTTAATAATCAACAGTCTCAGTATAACCAAGCACCACAGCAACAGCAGGCACCGCAACAGCAAGGTGGTTTCGCACCGCAGCAGCCATCGCAACAACAAGGTGGCTTTGCACCGCAACAGCAGCAATCTCAGCAAGGCGGTTTTGCACCTCAACAGCAATCTGGTCAGCAGCAAGGTGGATTTGCACCTAAACCACAATCAGCACCACAAGGCGGCGCATCAAACCCGATGGAGCCACCAATCGATTTTGATGACGACATTCCGTTCTAACGAGTAACTCGTTTATAAAACGAAATAGATTTCATAAACCCCTGCTTTTGCGGGGTTTTATTTTTTCTATCAGTTAAAATTATTTGCCAGTAACCTAATGCTAGGCTTTCCGTGCGCTAAACTTGAGTTTTTAAGACTTGTGAACAACACTTAGTCAATGTTGATTGAGGTGTTGTATGGTGATGAAGCCGCTATTTAAACGCGTAACAGACACATTATCTAAGTGGTATTTAGCGATTGCCTCGATATTGCTTGTATGCTTTCTTAATGCACTGCTCATTCATTTATTCCACCTACAGATCCATCAAAGAGGTATGCAGTTTGTTCAGCAAGTTAGTTTACTGTCTGAAGCAGAGCGAACAGATGACAAACTCGATATATTGGCGCGACAATTTAACTTGCAGTTTGTCTCATTCGGCACAAAACCAAGTTCAAATATAAAAAACCTAGACACCTTTGAGTTTGCGGGCTCCACAATTTACGTACAACACCCAAAAGTATTGCGGGAGTATGCAAGCACTTTATTGATGTTTAATTTGTTATTTATAGGTCTAATTGTGTTTGGCTATCGCTGGTGGCTGATATATAGAGTGAGACCAAAACCTTTTCTTCGCCAACCACAGAAGTCTTTGCCTATCGAAAGAGAAAATGTGCTGCCTTCAATCCAGCAACCAAGAAGCACAGACGAGAACTCATTTAGTATTTTTGCGTTGATCAAATGGAGCTATCATTTAGAAGAAGGTATCGACGCACAGCAGCATTTCGCGATTCAATTCCATAAGCACTTTTCTAAATATGCCAAATGTTCAGTTAAATACTTAAACTCAGGTGCTTTGGCGGTCACTATCGAGCAAGTTGCTTGGGGGGATGTATCAGCAGTCAGTAAAAAAATGCACGAAGTGGTGTATCAGATCCTGTTTGCCATTCGCGGCGACCTCTCACGCAAAGTGGTTAAATTAGGCGCTTGTTATTATCAGTCAAAATGTGATCAAACTCAGGTGTATCAGCTTGCACGCTCTGCATTGAGTGTTGCGACTAATAACGTGTGGCAGCATATTCACCTTACGCCACTCAATAAAACGCACGAAATATCTATGCAAAACTCAGAATCAGACTTCATTAAGTATATTGAGAATGGCCAGTTTATTCTCTTTTTCCAACCCTTATTCTGTTTTGCGACTCAAGAAATTACTCAGAGTGAAGCATTATTAAGAGTGAGGCATGAGAAGCTAGGTTTAATTGCAGCCAAGCAATTTGTTCCTCAGTTACATAGCAAGGAAAGCTTGTGGACATTAGACACCTTTATTGTTGAGCACACTTTTAAGGTCTTGAGTAAAGATAAAAGCCATTTGTTGGCGAGTGTGAACATCCATACTATTAATTGGTGCGACCCCAAGTTTGCTAATTGGCTTTTGGAAAAGTTAGCACAAAGTCAATTGGCAAAACGGGTGTTATTTGAAATGACCTTAGATGATTTTTGTCAGCAACGTGTATTACTTGAAGACATAGTGTTAAGACTAGAAACAGTTGGTACTGGGTTAGTACTTGACCAAGTATCAGAGTCCTTTAATGTGAAAGACTTAAAGCAAGTGCAATGTATCAAAGCGTTAAAGCTATCTTTTGATCTTGTTCATAACATAGATGAATCACATGCCCAGCAAAAAATTGTACGTCATATTGTAAGGCAGGGTAAACAGCTTGGTTTACCTGTTTATGCTGTTGGTGTTGAAACACAAACTGAACTACAGTGCTTACAGCGCTTAGGTGTAAAAGGGGCTCAAGGGTATTATTTTTCGGAGCCACTTCAGCAGCTAGAACTAGCGGGTTATTAAGCCGCGATATCTCAAACCGTCAAGACCTTGTAAACCGCCAGTATGTATGGCCATGATACTACTGCCCTGTGGGAAGTAATCTTGGCTTATGAGTTGCCATACCGCAAACAGCATTTTACCTGTATATATAGGCTCTAAAGGTAGTTGATATGTTTGCCTCATAAGTTGACAAAATGTCCAAACATCATCTGTGAATTTACCATACCCACCATAGTGATGATCTGTTAATAACTGCCATGGTGCGCCACTGTGGTTATCTGTCAGTAGTTGCGCGATTTCTTGATTTAGATAGTCAGCTTGCTTTAAGACAGCAATGCCCATAACTTGGGTATTATGTGCGCATCCTTTGGCAAGCCCCGCGACAGTACCTCCACTACCTGTTGCACAAATCACATAGTCTGATTGAGGTAAACTTTTCGCTAATTCAGCCACACCGCTCAGTGCCGCTTTATTAGTACCACCCTCGGGTATGATGAAGCTATTAGGAAATTCAGTTTGTAGGATTTTCAGATAAGCAGGGTCATGGCGCAATCGATACGTTTTGCGGTTTACCGCATATAAGTTCATACCACAAGCACGGGCCATCTTAATGGTTGGGTTATTTTCATCAATGTCTGGCCCTCGAATAATTGCGTGGCCAGTTAAGTTGAAAGTTTTACATGCCATTGCACTGGCATATAAATGGTTTGAGAAAGCACCGCCAAAGGTGACAAAAGAGTCATGGCCTTTGCTTTTCATATTGATCAAGTTGTATTTGAGCTTGCGCCATTTATTACCTGAAATGACTGGATGCAGTAAGTCATCCCGTTTAATTGCGAGCTTGATCTTTTTTTGTTCAAGTAACGGATGTTGAATTTCTTGTACAGGAGATTCAGGCAATACAAACTGATTATTATCCATACTAATGATGATTGAGTGTAAAACCTCAGTCTAACAGCTGAGATCTTGAGATGAAAATATTTCTAGAAAGGTAGCAAGCGGGTGGATAATAGTTGTAAACTCACATATTAGTGTGTTCAAAGCTTGTGTTTTACTGTTTAAGTACATAGCATAAAGCATTAATTATAAAAAATAACAAAGACCAAATAATCGCCGCTTTTGGGAATGGAAAATATGCGAATCGCTCCTTTATCTCTCTTGATATCTGCTACGTTACTGGCAGCCAATGTATTTGCACAAGATACCGCGACCGTCACAGCAATCGAAGCTGAATTGTCAGTCAAGCAAAACGAATTAGAAAACTATACTCAGATTTTAGACAAGCATCTCAGTGAAGAAACACGTTTAGTGTCACAGCTAGACTTGCTAAGAAACCGTTCTACCGAGCTAGATAAAGAAAAAAACCAAGCGCTCGATGCAATGAACGAGTTATATCGCAGGCTTATCGATGATCCTTCTTTAAATATTTCAGCTGCTCAAACGCGATATCAAGAAGCAGTTGCTTTACACAAACAAAATAAAGAAGATATCACCATGCAATTGGCGGCGATTGCATCACATCGACAAGATATCAAACAGATTCGCATTACCAAACATACCTTAGTTAACACTCTTGAAAGCTTAAAAGATCAATTAAGCACAGCCCGAGTCGAGCGCTTAAGAAACGAATTTAGCCGTGAAGGCACGCTAGAAATCGAACATACCATTAACTGTAAGCGTACAGAAACGCTAGCGGCATGTGAGCAACGTGGTCAACAGATGGGTCTGCAAAAGTCGACGCAACGTTTTATTGACCAGCTATTTGCAAACTTGACTGAGCAGCGTTTAGTTGAGCCAAAACGCAACTTAGCTGGTGCGCAAGTGAAGGTAGTGAGTAGTCATGTCACCGCAAGCTCTTTCAGTGGTCAAGGTAATTACAGCGTAAACTTGAGTGTAACGATGCGCGGCGATGTGAATGCTAGTCGCTTATGTGGCTTACTGAGCGTCGATAACCGCTTCTGTTCAGAATATGGCACGCCATTATCTGGTGGTATTGGGTATCAAAATAGTTACCCAACAACGTTTTCTGACACTCAGTTTAATTACGCAGAAGATAACGCAGTGACGCAACCGCGCACGGTTATGCCTGTGGTAGAGCGAGCGCCAACACCTGTTGCATCAGCACCAGTTCAGAAACAAACAGATAAACTGGTTGAGCTAACATTGCGCTCTAACGTATACGACGATGAAGTATTCATTAATGGTGTGAGCTACGGCTCAACAAAACTGAATTTACAAATCCCGGTTGGCATGCATGAAATTGAAGTGCGTAAGTTGGGATATGAACCTTACAAAACACGTGTGAATATTCGCCGTGCACAAACGATCCATGCGCAGCTTGTAAAAAAGCCTAGAGCGGCAAAGGTAGCTCAACCTTTGTCGTCGAACCCAAAAGTCGAGACTAAAAAGGTAGAGCAACCTGCAGTAAGTCTAGTTTCAGAGTCGCCAGTTACATCTCAGGCAGTGAGTTTGGTTAATCAGTCAGTGAACAACCAAATCAGTATTATTCCTGCGGGCTCATTTAAGATGGGTGATTTAACAGGCAACGGTTTGGCGAATGAAAGACCCGTTGTTGAAAAGGTGTTGAGCAACTCATACGCGATGCAAAGCAAAGAAGTGACGGTTTCTGAATTTCGACGCTTTGTACAAAGCACTGGGTTTACAACCGATGCTGAAAAAGCAAAAGGGTGCGCTTACTATCGAAACGGCGAACCAGTATGGGAGCTAGATTATAACTGGCAAAACCCGGGTTATGAGCAAAGTGAGAACTTTCCGGTTGTTTGTGTGTCTTATGAAGACGCAAAAGCCTATGCAAACTGGTTATCTGGGGAAGAAGGCAAACAATATCGTTTACCTAATGAGGTTGAGTGGGAGTACGCAGCGCGTGCAGGCACAACGTCAGAATACCCTTGGGGTAATGAGATTGGCAAAAACCTAGCAAACTGTGGTTGGTGTGGCAGTGAATGGTCAAATAAAAGTGCAGCCCCTGTTGGTGAGTTTGCACCTAATAACTATGGCCTATATGACACGGTAGGTAACGTCTGGGAGTGGACACAAAAACGTGCCTCTCAGAATGATGTTACTGTACGCGGTGGCGCTTGGAACTTTGCACCAAGTCTTGCGCGTGTATCGACACGTTTGGCGTTAGCACCCGATTTCAGAGCAAATTATATTGGCTTTCGTTTAGTACGAGAGCGCTAAAAATTATTAGTGGCAGCCCAGTCGGCTGCCACTGTGTTTAAAAGAATTCTTTAAGGTTATTCAACCTCATGTTTAAAAAATTACGCGGATTATTCTCTAACGACCTATCAATCGATTTAGGTACGGCAAACACCCTTATTTATGTTAAAGAAGAAGGTATTGTATTAAACGAACCTTCAGTAGTGGCCATTCGTCAAGAACGAGCTGGTGGGCCTAAAAGTGTGGCCTCAGTGGGTACTGCGGCAAAGCAAATGCTCGGTCGTACACCTGGCAACATTAAAGCAATTCGCCCAATGAAAGATGGGGTGATTGCAGACTTCTATGTGACTGAAAAAATGCTACAGCACTTCATCAAGCAAGTGCACAATAATAATTTTATGCGCCCAAGCCCTCGTGTACTTATTTGTGTACCTTGTGGTGCAACGCAAGTTGAAAAGCGTGCTATTCGTGAATCTGCAATGGGCGCTGGTGCACGCGAGGTTTACCTAATCGAAGAGCCGATGGCTGCTGCAATTGGTGCAGGCTTACCAGTATCTGAAGCAACGGGCTCTATGGTTGTTGATATTGGTGGTGGTACAACCGAAGTTGCGATTATCTCTTTAAACGGTGTGGTTTATTCGTCATCTGTGCGTATCGGTGGTGATAAGTTTGACGAAGCGATTATCAACTATGTGCGTCGTAACTTTGGTAGCTTAATCGGTGAAGCAACGGCAGAGACTATCAAGCATGAAATTGGTTCGGCATTTAAGAGTGAAGAGCCTATTGAAATTGAAGTTCGCGGCCGTAACCTAGCTGAGGGTGTACCACGTTCATTTACTCTAAACTCACACGAAATCTTAGAAGCACTACAAGAGCCATTAATGGGTATCGTGAGTGCGGTAATGGTTGCACTAGAGCAATCTCCACCAGAACTTGCTTCTGATATCTCAGCGCACGGTATGGTGCTGACAGGTGGCGGTGCGCTACTAAAAGACTTAGATAGACTACTGATGGAAGAAACAGGCATTCCAGTTGTGGTTGCTGACGACCCGCTAACTTGTGTTGCTAGAGGTGGTGGTAAAGCACTTGAAATGATTGATATGCATGGTGGTGATGTATTTAGCTACGACTAATGAACTTATTATTTGGCCGTACGATATCACTACAATTTAGGCTGACCGTCGCGGTCATTTTAAGTATTTTACTGATACTTGGTGATCGCTATACGAGCGGCGGTACTGTGCTGCGTACCAGCTTGCATACACTGGTAAGCCCTCTGCTGTACTTTGCTAATGTGCCTTATGAGGTGTTGAGCCTAGGTGCGCGCAGCTTACAAACTCGAGATCAATTGCTTGACGAAAACCAAGCGCTCAGAGAAAAGCAGTTACTTCAGAGTGAGCAGCTGCAACAACTACAATTCTTACAAAAAGAAAATCAAGAACTAAGAGCTTTGTTAAATGCCTCTTCGCGTGAGAAAAGCTCGCGTCTTATTGGTCAAGTACTCTCTGTGCATTCAAATCGATATAGTCATCAAGTGGTGATAAACCGAGGCACTATCGATGGTTTGCAAGTAGGGCAAGCGGTGATTGATGAGCTTGGTATTGTAGGTCAAGTGACGCATACCGGCACCACAACTTCTCGCGTCTTACTCGTGACAGACACCACACATGCAACGCCAGTCCGTATTTTAAGAAATGATGTGCGCACGGTCGTTGAGGGTATGGGTAAATTAAATCAGTTAACCCTGTCACATGTACCTCATAGTTTGGATGTCAGAATTGGGGATGTATTGGTGACTTCAGGGCTAGGTGGTACTTTTCCTGAGGGTTACCCAGTTGCTGTTGTAACCTCCATTGATCGTGATGAAAGTGTGCCTTTTGCGAAAGTGTATGCGGAGCCAATTGCACAATTAGACCGAGTCCGCTTATTGGTGGTATTGGGCAAACAAAGCTTGGAAAATCGTAATGATTAAGCGTCATTATTTATTGATTTGTTTTTCACTTTTTTTAGCATTAGTCATGGCACTGATGCCGTTACCCTTATCTACAGATATCTTTCGACCTGACTGGGTACTGTTAGTGCTCATGTATTGGTCGCTGGCTTTACCCCACCGAGTTAACATTGGCTGGGCGTGGGTGACAGGGCTTATTATTGATTTAGCAACCGGCTCGCCGCTGGGGGTTAACTCATTGTGTTACTCAATATGTATTTATATTACCGTGAGTAACTTTCAAAAAATTCGTAACTTTTCGATTTGGCAGCAAGCTGTATTAGTCGGTTTGTTCTTAGCCTTATATCATTTGCTACAATTTTGGTTGAATCACTTCTTACTCGATATTTATTTTAATCCTGAGTATTTATGGCCCGCCCTGACGGGAATGTTTTGTTGGCCGTGGATCTTTTTACTACTGCGTAAATATCGAAGACAATTTAGGATCAGATAATGACCACGCTTTACCTCGCTTCAGCTTCAGCAAGACGTAAACAACTGCTTGCGCAATTAGGTTATGAGTTTGCCCAGTTTTCAGTCGACGCAGATGAATCGCAACTCGCTGGAGAAACGCCATTACAGTTAGTTGAACGTTTGGCACGTCTTAAGGCTCAAACAGGTGTGGCTATGGGTTATGATGATAAACCTGTGCTAGGCAGTGATACTGTGGTTGTGGTAGATAATTTAGCCCTGGGTAAACCCATTGATGAAGCTGATTTTACCGCCATGATGCAGCGTTTATCTGGTCGAACTCATCAAGTTTTAACCGCCATTGCCGTTGCCGATAAACACAAGGTGTTGAGTCAAGTTGTGGCGACAGATGTGACGTTTAAAGCGTTAACAGATGAAGAAATTAGCGCTTATTGGCAATCAGGCGAGCCGCAAGACAAAGCCGGCGGTTATGGGATCCAAGGTCTTGGAGGTCGTTTTGTTACCCAGATGTCGGGTAGCTATTTTGCCGTAGTCGGCTTACCTTTATATGAGACAGATGAATTAATAAAAGCATTTATAGCGGGGGCGCATGAGTAGTGAATTATTAATTAATGTGACACCTAGTGAAAGTCGTGTTGCTTTAATCGAAAATGGCGTGCTGCAAGAAATACAAGTTGAGCGAGTAGGCAACCTAGGTATTGTAGGCAATATTTACTTGGGTAAAGTAAGCCGAGTGTTACCGGGTATGCAGGCCGCCTTTGTAGATATAGGTTTAGAAAAAGCCGCATTTCTTCACGCTTCAGATATCGTCAACAGTGCCTCTGTTGAGGAAGGCGTGGACGATCAGCCCGTCAAAAAAGTACAAGATATTCGTGAATTGGTTAAGCAAGGCCAATACATCATGGTACAAGTGGTAAAAGATCCACTGGGCACCAAAGGGGCACGTTTAACCACAGACATTACCATTCCTTCGCGTTATTTGGTGTTTATGCCAGATGCTACGCATGTTGGCGTAAGCCAGCGTATTGAAACTGAAGAGGAACGCAGTCGTCTTAAAAAGATTGTGGCGCAATACAATGATGAAAATGGTGGCTTTATCGTTCGTACTGCTGCAGAAGGCGCGACTGAGGCTGAACTGCAACACGATGCTGAGTTTTTGAAAAAGCTATGGCAGAAAATCATTGGACGTCGTCGAAAAACCAGTAAAGCCGCGATTTTGCACGAAGATCTGACTTTGGCATTTAGAACATTACGAGATTATGTTGGTGAAGACATGGAGCGTATCCGTGTTGATTCGAAGCTGACCTATCAAGAGCTTAAAACCTTCACCGAAGAGTTCGTACCGCTGTTGTCTAATGCCTTAGAGTACTATCCAGGTGAAAGGCCGATTTTCGATTTATTTGATGTTGAGAGTGAAATTCAAAAAGCGCTTCATCGAAAAGTGGAATTAAAATCAGGGGGTTATCTGATCATAGATCAAACCGAAGCGATGACGACGGTTGACGTAAACACCGGTGCGTTTGTTGGCCACCGTAATTTAGAAGAAACCATTTTTAATACCAATGTTGAGGCTACATCTGCTATTGCGCGTCAGCTAAGACTGCGTAACCTAGGTGGTATTATTATTATCGACTTCATCGATATGGTCTCAGATGAGCACAAGCGTAGAGTATTACATTCTCTAGAAACAGCACTAGCTAAAGACAGAGCAAAAGCTAATATTAATGGCTTATCAGCTTTGGGCTTAGTAGAGATGACGCGCAAGCGAACGCGCGAGAGTTTAGAGCACATCTTATGTGATGTATGCCCATCATGTTCAGGCCGCGGCTCATTGAAAACCGTTGAGACAGTCTGCTATGAGATCCTACGTGAAATTGTGCGAGTAAACCGCGCTTATGATGCTGATAAGTTCATGGTTTATGCATCGGCAGCGGTGAGTGAAGCATTAATTAATGATGAGTATCACAACCTTGCAGAACTTGAGCTGTTTATTGGTAAACAAGTTAGTATTCAAACAGAGAACTTGTATAGCCAAGAGCAGTTTGACGTTGTCATGATGTAAGGCGATTAAACACCCATGCAAGTCAAAGCGGTTTGTTTTTTTTGTTTGCGAAAAGTGTGGCAACTGATTGCTGTCACACTGGTTTTGCTTGCCGTTTTGGTCTCTGTTTTTCGTTACAGCCTGCCTTATGCGAATGACTATAAGCACGACCTAGAAGTGCTCATTAATGAGCAGTTTAATGTCGACTTACGTATCGGCTCAATCACTGCGAGTTGGGAGGGTGTAGGTCCTGCCTTAGTGCTTGAAGACGTCACCTTTGACGATAACAACAACTCGCCAATCCGACTGCGTATCGATAACACCAGCCTACAAATTAACGTCATTGAGTCATTGCGCTTTCTGCAGCTCAGATCTGACTATTTTGTTTTAGAAGGCTTTGCTGCAGATGTCGATTTAAATGCACTAGATATCTCAACTCAACAAAGCGATACCGAGTTTGAACAACAGGCCTTAATAGAAAGCTTATTTCTGGGGGAATCAGGGCACTTTGCAATCAAAAATAGTAGTCTTAACCTCACGATGCGCAATGGCAAAGAGCATACCTTGCTGCTTGAGGATGTGATTTGGCAAAACAATGTGTTGGCACACCGAGGCACAGGTGTTGTTGGGATCCCAGGACTCACCGAAGGGCAATTAAGTGCTGACTTACTCTTAACGGGTAAGACATTGGCTGAATTAGCTGGAGAGGTTTACTTTCAAGCGTCCCAAGTAGATCTGCAAGATTGGCTATCGCCTTATTTAGACGAAAATAAACAAGACCTACACACTGATATCAATGGTCAAATGTGGATGTCATTGGCACATGGTAAGGTCAAAAACATTCAGTTGAATATGCAGCCGAGCCATATTCATTGGCAACAAGATAATCAGGCACAGCAACTTAGCTTAATGCAGGCAAAAGGCTTGATGTTGCCAAGCAAATCAGGGTGGTCGTTACAAAGTTCAGAGATTAACTTCACCCGTAATAATCTGGCTTACTCCGATATTGCGATAGTTGCTGAATTGGCAGAGCGCCAATCCGTATGGTTTAAAGGGCTGGATTTACCACTTGTTTCAGAGTTTATACAATTAACCAACTTACCAAATACTGACTTAATTGCTGAGTTAGCTCCAAAGGGGGCACTACAAGGCAAGTTAGAATTTGAAACTAATACCGCACCAAAAATGTGGCTCTACTCTGACAAACTAAACTGGCAGTATGCCCGAGGTATCCCAGCCACTGAGCCACTGCGGTTAGAAGTGAAAGCGATAGGTGAACAGGCCGTTATAGAGCTTTATTCGCAACAAGGGCAATTACATACTGCGGATATGTTTGCCAAACCGATTGCTTATGAGCACTTAGCAGGGCGTTTTAATATAGATAAGTTTAATGGTCATTGGCGTGTTACCAGTGACTCTATCTGGTTAGATAATCAAGACTTAACCCTCGCAGCAGAAATGCAGTTGCGGTTACTTGAACAACCTGAACTTGATTTATACATTGAAGTAAAAGGTGGTAACGGGCAAATCGCAAAGCACTATTTTCCACAGACGTTAATGGCTGAATCACTCATCAACTACTTAAACGGTGCCATCAAAGCGGGTCAGCATCTGGGTTCTCAAGTGTTGCTTTCTGGCAAGTTAGCAGATTTTCCACATATAGATAAAACAGGTAGATTCGAAGTTCTATCAGAACTTACTCAGACAGAGTTTGCCTTTGCGCCCGAATGGCCCGCAGTCAAAGAAGCGGCTGCGACACTGCACTTTGCCAACGAGCGTATGGATATTTACGTTGATGAGGGCAAGCTGATCAATCAGTCTATTGATGGCGCTGTGCAAGTGAGTCTGGCAAATTTAGAACAGGCAAATAACCTCACTGTTGATATCAAACAAACAACGCAAGCACAAAGCTTAGGTGCATTTTTTGCAAAAACGCCTTTAAAAGATCCCTTAACAAACGTCTTTGATGTGGTACAAGCACAAGGTGCGGTGACGGGAGATGTGTTACTTGATATTGACCTTAAAAGTCTCGCCGTAAACGCCACAGGTCGAGTGTTATTGGATGATAACTCTGTCTATTTAGCTCAACCGGGCATGCAGTTAAATCAGGTAAGCGGGACATTAACATTTGATGATGAGGTTATAGATTTAAAAGCGGCGACCGCGTCTTGGCTAGAGATGCCTCTGACCTTGTCAGTACATGGTGAATCACAGGCGCAAGTTTACAAGGTTGAAATAGATACCTTACTTAAAGCGAGTACAGATAAGTTATTACCTTATGGGCATGGGGTCATGGACGGTTACCTAGCAGGAACAACCGACTTAAACACGCAAGTTACATTAGATTTTGCACCACAAGGATTCACATATAACGCCAAATTTACATCGGACCTAACCGGCTTAGAAAGTTCTCTACCGCTGCCTTACAGCAAAAAAGCTGAAACCAGTTGGCCTTTATCTGGTCAAGTACGTGGTGACGACATTTCAAACCTTATCACGGCGAGTATTCAAGAAAAGCTATTCTTTAATGCCATTCTAGAGAATGAAACAGGTCGCTTTAGCAATACCCATATCATTGCAGCACGACAAGACCGAGGTTTAGCGCAGCAAGATTTTCAGGTGTCTATCGAGCTACCTGAAATAGCATTGGTGCCATGGATAGATTTTATTGATCGATTAATCCAGATCAGCGCCCAGCCTTCAGACAATCCTAGTATGTTGCCAAAGCTTCACGAAATTACTGCGCAAATTGATGCGTTAACCATTTCAGGCTTACCGTTTAACGATTTTGAAATGCGTTTAGAGCCAGTTGCAACAGGTACACAAATCCGTCTCAATGCTAAAGAGTTACGTGCGACGGTCGCGGTACCAGAAGGTGGTTCAAGTCGACCTATCCAGATAGACAGTGATTATTTACGTTTAAACGTGCCTGAAGCGGAACCGGATGATGCCCCCTCAAAACCAGACAGTGCTGAGTCGTTACAATGGCTTACCCGTATGCCTGCCATTGAGATGTTGTGTGCTGATTGCAAAGTGAAAACCTACCAACTAGATAAAGTGTCATTGTCTATGTTTGGTGATGGGGAAAAGTTTAATATTTCAGAGTTAGTGGTTGATAAGCAAGATCATGTATTTAGAGGTCAAGGTAGTTGGCAAGACGGCATGACTGAGATCAGCGGTATCATGAATAGTCGTGATATTGGTGAATTGCTTTCAGAGTTCGACTTAACCTCGTCAATTAAAGATTCAAAAGCCAATATGCACTATCAACTGAGCTGGCAAGGCGCGCCTTATAAAGTCCATGTGCCTAGCCTAGCGGGAGACATTCAATGGGAGTTGGGCGAAGGTCATTTATCTGAGATCAGTGACAAAGGCGCACGGGTGTTCTCATTACTGAGTTTAGACTCGCTAGTACGTAAACTAAAACTCGATTTTCGTGATGTCTTCTCAAAAGGCTTCTTTTACAACAGTATGGAAGGCAGCATACAAATCGCAGAAGGGATCGCGTATACCAAGGACACGAAAATGGATGGGGTTCCCGCTGATTTGACCATTCAAGGCTTTGCTAATTTAGATACCCAAGAAATTAACTATGATTTGGCGGTTGCGCCTCAGGTGACGTCGAGTTTGCCTGTGATTGTGGGGTGGATGGTGAACCCAGTAACGGGTATTGCCGCTTTGGCACTCGACCAAGTATTGCACTCGGCAAGGGTTATTTCTGAAATTAAGTTTAAAGTCACAGGCACCATGCAAGAGCCTGTGGTGACGGAGATCGACAGAAAGAGTCGCGAAATCGAGATCCCTAAACCTGCACAAAGTGAACCCCCAGCACCGAGTGAGCAACCAGCCTCTCAGCCAGTTGTTGAAGGTGAGGCCGTAAGTGAGCCTTCTTCGAGTGCCACTTCGGTTAAGGCTGAGAAGTTAGAAGCAGGTCAAATCCCAGTAAAAACACAACAAAACGAACAAAGCAAAAACAAAGATAAAGCGAACGAAGGAGGAAATTAATGCATCCTCAGGCCTTTATTGTGCAGATGTGCTCAACCATGAGCGCAGAGCAAAACTTCAACTATCTGCAACAGCAACTTACCCAAGCAAATTTAAAACAACCGACTTTAGTCTGTTTGCCCGAAACTTGGTTATGTTTTAATAAAGACGGTACAACAACGCTCGAACAGAGTAAAAAGAACCATCTTTGGGTTGAGAAGTTAGCGCAGCTTTGTCGTCAATTTAATATTTGGCTCGCGGCAGGCACCATTGCATTACCCTCTGAAAATACTGGTAAATACTATGCTGCCAGCCTACTCTTTAATGAGCAGGGTGAGGTTGTTGCGCAATATAACAAGATCCATTTATTTGATGCGCAAGTACAAGATGGTAGTGGTGGCTATCGAGAGTCCAAGTTTACCCAGGCGGGCAGTGATGTGGTAGTTGTCGATTCGCCCTTTGGCAGAATTGGTTTAAGTGTATGTTATGATGTGCGTTTTGCAGGCCTTTATCAGCAGATGATGGCGCTGGGTGCAGATATCATTTTAGTCCCTAGCGCATTTACCACAGTCACTGGCGAAGCACATTGGTTGCCTTTACTGCAAGCCCGAGCCATAGAAACACAATGCTATGTATTGGCGGCAGCACAAGTAGGGCTGCATGACAACGGCAGAGCGACTTACGGCCACAGTGTTGCTATCTCACCTTGGGGTGAGGTATTAGCGAACGCCAAAGTTGAGCTGACAAACATAGAGTGTCAGCTAGATTTATCAGAACTCCAACAAGTTCGTGCCAGTTTACCTGTGCACCAACATAACCGATTTAAGAGCACGTTTTATGAATAATGTTGAGCAGAACTTATTAACGGATAGTCAGCTTACCAGAGAGCAACTTGAGCAAACTCTAAGCTATATTCACCAACATCAGGTTGATTACGCAGATTTATACTTTCAATCAAGTTATAACGAGACTTGGGTGCTAGAAGACGGCCTCGTAAAAGAAGGCAGTTATAACATCGAGCGTGGTGTCGGTGTGCGTGCGGTATCAGGAGAAAAAACGGGTTTTTCATACTCAGATGCCATCAACATCGAAGCATTAAATAAAGCGGCAATGGCGGCGCGTAGTATCGCGCAAGCGGGTGAAAGCAAAACAGTACAAGTATTTAGTGACGTTACTGCTAAGCAGCAGTTTGCGCCACTGCAACCAATCACCAGCATGAGTGATAACGACAAGGTGTCGCTGTTAAAAGAAATCGAAAACTATATTCGTGAACTCGCACCCGATGCGCAACAAGTTGTTAGCTCGATGTCAGCCGTGTACGAAGAAGTGTTAGTGGCGGCCAGTGACGGTACTTTTGCAACCGATATTCGTCCGCTGATCCGCCTTAACTGCTCAGTATTACTTGAGAAGAATGGCCGCCGTGAACGTGGCGGTGCAGGTGGCGGTGCACGTCTAGATTATGGCTACTTTAAAGAGTTAGTCGATGGCAAACCGCGCTGGATGGAATATGCCAAAGAAGCGGTTCGTATGGCAAAGGTAAACCTGGAGGCGATTGACGCACCAGCAGGTGCTATGCCGGTTGTATTAGGCGCTGGTTGGCCGGGCGTACTGTTGCATGAAGCGGTAGGTCATGGTTTAGAAGGCGACTTTAACCGTAAAGGCGCATCGGCATTCAGCGGAAAAGTGGGCGAGCAAGTGGCTTCTAGCTTATGTACCGTAGTCGATGATGGCACTATGGCTGACCGTCGAGGCTCCTTAAACATAGATGATGAAGGCACGCCAGCGGGTTACAACGTGCTTATTGAGAATGGTATTCTGAAAGGCTACATGCAAGATAAGATGAATGCGCGACTGATGGGCGTGGCTCCAACTGGTAATGGTCGTCGCGAGTCTTACGCGCACCTACCTATGCCGCGCATGACCAATACCTATATGCTACCGGGTGAATACAGCCAAGAAGAGATCATCAGTACCGTGAAAAAAGGCGTATTTGCGTCAAACTTTGGTGGTGGTCAAGTTGATATCACGTCGGGTAAGTTTGTATTCTCAGCCTCTGAAGCCTACTTAATCGAAGATGGTAAAATCACGCAACCAATTAAAGGTGCAACCTTAATCGGCAATGGACCAGATGTAATGCATAAGATCTCTATGGTCGGTAACGACTTAGAGCTAGATCGCGGTGTCGGCGTATGTGGCAAAGATGGTCAAAGTGTTCCTGTTGGCGTGGGTCAACCAAGTTTGAAGATCGACGAAATCACAGTCGGTGGTACAGCTTAAGGAATAGTTTAGTTTCGAATTAAAGACATAAAAAAACCGATATCATTGATATCGGTTTTTTTGTAAAAGCGGTGTCTTATTGAAGACCTAGCTTTTTCTCTAGGTAATGAATGTTTGTGCCGCCATTTTGGAAGTGCTCATCCGCAAGGATGTCTTTATGTAATGGTGTGTTGGTTTTAATACCATCGATCACTAATTCATTTAAAGCATTACGCGCACGCGCGATTGCAACGTCACGGTTCTCACCATAAGTGATAAGCTTACCGATCATTGAGTCGTAATGTGGTGGTACGCTGTAGTCAGCATAAATGTGACTGTCCCAACGAATACCTAAGCCGCCAGCAGGGTGGAAGCGAGTGATTTTACCTGGTGAAGGAATAAAGCTCACAGGGTCTTCTGCGTTAATACGACACTCAATGGCGTGACCTTTGATCACAACGTCATCTTGTGTGATTGATAGAGGTTGACCCGCAGCGATTTTCAACTGCTCTTTGATTAGGTCAACACCAGTAACCATTTCAGTTACAGGGTGCTCTACTTGAATACGAGTATTCATTTCGATGAAGTAGAATTCGCCATTTTCGTATAGGAATTCGAACGTACCTGCACCGCGATAACCAATTTCGATACATGCACGAGTACAACGATCACCGATGAACTTACGCATTTCAGCTGTGATACCTGGCGCTGGTGCTTCTTCAACGACTTTCTGGTGACGACGCTGCATTGAACAGTCACGCTCACCTAAGTGAATTGCATTACCTTGACCATCAGCTAACACTTGAACTTCGATGTGGCGAGGGTTTTCAAGGAATTTCTCCATGTAAACCATGCCATTACCAAAGAACTGTTTTGCTTCTTGTTGAGTTAATGCGATTGAATCAATTAACTCTTGTTCAGAGCGAACAACACGCATACCACGACCACCGCCGCCGCCAGCTGCTTTGATGATTACCGGGTAACCAATACGCTTAGCGATTTGAACGTTACGCTCGTTGTCTTCAGTCAGTGGACCGTCAGAACCTGGTACACAAGGTACACCTGCTTTACGCATTGCTTCGATGGCTGAAACCTTGTCACCCATTAGGCGAATTGTGTCGCCTTTAGGACCGATAAATACGAAACCACTTTGCTCAACTTGGTCTGCAAAATCAGCATTTTCAGATAAGAAACCGTAGCCCGGGTGAATTGCAACTGCGTCAGTTACTTCAGCCGCAGCAATAATACGAGGAATATCAAGGTAACTTTCAGACGCAGCTGGTTTACCGATACAAATCGTTTCGTCTGCAAGTAGCACGTGCTTTAAGTCACGGTCAGCTGTTGAATGCACAGCAACCGTTTTAATACCTAGCTCTTTACAGGCACGCAATACGCGAAGTGCAATTTCACCTCGGTTCGCAATGACTACTTTGTCTAACATAGCATTTGCCTTCTATTGCGTAATTATTCGATGATGAATAGTGGTTGGTCGAACTCGATTGGCTCACCGTTTTCAACTAGGATAGCTTTAACTACACCTGCTTTGTCAGCTTCGATTTGGTTCATCATCTTCATCGCTTCAACGATACAAAGTGTGTCGCCAACGTTTACAGACTGACCAACTTCAACGTACTTAGGTGCTTCAGGAGAAGCTGCTGCGTAGAAAGTACCAACCATTGGAGAAAGTACTTTATGACCAGCAGGCTCTGCCGCTGCTGCCGGAGCCGCTTCAGCTGCTGGTGCAGGTGCCGCCGCAGGCGCTGCTACAGGTGCTGGTGCTGCAGCATAATGCTGTGGTTGTGCTGCGATAACTGGAGCGCTGCTGTGACGGTTAATACGTACCGACTCTTCACCTTCAGTGATCTCAAGCTCTGCAATACCTGATTCTTCTACTAATTCGATAAGTTTTTTAATTTTGCGAATGTCCATGATGGCCCGCCTGTTAGTTAATTTGCGTTATTTTTGTTGTGCAGTAGATGATGTGCGGCATTTAATGCTGCTTCATAACCTAGTGCGCCTAATCCACATATCACCCCTTCGGCTACGTCAGAAAAATAAGACTTATGACGAAAAGGTTCACGTGCATATACGTTAGTAATATGCACTTCAAAAAACGGTATGCTGACACTTAACAGCGCATCGCGCAGTGCGATACTGGTATGCGTAAAAGCGGCAGGATTAATGATAATGGCATCGATAGCTTGCCATGCATCATGAATTGTATTTATTAGCTCTGCTTCACTATTACTTTGTACATGTGTCAGCGTGATATTCAGTTGCTCAGCCTGCTTTTCAAGGTTGTTCACAATGTCAGACAAAGTCTGTGAGCCATATTTCTCAGGCTCTCTACGGCCTAACATATTCAAGTTTGGGCCATTGAGTACTAAAATCTTAGATTTTGCAGACATAATTCGCGAAATTCCTTAAAAGCTATAACAAACTAAAAATTCACTCTATTCAGTTTGTTAAACTAAGCCGTTCGGTTGAAAATAGCAACTTTTTCTCACGTTCGCAGACTATTATAGAGAGTTCGTGTTAAATAGCAGCAAAATACTGGTCTAATCAGCAAGGTGGTGAGGTAGGTAAATAGCCTAGGCTGCTTGCTGAATTTATCAGCTCACAGCCTAAGATTTGTATGCTTATTGTACGGTTTGGCGAACTTTTTCTAGGTGGGCGGTAAACTCTTCGGCGCTTTGAAAGCCGGTGATCCGTAAATTGTTCAGCTCGTTGCCTTGTGCATCAAAAAATAGGATGGCAGGTAAACCAACCACATTAAAGGTTTGGTAAATCTCTTTACTCACCTCATTGGTCACGGTCAGGTCGAGCTTCAACAAAGAGAAGTCTTTAAACGCTTGCTTCACTTTGTCGTCAGAGAAAGTGTATTTCTCAAACTCTTTACAGGCGACACACCAATCAGCGTATAAATCGACCATGGCAATTTTGCCTTGTTGGTTAGCTTGGGCGACTTCTTCACGCAGTGCAGCTAAATCCGGCAGTAGTTTAAACTTACCATCAGATGCGGTAGCAACTGCTGTTACTTTGGCTGGTGGCATTAATACATGCTTTGCCGTTAATACACCACCTATCATGAATAACACGGCAGCAGCCCAAAGTGTTGTTTTAAGCTTACTGGCTTGCTCTTGGCTTTGCCAATGGTGCAAAAATAGCGCGGTAACAATCAGCCATACGCTGCCAAGTAACAAGATTGTGTTCCATTCAAGAATACGCTCTAACAACACGAGCGGCACAACCAGCATCACGAAGCCAAACAGCATCTTCACTTGTTCCATCCAAGCGCCTGCTTTAGGCAGTAATTTACCGCCAGAAGTACCCAATAGTAACAGTGGTAGACCCATGCCAAGGCTTAGCACATAGAGAGTTAAACCACCCACGAGATAGTCGCCACTTTGCGCAACATAAAGAAGAGCAGCAGAGAGAGGGGCTGTGGTACACGGTGAGGCAATTAAACCTGACAGCACACCCATAAAGAAGACGCCCGTATAGTTACCGCCTTTTTGTTGGTTGCTGACGTTAGTTAAACGCGTCATAAACTTCTCTGGCAGTTTAATTTCATACCAACCGAACATGGCAAAAGCCAATAATACAAACAGTAAGCTGAAGCTAATCAGTACCGCAGGGCTTTGTAAGTAACCTTGAATTTGCCCACCAACCGCAGCCACAACCAGACCAAGCGCAGCGTAAGTGACGGCCATGCCTTGTACATACACAAATGACAGTGAGAAGGCCTTTTTCGTCGATAACTTTGATTGGCCGGCAATCAAACTAGATAGGATAGGGAACATAGGAAACACGCAAGGTGTAAACGCTAACAGCACGCCAACCCCAAAAAACACAGCAAGGTTAGTTAAAAAGTCTTGCTCAGCGAGTTTATTGACGAAGTCGTTACTATTATTACCCGCTGGCGCAGCAGTTTCGGCTGCTTTATTTGTCTTATCTGACACTTTGTTCAGCATAGAAAGCGGAATGGTGATCACTTCAGGCGGGTAACAAAGTCCAGCTTCGGCACAGCCTTGATAGCGAATTTTAACGACGGCATCTTCACCAATTTCACTCAGTCTAGAAACAACAACCAGCTCATCAAAATACACTTCGGTCTTACCAAAGAACTCATCTTCTATTTCAACACCTGGGTCGAGTTCTGGCACTTTGATTTTGGCGTTCTTAGCAATGATCTCGAGCTTATGCTTATAGATATAGTAACCAGGTGCTATTTCCCAGCCAGTGAATAAAATAGTGCCTTGCTGATCGAAATCGAACTGGAAAGCTTCGTTTACCGGTAAGAAGGTTTGTTGTTTTGGGGCTAAAAGGCTATTTAACACCGTGTTGTTCGCTGCCTGTGCGGGAAGCATAAACAGCAAGCAAAGCAAAAATGCCACTATGCGCATTAACTCAGTACCTCATTTATCCAATTAAAATAGTCAGGGTTGCCAGTCGATACATCAAGAACTTGGATCTCAGGCACATCATAGCTGTGGTGGCATTTAATACATGCCATTAATTCTTCCAAGCGTTGTACGTTGGTCTTAATGAAAAGTTTACTTTCTGTTTGCTGTTCAACTTTTCCTTGCCATACATACACAGACTCCACTTCGGGCAAAATGTTTACACAGGCAGCCAATTTTTTTTCAACGAGTATCGCAGCAAGTTTGCGCGCGTCATGTTTACTCTCACATGTTGTGAGTACAATTTTATAATCGCTTGTCATAAGGTGCTTTTCTCTAAACCAGTTCACCAAAACGAGGCATCATACCAATCCTCTTAATTAAGTGATGTATTCTTGAGGATTGGTATCATACTAGCGCAATGAATGTGCTAGCCCAAACGCTCGTTTACGCAAACTTACAATATAGTTGCCATATAAAGGTGTATTTTGCGCCAGATTACTTGAAAATAGACCGAACTAGCCATATTTCTCTTTCATTGACTTTAGGAGACCCTATGTTCCGTATTTTATTTTTGCTTTTTATTGTGGTTCCCATTATTGAGATTGCGCTACTTATTCAAGTGAGTGATGTGATCGGTGGGTTTGCGACCATCGCATTAGTCATTATTACCGCCATCATCGGTGCTAAATGTGTTAAACAACAAGGTTTAGGTGCATATACCAATGTGCAGCAACAAATGGCACAGGGCCAGTTACCGGGCGAGCATATTTTTACCGGTCTGTGTGTGATCATCGCAGGTGTACTATTAATGACACCGGGTATCATGACTGACGTACTTGGTTTTCTTTTATTAACCCCAGCTGTGCGTCGCTCATTATCTAAAGCGTTATTGGCACAAGCATCAGTCAAAGTACAAACTGGCTTTGGTGGTGGTTTTGGCGCAGGCTTTAGTCAAAGCGGCCAACAAAGCACGCAGCAAAACAATCCTTTTGAGCAGCAAGCAAATCGTCCGTTTGAAGACACGCAACCTCGTCAACCAGAGCGTAACGTTGATGGCTCGAACACCTTTGAAGGTGAATATAAGCGTAAAGATTAAAAATTTTTAATTTTTTCTCTTGGGTTTTGAAAAATACATCCCCATAAAGAGTTGCAACAAAGATTTAAAGTTTTAGCCCAAGGCAATTGGGCTAATTGGTAGAAAATAAATATTCTGTCATTGTTCAAATTGTTAGGAGAACTACACACATGAACATTCGTCCTTTACATGATCGCGTTATTGTTAAGCGTCTAGAAGAAGAAACAAAGTCTGCTGGCGGTATCGTACTAACTGGTTCTGCAGCAGAAAAATCAACACGTGGTGAAATCGTTGCTGTTGGTAACGGTCGCGTGTTGGACAATGGTGAAGTGAGAGCACTTCAAGTAAAAGCAGGCGACACTGTACTGTTTGGCTCATACATTGAGAAAACAGAGAAGATCGAAGGTCAAGAGTACCTGATCATGCGCGAAGACAATATCTTAGGTATTGTTGAATAAGTCGAACTTACGGTTTTTACATACAGAATTTAGAGGAATATAAGACATGGCAGCTAAAGAAGTATTATTCGCAGGTGACGCACGCACAAAAATGTTAGCGGGCGTAAACGTACTAGCAAATGCAGTTAAAGTAACATTAGGTCCTAAGGGTCGTAACGTTGTACTAGACAAGTCATTTGGCGCACCAACTATCACTAAAGACGGTGTATCTGTAGCGAAAGAAATCGAACTAGAAGACAAGTTCGAAAACATGGGCGCACAGATGGTTAAAGAAGTCGCGTCTAAAGCAAATGACGCTGCAGGTGACGGTACAACAACTGCAACGGTACTAGCACAAGCTATCGTGAATGAAGGCCTTAAAGCGGTTGCTGCGGGTATGAACCCAATGGACCTTAAGCGTGGTATCGACAAAGCAGTTGTTGCTGCAGTTGAAGAACTAAAAGCGCTTTCAGTACCATGTGCAGACGCAACTGCAATCGCACAGGTAGGTACTATCTCTGCAAACTCAGACAAAGAAATCGGCGACATCATTGCAGAAGCAATGGAAAAAGTTGGTCGTGAGTCTGGTGTTATCACAGTTGAAGAAGGTCAGTCTCTAGAGAACGAACTAGACGTAGTAGAAGGTATGCAGTTTGACCGCGGTTACCTATCTCCTTACTTCATCAACAACGCTGAAAAAGGCCAAGTTGAGCTAGATAACCCGCACATTCTTTTAGTAGACAAAAAAGTATCTAACATCCGTGAGCTACTACCTACACTAGAAGCGGTTGCTAAAACAAGCAAGCCACTACTAATTATTGCTGAAGACCTTGAAGGTGAAGCACTAGCAACGCTAGTAGTTAACAACATGCGTGGCATCGTGAAAGTTGCTGCGGTTAAAGCACCAGGTTTCGGTGACCGTCGTAAAGCTATGTTACAAGACATCGCGATTCTAACTGGCGGTACAGTTATCTCTGAAGAGATTGGTCTAGAGCTTGAAAAAGCAACGATTGAAGACCTAGGTACAGCTAAGCGCGTTGTTATCACTAAAGATGACACAACCATCATCGACGGTGTTGGCGAGCAAGCAGCAATTGACGGTCGTGTTGAGCAAATTAAAGCACAAATCGCAGAAGCAACGTCTGATTACGACAAAGAAAAGCTACAAGAGCGCATGGCTAAACTTGCTGGCGGCGTAGCAGTAATCAAAGTAGGTGCTGCTACTGAAGTTGAAATGAAAGAGAAGAAAGACCGCGTTGAAGATGCACTACACGCAACTCGTGCAGCGGTTGAAGAAGGTGTTGTACCTGGTGGTGGTGTTGCACTCGTTCGCGTAGCAAGCAAGATTGCTGAGCTAACTGGTGAAAACGAAGACCAAAACCACGGTATTAAAGTTGCACTACGTGCAATGGAAGCACCACTTCGTCAAATCGTTTCAAACGCAGGTGACGAAGCATCGGTAGTTGTAAACAACGTTAAAGCGGGCGAAGGTAACTATGGCTTCAACGCGGCGAACGGTACTTACAGCGACATGCTTGAAATGGGTATCCTAGATCCAACTAAAGTAACGCGTTCAGCACTTCAGTACGCTGCATCAGTTGCGGGTCTTATGATCACAACAGAAGCAATGGTTTCTGAAATCCCACAAGACGCTCCAGCTGCACCAGACATGGGTGGCATGGGCGGAATGGGTGGCATGGGCGGCATGATGTAGTGCGACGAGAGTCGCGTAGGTCGCTAGCCTAGCAGGACTATCTGTCAGTGAGTACTTAGGTACTCACTTCCACCACCTGCAAAATTAGTAATCGACTCCGGCAATTGGGGTTTTAACGATTGCCGGAATATCACTCCAAGGAGTTGATATGTCGTGCAATTGTTTAAACAATTGGATAAATAACGAGGCTTACTAGTCATCGAACCTTTAAGTATAGATTTAAAATAAATGATTGGCACAAAGTACCCCTTTGTGTAGATGAGGACTACTGTTCATCACTCGTAGCACCTATAAGGTGTATTCATTTTTTTAACTATCACTTCATATAAATATAGGCGCATGCCTATAGCAGTTCTTATATGTTCCAAAACCAACTGGAGTTTATGACCTACGGGCATAAGCTGTTGTAATTATTGTCTCACCGTTTGTTTAGGCATTTCGGTAGTGAGACCTGTTATACGACTAACTGTAGCCTAGGGATAGTGTGATGCTGGTAACGGCATGGTGCGAAGCTTCCTGACAATGTACTTCTGCGAAAGCGGTGATTTACTCGTGAGAGTTGTCGTAATTGGCTAACAATAAGCTGGTTGAAGGCTAGGCTGGGCAATATGGTTAACGTAAGTGAACTACTGATAAACACCGTCAACCGCAAAGAGCGAAATATTGTTGATACGCTCTAACCAAAAGGTACGTGGTCGGTTAATCCTTTTACATCTGGGATTACGTCGTCATTTGACCATCGGTGAATAGGTAGAACCTAAGTTGTTCGTGTAATTACAATGGAACTCGGTAAGCCCAATTATCTGCCAGAAAATTTCATTCTCTGGCAGGTATTTCGTAAGAAATACTGTTGGATAAGTGGGTAAAGGATGTCTGACCAAGCGAAGGCTGAACTGTAATGGTTCGGATAGGGGTTCTAACTTTGCCCTAACTCGAAAGAGTGCCAAATTCAGACTGGTCTTTAATCGTGTGAAGGCGTGTAAAGCCATCTAACAAATTAACCCAAGCGGGGATTAGCTATCCCCGTAAGGGCTTGGCTTTTCTCCATTTTGTGGTTATGGAGGAAAGCAAGATGAGTACGGAATGTATGTTCCATGTACCTGCGTTCTCCCACCAAGCAAACAGCTGGCATACCATTGATTGGTATGCGGTTGAGCGCAAGGTGAGAGGGCTACAAGTACGGATCGCGAAGGCGACTAAGCAACAACAGTGGCGTAAGGTGAAAGCCCTACAACGCATGTTGGTGCGCTCGTTTGCTGCCAAAGCTTTGGCAGTTAAACGGGTAACTGAAAATCGAGGCAAAAGGACTGCCGGTGTCGATGGGGAGTTATGGAGTACACCTGAGAGTAAATGGCTGGCGCTATTTCGATTAACGCGTAAGGGCTATAAACCCAAACCGTTGAGGCGAGTTTATATTCCTAAAGCGAACGGCAAGCGTCGACCGCTTGGGATACCGACTATGCTCGACAGAGCTATGCAGGCGTTATACCTGCTGGCGCTAGAGCCTGTGTCGGAAACTACCGCAGACAGAAATAGTTATGGCTTTCGCCCGGTGCGCTCTACAGCAGATGCGATTGAGCAATGTTTTGTGAATCTCAGTCGCAAGCATTCTGCTAAATGGGTGTTAGAGGGGGATATTAAAGGGTGCTTCGATAACATTAGTCATGACTGGCTACTTGCCAATGTCCCATTGGATAAACAAGTACTCAGAAAATGGCTAAAAGCGGGGTTTATGGAATCCGGTAAATTAAATCCGACGGAAGCGGGTACACCACAAGGAGGGATAATCTCTCCAGTGTTGGCTAATTTGGCACTTGATGGGCTGGAAACGGTACTTGAATCTCATTTTGGGAAGAAAAATACCAAAGCCAGCTACAAGACCAAGGTCAACTACGTGCGATACGCTGATGACTTCATCATTACTGGGATCTCTAAAGAGCTCTTAGAAGAGGAAGTTAAACCTCTCGTAACAGCCTTTATGGCAGAACGAGGGTTACAGTTATCGCCGGAAAAAACGGTGATCACGCATATAGAAGATGGGTTTGACTTTTTGGGGCAAAACTTACGAAAGTACCAAGGTAAGCTTTTAATTAAGCCAAGCCGAAAGAACTTGCGTAACTTGCTTCATAAGGTGAAAAGCATAGTGACGGGTAACAAAACAGCGGCTGCCAGTATGTTGATAGCTCAACTCAATCCGGTATTACGGGGTTGGGCTAACTATCATCGACATGTGGTTGCGAAAGAAACCTTTAACTATGTGGACTATCGGATTTGGAAAATGTTGTGGCAATGGTGTCGAAGGCGTCATGCCAACAGGCGCAAGCGCTGGATTAAGTCTAAGTACTTTAAATCTGTGGGCAAACGCAATTGGACATTTTCCGGTATAACAATCGACGGTTTTGATAAACGATTGATATACACCAATGACACTGTGATAAAGCGACACACTAAGATCAAATCGGACGCTAATCCGTATGACTTAGCATTTGAAACATACTTCGAGCAGCGCCTTGAGCGAGCTTGGAGTGATTCAATGCAAGGTAAACGAAAAGTGTTAACGCTATGGCTCAGACAGCAGCATCGCTGCCTGCTGTGCCGCCAGACAATTACCAAAGAAACAGGGTGGAATGTCCATCATATTGTGGAAAGGGTAAAAGGCGGTTCTGATGAGCTAAGTAACTTAGTGTTGTTGCATCCCAATTGTCATAGGCAATTGCATATTTTTGTAGCAGAAAGTTATTGAGTTCCATTGGTTTAGTGACCAACAACCCCCATAACAATATTTGCCAACACTTAATGGGAGATAAAGATATGGGGCAACAAAAAAGGTACCTAGAACAAGAGGAACACAAGAGAGTTATTGCAGAAATGATTGCCGTTGAGGCAGAAGCGATTAAACCATGTGGTAATCACGAGGATGTCCTTTTATCGATGCATGACATGGATGCAAATACTCGAGCTTATAAGATTGCGGCAAAGCATTTCAAACGTGGTGAATATGATGAATTTGAAAGTCAGGGAGAGCTTACTGATTTGATTAAAGAAGTTATAGATACATCACATGAGGAATGTTATTCCTGTAGTAAGTGGTAATCTGAGTCGCCGGTCTGTATTCAGGTACTGACTTATAAAGGCTTGAGCCGTATGCGGGGAAACTCGCTCGTACGGTTCTTAGGGGGCGGCGGTGCAGCAATGCACTGCTGCTACCCGACATCATCCCCTAAGCACTAAACGCTTATAAAAAACCTCGCATTTGCGAGGTTTTTTGCGTTAAGGGCTATGCTTAGTCACTCGTCGTAATGCGTTGAGTTATTTGAATTAACTATTTACGCTAATGCGATTTTAAATTCTAACAGCTGCTGAGAATCGGGCTCAGCACGTAAAGGATATTTTCATGAATAAAAGTGTATTGGTGTTTAGCATATTAGTCAGTTTAAGTGCGGCGGGGTGTTCGCTGAATCATCCAGATACAGCAAAGTCAGCAAACTTGTCATCTCAAGAAACACAAAGTCAAACCAGTGATTTGGGCGTACCAGCTAAGCAAGGTGAGCTTCGAGTTGCGGTTTTTAACGCTTATTTGAATCGCAAAAATGCTGGCGATATTCTGGCCGACGTACAAAGCGGTAACGATACACAAATTAAAAAAGTAGCAGAGATCATTCAACGCGTTCGCCCTGAGGTGCTATTACTGGCAGAGTTCGATTATGAGGCTGATGGCAGAGCGGTTAGAGCACTGCTTAAAAATTACTTAAACGTCAGTCAAAATGGCGTAAAAGGTATTGATTATCCTTATTTTTACCTTGCAGAATCTAACACGGGTATTGTCACTGAATTTGATTTAAACAATGACGGTAAAGTAGGCGCTGGCGGTGGCGACGCTTATGGCTTTGGGGTCTTTGAGGGCCAATATGCCATGGTGTTGTTATCGCAGCATCCAATCATCACTGATGAAGTACGCACCTTTCAAAAGTTCTTATGGAAAGACATGCCCAATGCAACGCTGCCAGTAAATCCAGAGACAGGCGAAGCCTGGTATAACGATGAAGAGCTTGAAATATTTAGGTTGTCGTCGAAAAGCCATTGGGATGTGCCAGTAAAAGTGGGTGATGAAGTCATTCATGTGCTTGCCAGTCACCCAACACCGCCCGTGTTTGATGGTAAAGAAGACAGGAACGGCTTACGTAACCATGATGAAATTCGTTTTTGGTGGGATTATGTAGATCCAAATGCATCAGACTACATTTATGACGATAAAGGCCAGAAAGGTGGGTTAGGCAAGAATAAGCGCTTTGTGATCATGGGCGATTTAAATGCTTCTCCTGATGAAGGCAATGGCACGGGCAACCCAATGGCTAAATTATTTGCCAGTGAATATATCAATGGCAAGCTCGCGCCTGTTAGTGTGGGCGGCGTTGAGAATGCACCCAATAATCCGTTTTCTGCAACTCATACTGCTGACTGGAAGATGCGCGCTGATTATGTGATCTCATCAACATTTGGCATTCAGGTTGAGCAAACAGCGGTGTTTTGGCCGAGTAAAACCGATGCAAACTATCATCTCGTCGGGCCGGGATTACAAAGTTCGGATCATCGCTTAGTTTGGTCTGATATCACATTAAATAAGCAGGCAACTGACGATACTAAGTAAAGCTATAAAATGAATTATTGAACTGTATTATTTATTTTGAAACTTTCTTGCAAACCGAAGCTCCAAGGCTTCGGTTTTTTTATACCCATACTTTAGTAAATCTCTTACCCAAAGTTCAGGTTAGTTAATCCTGGTTAAGTATAAGTCTGATATGCTTAATAAAAGTGCAGGCTTGTCTCACGAACACTGAAAAGTTAGCTACAGTTAATGAGATAACAAAAGGCTATCCTTCCAGCCTGTTTCGTCTAATAAGAACATCACGGTGATAAGACAATGAAAACAACATACTCGCTTTTGCTCGTTGCAACATTTGCACTCCTATTAATTGGCTGTTCTGAGCAGCAATTAGAGTCAGATAAAAAAGCGCAGTTGCGGCCAGTTAGAACTTTACAACTTGTGGAGCAAAGTGAAGGGCCTTTGCAAGAGTTTCCGGCGGTGGTGGATGCGGCAAGT
The DNA here is from genome assembly GCF_049257195.1 of Pseudoalteromonas sp. SS15. Classification (NCBI taxonomy): domain Bacteria; kingdom Pseudomonadati; phylum Pseudomonadota; class Gammaproteobacteria; order Alteromonadales; family Pseudoalteromonadaceae; genus Pseudoalteromonas; species Pseudoalteromonas sp. SS15. The sequence goes on from NZ_JBMMUD010000009.1 coordinate 50,675, forward strand.
ACAGCTGACTTGTCATTTAAAGTGCCGGGCACAGTGACCGATTTGTACGTTAAACAAGGGCAGTCAGTACAAGTTGGCGACCTTATCGCACATATTGATGATACAGATTACAAGCTATCACTCGATGAAGCACAGGCAAATTACGATAAAGCCAAAGCTGATTTTTCACGTGCAGAGCAGTTAATTGTTTCTGGCACCATTAGCCAGTCTGATTACGACACCTTAAAGTCGCAATTCACCAGTGCCAAAACTAAGCTAGCGAATGCAAAAAACAACCTAGCATATACCACCTTAAAAGCCTCTTTCACTGGCATTGTATCGCGCACCCATGTTGAACAATTTGAGGAAGTACAAGCCAAACAAGCCATTGCGACTCTGCAAAACATTCAGCACATCAATTTAAAAGTGAATGTGCCTGAAAGCATTATGATCCGCGTGAGTAAAGAGGCGCCAAAACAAGTATTTGCTGAGTTTGCTGCGATTAAAGATAAACGTTTTCCCTTAGAGTTTTTTGAAGTGAGTACACAAGCGGATGAAGCGACAAAAACTTATGAGGTGACATTCAGCATGCTGCCACCTGATGGCTACAATATTTTACCTGGTATGACAGCAAAAGTGATGGCGGGTACGCCAAGTCGTTCTAATTCAAATCTTTACCTACCTTTAGCGACGGTGTTAAAAGACAATCAAGGCAACTATGTTTGGACTGTTGAGCCTCAAGCAGAAGGGCAGGGAAGAATCGTAAAAACCCCTGTTGTGATTGGCGAAATTTCATCGTTAGGCTTTCCTGTTATATCGGGTGTTGAGCAAGGCGCTTTCATAGTGACTGCGGGTATGAGCAAGGTAACCGATGGGCAAATAGTGAAGTTTTCAGGAGGTAAGTAATGAACATTACTCGCCTCGCCTTAGAAAACAATCGCACCACATGGGTGTTGATCTTGGTACTTTTACTGTCGGGTATACTCGCCTTTGACAAAATGCCGAAAGACTATGACCCAGGTTTTATAATCCGTACTGCGCAAGTGGTGACTTACTTTCCTGGGGCAAGCCCACAGCGTGTTGAAGAGCTAGTGACAGATAAAATCGAGAAAGTAGTGCAGCAAATTCCTGAACTCGATTTTGTCAGTAGTACCTCAAAAACAGGGGTATCGATTGTCAGCGTCAATATTAAAGAAAGCTACAAAGAGATGCGGCCGATATGGGATAACTTGCGCCGTAAAATTCAATCCATAGAAAAAGATTTACCGAGTGGTGCTCAAGCCCCGATAGTCAATGATGAGTTTGGAGATGTGTTTGGCGTAGTCATTGGCTTAACCGCCGAAGGCTACACCTATCGCGAAATGGAAGATGTGGCTGAGCAAGTTCGAGATCAACTGCTACGCTTGCCAGAAGCGGCGAAAGTCGAGATCTTTGGTATACAAGAACAGCGAGTGTTCATTGAGTTTGAAAATGCCAAAATGGCGGCGCTCGGTATCACGCCAAATCAATTAAAAGATCAACTCGCGGCTCGTAATATCGTTAACCCAGGTGGCTCAATTTACATTGAAGATGAAACTTTGGCCTTAGAGCCAAGTGGTAATTTTGAGTCAGTCGAAGATATTGCCAATACCATCATCAATGTATCGGGTAGTCAGCAAGTGATCTTGCTCAGTGATATTGCCCGTGTCTATCGCGATTACGTTGACCCAGCTAAGAGCAAGGTGCGAGTTGCCCAGCAAAGCGGCATGACCATTGCTATTTCTATGCGCCAGGGCGGTAATAACCTACTGCTCGGTGAGCAAGTTATTAATGCTCTGCATCATCTAGAATCAGTTTATCCCATTGGGGTTGAGTTCAAGCTGCTATCATTCTTACCCAAAGAAGTTGAAAAGAAAGTCTCGGACTTTGTGTCTAACCTTGTACAAGCTGTTTTAGTCGTGACTGTGGTCATGCTGTTTAGTCTAGGTCTAAGAACTGGCCTGATTGTCGCGAGTCTTATTCCAATGAGCATGGTGTTAGGCATTTTGGTGATGTCGTTTTTCAATATCAGCATCGACCAAATCTCTTTGGCTGCATTGATCATCGCATTGGGTATGTTGGTAGACAACGGCATCGTAATGTCTGAGAACATCATGGTTCAGATGGAGCGAGGGAAAGCAGCCATAGACGCAGCAGTTGATTCGGCACAAGAGCTGAAAATTCCATTGCTGGTGTCGTCTCTCACAACGGGCGCGGCGTTTTTGCCTATCTTTTTAGCAGAATCGACGACGGGGGAATATACCGCCTCGCTATTTAAAGTAGTGACCATTACCTTGCTATGTTCTTGGTTATTGGCGATGACCATGATCCCCATGTTATGTGTTTACTTCACGAAAGTGAAGAAAGAGTCAGCCAATTACGATTCGGGCTTTTATCTGACTTATAAAAATATTTTAGCTGGGCTGATTAAATACCGTTGGTTCACGGTTCTAGGTTGTGTGGGCATGTTATTTATTGCCATTCAAGGTATGCAATACGTGCCTAAATTGTTCTTCCCGCCGTCAGATCGTGATTATTTCAAAGTTGAATTAGAGCTTCCTATTGGGACACGCATTACTACGACAGAGTCGGTTGTGCGTGATATGGAGTCGTTTATTGCTAACAACTTAAAAGTAAACGAACAAACAGAGCAAGGCGTTACTGATTGGGTAAGCTATATCGGTAATGGTGGGCCTAGGTTCTTGTTAACACATAGCCCTGAGCCAACCAGTTCTAATTATGCCTTAATGATCATCACCACGACGTCGTATAAGCATATCGATAAAGTGATGAAGCAAATAGAGGAGTATGCGTTAGCACGCCACCCTGATCTGCTTTTAAAGCTGCGCAAAATCGAAAATGGTGCACCGATAGCCAATCCGGTTGAAGTGAGATTACTCGGTGATGACATCAATGTACTGATGGGGATTGTTGATGAGTTAAAAGCGAAAATGCGTGAAACATCGGGCTTAAAGTCAATCAGCGACGATTGGGGCTTACCCATTAAAAAGCTGCAGATCAAAATTGACCAAGCACGGGCTCGCAGAGCGGGCTTGTCTAGCCGAGATATTGCAAACTCTCTACAAACTGGTTTAAGTGGTATGGAGCTCACTAAGTATCGTGAAGGTGACGAGCTTATACCTATTACCTTGCGTTCAATCGCAGGTGACAGACAAGATATTGGCAAATTAGAGGCTATGGTAGTGTATTCACAAGCAACAGGTCGCTCAGTGCCACTAAAGCAAGTTGCTGACATCGAAGTTGTTTGGGAAAGCGCCCAGATTTTACGCCGTGATCGCCTAAAAGCCGTAAAAGTTGGTGCACAAATTGAAGGTATTACCGCCAATGAAGGGTTTGCTCAGCTGCTCCCTTGGCTTGAGGCACAAAAAGTAAATTGGCCTTATGGGTATGACTATGAGCTCGGCGGTGAAGCCGAGTCATCGGGCAAAGCCAACCAGTCAATTGCCGATAAGATGCCGATTGCCATCTTTATTATCGTGATTTTATTAATTGGCCAATTCAACTCGATCCGTAAGTCAGTCATTGTGCTTACAACTATCCCACTTGGTTTTGTCGGGGTTGTGGCTGCGCTATTACTTGGGCAGTCATTTTTTGGTTTTATGACGCTATTGGGTGTGATTTCGCTGGCGGGTATCGTGATCAACAACGCGATTGTATTGCTTGAGCGCATTAAGATGGAGTTAGATGAAGACAGCAGTCATCCTATACAAGCCATTATTTATGCTGCACAACAGCGTATGCGACCGATTTTATTGACAACCGCGACAACAGTTTTGGGATTAATTCCACTGTACTTAGGCGGCGGCGAAATGTGGGAGCCGATGGCGCTGACCATTATGGGCGGGCTATTGTTCTCGACCCTTTTGACCTTAGGAGTCGTACCTGTGCTGTATGCGTTACTTTTCGGTATAAAAAAGTAACAGTTTAGAATTTAGCGTTTATAAGTGTAAAAGTGTGTAATTGCGGCCCTAAAAAGGTTCCCATTACGCACTTTTTTGCTCATTATAGAGACGAAAGTCTTTTAGGAGGTCATCATGAAAAAGTTATGTTTCACCTTACTCGCTTTGAGTATGCCATTTTTAAGTATCGCTGGAGAGGCGAAAGTTACTTGGAAAGACTTTAACGATTATCGCGATGTCTATCCAGGAAACGAAGTGAAAGGCGCATATCACAAACACGTCGCTAAGCAGTTTGAAAAGCACATCAGCAAACTGGCTGAGCAGTTACCTGAAGGTTATAAACTAAATGTGACTTTTGATGACATAGACCTTGCTGGCGACGCGAGAATGAACATGCAAGATATACGTGTGATAAAGCCAATCTATTTTCCAAGATTGACCATCAGTTACACTTTGCAAGATAAATCAGGCGTGACGGTAAGTAGTGCTGAAAAGCTAGTATTAAAAGATATGAGCTTTATGGATCGCATTAAGAAAGGTCGTGAGACGTCTTTCTATTATGAAAAGCGACTATTAGGCGAGTGGTTTGAAAATAAGGTGTTAACTAAAACCAACGCATAGAGTTTTAAGTGTCATAAATAATAAAGCCTGCGGTTGCAGGCTTTATTAATTGTATTATTTAAAGCGTTTTCAATTACTCAGGCTGGTGTTTAACCCCGTTTTTGATCCAATCAGCTGCAGGTTTTCCTTTTAGGTGATGATCAAAGTATTCCATCATACGAACTGAAAAATCCACTTGGTTCGGGAATTTCTTCAGATGATGTGGTTCGCCCTCATATTGTAAAAAGATAGCATCTTTATTGTGTCTGCGAAGTGCTAGGTAGTATTGAATACCTTCTTGCCAAGGCACAGCGCCATCTTCATCACCAAACATAATCATTACAGGTGTATTCACTTTATCAGCAAAGAATACTGGTGAGTTTTCAATGTATAAATCAAGTGCTTGCGTCAGCGGTTTACCTATACGGCTCTGACCAGTTTCATACTGGAACTGACGAGCAAGTCCCGAATTCAAACGAATACCACTATAGGCTGATGTCATGTTAGACACTGGTGCGCCCGAGACAACCGCTTTAAACATATCAGTTTGCGTGATCATAAAGGCACTCTGGTAGCCAGCCCACGAGTGACCTTGTAAACCAATCTTATCAGGGTGGGCAACCCCCATATCAATCAGCTTTTGCGCGGCGTTGATCATGGTTTGAGTTGATGATGGGCCCGGCTTACCAATTTCAAAACGAATATCAGGTAAGAACAATGCGTAACCGTTCGAGGTAAACATTGGGAAGTTCGGTCTATGGTTTAACTCCATTTTCGGGAAGTTATACATGCGTTGGCTCATGTATCGGTAGAAATAAATCACCGTAGGTACTTTATCGCCTTCTTTATAGCCCGCAGGTTTGATTAACACACCTTGTAAGTCCTCGCCGTTATAACCTTTATACTGCACTAATTCAGGTTTGCCACCCCATGCAAAGTTTTTAACTTGTGGGTTTAAGTTTGTCACTTTTTTAGGTTTAGCGAATGTACTGTTGGTTTGCCAAAAATCAGGGAACTGATGATAGCTTTCTTTGGTGAAAATCAGCTTGTCAGCGTCTTTTGCTCTAGCTATTAGTTCGTAGCGGGCTTCGCCTTTTAGTACCGTTTTTACTTTACCTGTTGCTAGGTTAAGCGTTGCCACGCCCGACTGTTTATTTTCAGTGTTGTGGGTATGCAGCATTAAGGTGTCGTTTGCAGCAAAACCAAGTTGGTTTTTATCAAGATGTTTTACGCGGTATTGGGTGTTTGTTTCTCGGCCCTTTGTTAAACGCGTTGCTTGCTGCGTTTTTACATCGAACGCCCAAATATCAAACTTTGAGTAGACATACACAACTGAGCCATCAAGTTGCCAACCCGCAAAACCATAGCCAGGTTGCTCGCTCGGGTAGTCGTGCTTATCATCGGCGAAAATCGCTTCTCTGATAGCTTTGGTTAGTGGTGACAAAGACTGAGATGATAAGTCTTTTAACCAAACTTGCTGGTCTTTAAAGAGTGCAGCATGGCTACCAGTCGGAGATAGGCTTGGTCTAAACGGTGAGCCTTCGATGATTTGAGTTTGCTCGCCGGTTTTCACATTAATGGCTACATAATCGTTGAAGAAGCCTTCATACATAATGCGTTCTAAATGTGGCTTATCGTTACTTGCGAGTAAGAAGTTCGCTTCGGTGTTTAGGCGAATATTTGGCGCTTGCTCGTTAGCAAGCTGCACAACTTGCTCACCATTTAGATGATAAACTGCTTGATAGTGGCGGTTTTTGTTCGCTTGTTGCCATGTTTTAGCTTCACGAGTTTTAATTTCAGCATCATTATTGTGCCAAACCTGTAGGCCTTTTTGAGCGCGAATGGTGTCGAAGTCAGTGAGTGACGCCTCGTCTTCGTATTTTAGCTCTTTTTCTTTAGCTTCAAGCTCAGGTCGGTTTTGGAAGTATAAGCGCTCGCCTTGCTCAGACCAGGTCAGTTTTGCTGTTTTTCCTGTGAACCAACCTGTTGGGTTATCAATCTCTTTTAATGTATTGGTATCACTGTGCCATAGGGTAACTTGATGATCGCGACGACGTGTATCGTCATTCACATAATTGGCCATGTTAAAGGCAACAATAGGCTTTTTAGGGTGCCAAATAGCTTGGCTTAAGGTGACACCTGGCTCGTTGAATAAGCTGCTTTGCGTTTGCGTGTTTAAATCAAAAAAGCCTATGTGGTTTTTTGTGCCATGCTCAGCATGGACGTTAAATAGTACGCCATATTCTTTAGGGCTCAGCGCAAACTTACCAACATGCTCAATGGTGGTTTTGCTCATATCGCGCAGATTTACGATAACTAGTGAATAGAACTTGTCTTTTTTATCTGCCTTAATTTCGCTTTCAGGCTTGTCAGCTTTTTTGTCTGTTTTATCGTCTTCTGGTTTTTCTTTGGTGCGATAAGCAAGCCAGTTACCGTCATCACTGATTTGGTAATCAACTACTTCAGCAAAGGTGGTTTGCTTATGTGTGTTGGTATCAATCAAAATGAGATGATTTTTTAATTTCTTCTTATCTTTTTTCTTGGTGGTTTCTTTTTCTAATAGGGTAGGCACTTGGGTGAATGCCACCCAGTTTGCAGCCTTGTTGATCTGTGGCTTAGTACCTTGCGGAACACGCGCAATGACCTTGTTAGTCTGTAAATCGTAGACTAAGCCTTCGCTGTTGCCGCGATAAGGCTTTGCAGAAAAAATCAGAAATTGGCCGTTTTCAGAAAGTTGCTGGCCTTGTGCATAACGAAAATCAAATACATCCTTAAATTCAAGATTTGATTTCGCCGCAACAGGCAAGCTGCACAGCACACTGGCTGCGATAAGAGAGTGGAACGCCTTCATGGTGCAAACCTAATTTTGCTTATAAAGGTTTTTTTTATCATGCAGCAGGCAAAGACAAAAGGGCGATGCGGTTAAATGACAGTATGAAAGATGAAATAGTGATTTTTGGGCACAAAAAAAGCGACGTCCGTCGCTTTTTAGAATTTAACTGGCGATTAAGCTAACCAGATTTTTTGTAATTCTTGCCACTGTGCTTCGAATTGGCTGCTTGGACGCGTTTTAAAGTCACTGCGCACAAACTGATTCATCTTACCTTCAATATAGGCCAAGAAGAAGTTAGCCAATGCCGCTTCGTCGGTAGTAAAGGCTTTACCTTCTCGAAGTTTACGTTCACGAAGAACTTGTTTGAATTGGGTTTCTAATTTCTCAAACAGGCCTTGAATGCGCTCACGCAAACGCTCTTGTTCACCTTGTAGTGCATCACCCGTTAAAATACGTGTGATCCCAGGGTTTTTCTCTGCGAATGCAAGAATAAGGAGCAAGATGTTATAAACACGACCCTGCGTTTCTTTCTCGTTATCTAAAATGATGTTGATACGAGAAAGTAGAGTGTCTTCAATGAATTCAATTAAACCTTCAAACATGCGTGCTTTGCTTGGGAAGTGGCGGTACAACGCCGCTTCAGATACGCCCACTTCAGCTGCTAATTTTGCAGTTGTGATACGTTGACCAGGGCTGGTTTCAAGCATTTGTGCGAGAGATTGTAGTATTTGCTCTTTGCGATTACTGCGCTTAGTCGCTGGCATGAATGGTCCTTTAATTTATCGTTATTATGTTCTATTTATTGTGTGCTTAATGCGATGCATTTCGCTGTGTAAACCCCAACAAGCTCACACTTTGTTGGGGTTATGTTAATGGTTTATTCAGCTTGGTGCTAGTGTTTTAAAGTGACTTTCATTCATGTTTTGTACTGAAAAAAATACACCTTTGTAAGCCTTTGTTTTAAGGGTTTTTATAGCTTTTCGGCAAGTGCCTCTAGTAGAGACGTTGCTAGCTCAGCTTTACTATTAACCCCTAAATTACGCTGATCATCATGCCAGAACAATGTTAACGCATTGTGATCTGAGTTAAAGCCAAGTCCTTCTTGAGAGACATCATTGGCGCAGATCATATTGAGGTTTTTCTTTTCTAATTTGCCTTTGGCATATTTTTCAACATCTTGTGTTTCAGCCGCAAAACCTACCGTATAAGGACGATTGTTTTGAAGGGCGGCAACTTCGGCAATGATGTCAGGGTTCTTCACCATAGTGAGGGTGATCTCATCGCCTTGCTTTTTGATTTTTTGCTCTGCCACATTGGCTGCACGGTAGTCAGCAACCGCAGCACAACCGATAAAAATATCTGAGTTTTGCGCATGCTCAAGCGCGGCATCTCGCATCTCTAATGCGCTACTGACTTTGATGACTTTAGCCTCTGCTGGTGGCGTTAAAGTCACAGGGCCTGAAATAAGTGTCACTTTTGCGCCTAATTTAAGGGCCGCTTCAGCAATGGCATAACCCATTTTTCCTGAGCTGTGGTTGCTAATATAACGCACTGGGTCGAGGGCTTCACGGGTTGGGCCTGCAGTAATCGCAATAGTTTTACCTACCAGTAAGGGGTCAATGTCATCGCGCGTACAAAGCTCAACGAGTTCCATTGGCTCTAGCATTCGACCCGCACCCACATCGCCACATGCTTGTTCGCCTTTACCCGGACCCCAAATATCCACGCCACGATCAGCAAGGGTTTTTAAGTTGGCTTGCGTTGCTGCGTGGGCATACATTTGTTGATTCATTGCGGGTGCAATAGCGATTTTTGCCGGTGTAGCAAGTAATAATGTGGTGAGTAAATCGTCGGCAATACCTGCTGCCATTTTTGCGATAATGTTTGAACTTGCAGGAGCGACAAGAATTAAGTCAGCCCATTTGGCAAACTCAATATGGCCCATGGCCGCTTCAGCACTCGGGTCGAGTAAAGAATCAGAAACAGGTTCTCCAGATACTGCTTGCATAGTCAGTGGAGTAATAAAATGCTTGGCAGAATCGGTCATAACCACTTTGACATTGCAGTTGCGCTCTTTTAATCGTCGAACTAATTCTGCACATTTATAAGCAGCAATACCGCCACTGATCCCCAAAACAATATTTTTTGCCTGTTTCATAGCTTGTTAAATCCAGTAAAAACTTGCCTAAACTCTATCATAGAGAAGTGACTGAGGGGTAACCTGCTTTTGTCTTTTATATGCCTTCGACTACACTTTAGAGCCTAGGAACAAAGGAATTAAGGACAAACTATGCAATTGAGTGCATTACCAAAACACACCCTACCGAGAGAAAAGTTACTGAAAAAAGGCCCGCACTCACTAAGTGATGCAGAGCTTTTGGCAATATTTTTAAGAACTGGTATCGCCGGCATGAATGCCATTGAATTGGCAGAATCACTACTAACGCAAAGTAGGTCATTACAAAACTTATTTAATGCCAGTCTAAAAGAGTTTTCTGCTTTGAAGGGTTTGGGGGAGGCTAAATATGTACAATTACAAGCGGTGCTTGAGTTAAGCAAACGTTACATGCGTGAAGCATGCTTACGTGACACGGTATTTACGTCACCTGATGCAGTTAATGACTACCTGTGTTTGCAATTAAAAGGGTTAGAGCACGAAGTGTTTATGGCGCTGTATTTAGATAACCAGAATCAACTTATTCATGACGAGATTTTATTTAATGGCACCATAAACGCGGCGAGTGTTTATCCTAGAGAAGTGGTAAAAGCGGCATTGAAGCATAATGCGGCGTCATTAATTTTTGCGCATAATCACCCTAGTGGTATTGCTGAGCCGAGCGAAGCAGATAAGTTAATTACCCAAAAATTGCAAAAAGCCCTCGCTTTAGTGGACATTCACGTATTAGATCACCTTATTGTCGCAGGGAATCGCTGCATATCTTTTGCACAGCGAGGCTTGATTTAAGTGATTTACAGAAAGAAAACGTTAAAAAACGCAGCTTTGCTCAAAATATTGCAAATTAGTTTAATTTAAATGCAGTTTTTACTTTCCTAAGCACGATTCGATCATTATAATTGGCCGCTATCAAATTTACATATGAGCTGATTGATAGGACTAGATCCTTGATCTTTGCCTGCTAATGCTGTATAAAGAGCGCCCTCTGATTTACCCCAGGGCAAACAGTTAAGGCCCAAGGGAAAATTAAGCTCGAGCGAAGTTATTGGAGATATATAGACATGTCTAAAGTCTGTCAAGTTACAGGTAAGCGCCCAGTGGTAGGTAACCACCGTTCACACGCGCGCAACGCTACTAAGCGTCGCTTCCTACCTAACCTACAAACGCACCGTTTCTGGGTTGAAAGCGAAAAACGTTTTGTTACTTTACGTACTACTACTAAAGGTATGCGTATTATCGATAAAAAAGGCATCGACGCGGTATTAGTAGATATCCGTGCTCGCGGCGAAAAAGTTTAAGGAGCTGAATCATGCGTGATAAGATCCGTTTAGTTTCAACTGCTGGTACTGGTTATTTCTACACTACCGACAAGAACAAGCGTAACATGCCTGAAAAAATGGAAATCAAAAAGTACGATCCTAAAGTACGTAAGCACGTGATTTTCAAAGAAGCTAAAATCAAGTAATTTTAGTTTTAAAGAATTCAAAAACCCAGCCTCGGCTGGGTTTTTTGTTTTTAAATAAAGCGAGTTTCTAGATTTAAAAAAAGCCATCAATACAAAGTATGATGGCTTTTCTATTCATACCAATACTCTTAATTAAGCGAGCTATTTTGAGGCAAGGAAAACGGTTCGATAGCTAGGCAAAATTTTTGCTGTTTAGTTGTTCTAAATAAAAAATTTTTAACGAAGCTAGCGTCAGTTTTAGTCCCTCAAAATGATTGAGTATTGGTATAATACTAATTAGCTAAAGTTTAATTAGTATTATTTAATTGTCGCGAATGGTGTGCCCATACGAGTTACCGTTTCAGGTTGCTCACTATCTAAGAAGTCAGCTTGATCTTTACCCCAAGCTAAAATGACTGTTGAGCCTAGCTTAAAGCGGCCCATTTCATCACCTTTCTTTAAATGGATCGCTTTGTCGCCTTCAACAGGGTAATTCCATGTCATGACGTCGCGACCTGCAGGTGGTGTAACTGTACCTGACCAAATCGTTTCGATGCTTGCTACAATGGTTGCACCGACTAAAGTCATCGCCAGTGGGCCCACTTTGGTGTCGAAAATAGCCACGACACGCTCGTTACGCGCAAACAAGTTAGGCACATTTTTCGCTGTAAGTGGATTTACCGAGAATAAATCGCCCGGTACGTAAATCATCTTACGCAATGTGCCGTCAATTGGCATATGGATACGGTGATAGTCTTTTGGTGCCAAATAAATACAGGCAAACTTACCGCCCATAAACGGGTCTGCATCGTCTTTATCACCACCGTGTAAGTCTTGTACGCTGTAGTTATGACCTTTAGCCTGAATAAGTTGACCATCAACAATATCGCCTAACTGGCTGATAGCGCCATCTACAGGGTGAGTAATGATGCTTTCGTCTTCTGTTAACGGGCGAATGCCTGGTTTTAATGGGCGAGTAAAGAACTCATTAAAGGTTTTATAGTGCGCAGGATCTTCGTAAAGTGCCTCGCTCATATCAATCTTATACTGCTTGATAAATGCCTTAATTAAAGAAGTTGTCACGGAGCCTGCTTCAGCAGCAGCTAACTTACCAACTAGGCGAGAGATCCCATGCTTAGGCATGGCGTATTGCATGGCAATTTTAAATTTATCCATGGGGACTATAAATTCCTAAAAATAATTAGCGCAGATACTAACATATAAACTGTAAATTTTTTAAACTCTTGGCGCACGAGCACCCGCGCGGCCATCAGCCATTGATTCTAGAATACGGTGGTAGCTGTCAAAACGTAGTTCTGTAATTTTTCCCTCATCAACCGCTTCGACCAGAATGCATCCAGGGTCATTGAGGTGCTTACAATCTCTAAAACGGCAGCCGCCTATATACTCACGAAACTCTTTAAAGCACCAAGTTACGCGTTCAACATCTAAGTGCCATAAACCAAACTCACGGATCCCCGGTGAATCAATCAGGTTTCCGCCGCTAGGTAAGTGATGTAATCGTGACACAGTCGTGGTGTGCTGACCTAGACCGCTATTTTCAGAGACTTCTTTGGTAAGAATATCCGCATCAGGCAATACGGTATTAACCAGTGTTGATTTACCAACCCCAGATTGGCCTACAAAGATGTTATTTTTACCCACTAATACTTGCTTCAGCGCGTCAATACCTTCGCCGGTTTTAGTACTGACAAGGTGAACTTTATAATCTAATTCACGATAGATATCTAAAATCTCGTTAATGAACTCTAGACCTTCGTCATCAATCAAGTCGATTTTATTGAGCACTAAAATGGGCTCGATACCCATATCTTCACAAGCCACTAAATATCGGTCGATAATCTGTGGGGTGAATTCAGGTAAAATTGCAGACACCATTAAAATTTGGTCAATGTTTGCTGCAACGACTTTAACGCCATCATAAAAGTCAGGTCGGGTAAGTTGCGAACGGCGCTCTTCAATGGCTTCGATAACCCCAGCTAAGTCGCCATCGCTGACCTTTGCACGACGAAAGAATACTTCATCACCACATACTAAGCCGCCAACGGTTCTGCGAATGTTACAGCGCAAAACTTCGCCATCAGACGTTTCTATATCGGCATGTTGGCCGAAACGGCTGATCACCACTGCATTTTCAGTTGGACCTAAATTGTCGGTTTGCCACTGGGTATCTTGTTGCTCGCCATGCTGCTGTTTAGCTTTACGCAAGCGTTTTTGATGGTTGGCACTGATCCGACGGGATTGGCCTTTACTGAGTTTCTTTTGTTTTGCCATAGTTACTTAGCTTGTCACTGATCAAAATTGCAATTAATAAAATTGCCTAAAATCACCCTGTTTACTTTGTGAGCATGGCTTAAATGGGCTATAACTCAATTTAATTAAGCGCTTTTAAAAAAAAAGCTTTAGGTAAACAAGTGAAGCTAATATGATATATCTAATTGCATTGGATCTAAAGGAAGTACCGCTAAGGTAGTTTATGTCTTTTAATGAATCAAATTTGATCTGGCTAGATCTTGAAATGACGGGCTTAGAGCCTAAAACAGATAAAATCTTAGAAATTGCTACGGTTATTACTGACGGCGATTTAAATGTATTAGCTGAAGGCCCTGTTATTGCTATTCATCAAAGTGATGACTTGTTAGATAACATGGACGAATGGTGTACCAATCAACACGGTCGTTCAGGTTTGACAGCACGCTGTAAGGCCAGTAAGTTCACTGAAGACGATGCCATTGCACAAACTTTAGAGTTTTTAAAAGAGTGGGTACCACCAGGTAGTTCGCCTATGTGTGGTAATTCGATTGGTCAGGACCGCCGCTTTTTAAATAAGTATATGCCTGAACTTGAGGCTTACTTTCACTATCGCAACCTAGATGTGAGTACAGTGAAAGAACTTGCACGTCGTTGGAAGCCTGAGTTACTAGGTCAAGTGAAAAAGAAAAGCTCACACTTGGCCCTAGACGACATAAAAGATTCAATAATGGAATTAAAGATTTACAAAGAAAAGTTCTTTAATCTTTAAAAAACTGCTTGCAAAGCACCTGCATTATTGTAGAATCCTGCCCCGCTTAAGAGAGTAACTCTGCGGGGTTTCTTGTTTTAAAGCGCAGCAATTATATTGCTAAATATTGTGATGCGGCACTAGCTCAGCTGCTCCAGGTAATAAACGCGACCTTTGCGATGTTACTAACAATATAGAGCTAACTATGGAATGCGGCACTAGCTCAGCTGCTCCAGGTAATAAACGCGACCTTTGCGATGTTACTAACAATATAGAGCTAACTATGGAATGCGGCACTAGCTCAGCTGGTAGAGCGCGACCTTGCCAAGGTCGAGGTCACGAGTTCGAACCTCGTGTGCCGCTCCAACTTCTAAATCTTGTTTTTATACAAGTTAATTAGTTTCAGACTAGTTATATATGCAGTACTAACTCAGCTGCTAAAAATCACGGGTTATCTATGGAATGCGGCACTAGCTCAGCTGCTTCGGGTAATAGACGCGACCTTTGCGATATTACAAACAAATCAAGAGCTAAATATGGAATGCGGCACTAGCTCAGCTGCTTCGGGTAATAGACGCGACCTTTGCGATATTACAAACAAATCAAGAGCTAAATATGGAATGCGGCACTAGCTCAGCTGGTAGAGCGCGACCTTGCCAAGGTCGAGGTCACGAGTTCGAACCTCGTGTGCCGCTCCAATCTTCTTCTTCAAATATATCTTTACTCACTTATAACCTGATTAATAATTAGTCTTTTCTTGCTTTTTTCATTGCTAAAATTCCCAACTCAACGTAGAATACGCGCTCATTTCGGCTATCACATTTAGTTCCTTGCCTTCCCCCGACTGGCCGAAACGGGACAAGGCTATATTAACCGTAAGGAATATCCATGCGTCATTACGAAATCGTATTCATGGTTCACCCAGATCAAAGTGAGCAAGTACCTGGTATGATCGAGCGTTATACTGGTTCTATCACTGAAGCTGGTGGTCAAATTCACCGTCTAGAAGACTGGGGTCGTCGTCAACTGGCTTACCCAATCGAAAAGCTTCACAAAGCACACTATGTTCTAATGAACGTTGAAGCACCAACTGAAGTAATCAACGAGCTTGAAACTTCTTTCCGCTACAACGATGCAGTGCTACGTAACCTAGTTATGCGTACTAAAAACGCTGTAACTGAAGCGTCTCCTCTTGTTAAAGAAGAGAAAAAAGAAGCAGCTTCTGCTTAATCGTTATTGAATCTGGATTGATTAAATAGGTGGCACAGCCAGATCTGTATACAAACCAATATGTGCTCTCGGGTACGGTTTGTAAAACACCCAAATTTAGTCAAAGCCCAGCTGGTATTCCACATTGCACGTTTGTACTTGAGCACAAATCAATGCAAGTCGAAGCCGAACTAAATAGAAATAGTTATGTTCGTCTAAGTGTGGTTGCAAGCGGTGCACAATTACAGAATCAAACACAGCATTTATACGTTGGGCAGGCAATACAAGTACGCGGTTTTTTAAATCGTCACGAAAACCGAAATGGTTTAAGTCAACTTGTTTTACATGCACAACATATTGAAAGAATTAATTGAGGAAATTACTCATGGCACGTTATTTCAGACGTCGTAAGTTCTGCCGTTTCAAAGCGGAAGGCGTACAACAAATCGATTACAAAGATCTAGCTACTCTTAAAAACTATGTAACTGAAAGTGGCAAAATCGTACCTAGCCGTATCACAGGTACTAGCGCTAAATACCAGCGCCAGCTAGCAACTGCTATCAAGCGTGCTCGCTACCTAGCCCTTCTTCCATACACTGACTTACATAAGTAAGCAGCGGATTAACTCGTTTTTAAAAGGTGTAGAAACATGCAAGTTATTCTACTAGACAAGATCGCAAACCTTGGTAACTTAGGTGACCAAGTTGCAGTTAAATCTGGCTTCGCTCGTAACTTCTTATTCCCTAAAGGTAAAGCAGTTCCAGCGACTAAAGCTAACATCGAAACTTTCGAAGCTCGTCGCGCTGAATTAGAAGCGAAGATTGCTGAAGAACTAACAGCTGCTCAAGCACGCGCTGAGAAGCTAGAAGCATTAGCTGAAGTTACTCTAGTATCTAAAGCTGGTGACGAAGGTAAGCTATTCGGTTCTATCGGTACACGTGACATCGCTGACGCTATCTCAGCTGTTGGTGTTGAAGTTGCTAAATCAGAAGTTCGTCTACCTCTAGGTACTATCCGTGAGACTGGCGAATTTGACGTTGCAATCTCTGTACACTCAGACGTAACTGCTACTATCAAAGTAATCGTTATTGCTGAAGCTTAATCTCTGATTAAGTTATAAACCGCGTGTTTTGGCACGCGGTTTTTATATAAAAAATAAAAACTATCACACTCTCTCTTCATATAAACATCTCACGGATCTGAGTTAACGGTATACAGTGTAATCACATGTAATCCGTTCCTTTTTCATATACATATATAATGTGGTATTTTGACTGCATATTTTGTCATAGCTAAGAACAAGTTTAGATTTTGTTTCTTGTTAGCTTTGTGTTAAAAATGACAGCGCTGTTTTATTGTGGGTAGAGTATGAATTCTAGAGTAAATACAAAAGGTTTTACGCTGATTGAGCTGTTAATTGTGGTTGCAATTGTTGCGATTACAACGACACTGGCGTATCCGTCTTATCAAAGGTATATCCAAGATGGGCATCGTTCAGATGCACAACAAGCCATGTTGCAAACTGCGGCAATTTTAGAGCGAATTTATTCAAGAAATGGTGGTTACCCAGATAGTGATCAATTTAACGATTTACCAAATTCAGTATTTTATGATTTCACTTATCGACACACGAACAAGCCTGCTGGTGCTGCAAATTTCAGAAGCTTAGGGTTCGTGTTAAGTGCTAGACCAAAAGCGGGTAGTGTACAAGCGACTGACAGATGCGGTGACTTGTCTATCAACCAAGCAGGACAAACAACAGCAAGTGGGAATGGCAATGACTGCTGGAAATAAGCAAAAGTCACGCGGCTTTACTATGATTGAGTTATTAATCACGCTTGGTTTAGTGAGTATTTTAGCCATGCTAGCCGCTCCGTCATTTGCTCAGTTTATAAAACAAGAACGCCTGACTAAAACAGCCAATCAATTAAACGCTGTATATCGTTACGCTAGAAGTGAAGCGGTAAAGCGAGCCCAAACAGTTATTCTTACTAAACAAGACACTTCTTGGTTAGTAGAAATTGAAGTCGCAGGTGGCAGGGAGACGTTACGGCAGTTCGACTCCAATTACCCAACAGTCAATGCAGAGCTGGTCGATCGTATGATACGTTCAACGGGTGAATTAAATTTACAAAGCAATATTTTAATCTCTGATAACGATACAAATACCGACGATTATCGTTTATGTATTTTGCGTAGTGGACAAAGTTGGTTAGGTAAGGCAGAAGAAAATTGCGCGTAAATGCTGGTTTTTCATTGCTAGAAGTATTGGTGTCTATGTTTATTGCGAGCATAGCGCTGATTGGTTTGGGTGTAACACAGCTGAAGTCACTGCAGTTTGCCAATAATAGCTTTGATTATACCGTCTCTCTTGTGCAGGCGCAGAATGCGATCGAGCGCATGTGGCCTGAGCTTTGTGAAATACAGCATAACTCACCATCAAAGTTTACAGAGCAAGCATTTAGAGAGTCGTTACAGCCACCCGACAGTCTATCATTTAGGTACGCTTTAACATTACCAGGGGCTTATAGTGATGAGATGCCCATCACTGTGGCATGGCAAGATTTACGTGTGCCAGAGGAGGCTCAAAAGCAGCTGCTTAATCAGGTCACATTAAATGCAAGTTTCGTAGAGGTACCGAATGTGTGTAACCCATAAAGCGAGACAATCAGGATATACATTACTTGAGATGTTGGTGGCGATGGCGGTCGGCTTGTTTCTACTGGCAGGCGTTGCCATGTCTTATTCGGCGATAAAAAGCACAGTAAGAATGACCCAAGAGCTCTCGGATGCACAAGAGGTGATCCGTTATACCAGCCAAGTATTTACGCGTAGTGTTAAGCAAACGAACAGTGAGCCTATAATTAGCGCAGCCCCTTTGACGATTCAATTTCAGCAACTAGCCAATGTATTATCTTGCCAAGGCACGACCCCAGTTGTGGATTACACGGAAACTTATGCACTTGAAAATGGTTTTTTAACCTGTGACATTGGTGATGGTAACGGCGCGGTACAACTGCTCAAGGGCATAGAAGCGATTAACTTTGCATATAATAATCATCTAGTCAGTGTGACGGTCAAACCGCTAAATATGCCAAGTTACTTTGGAGTAGGGCTGCAAATAGATATTGCCACCACGCAATTAATTCTGCTCGAAGCATTTAAGGAAAGCGTATGAAGCAGCAGTCAGGGTTCACGTTAATCAAAGTCATGTTAATGAGCACGATGGCCAGTGTCGTGGTGTTTGGTGCACTTAAAGAAACTGTGATCCAAGAGCGTTTAACGGGCAACTTTCAAAAAGATATGAATGCACGTTTACTCGCTGAAAAAGGTATTTTTACTGCGGCAAAAAAGTTGCAAAAGGCTGTATCAGATAACAGCAGCTTTACCGTCGATGACTTAGTCAATCAGCATGGTTTACACGCCGGAAACGGTGATATAGGCGATGACACGGTTTATAAAGCACGCTTAAGTAAAAATGCTGATGGGTTACTTGAAATTACGAGTCTAGGTCAGCGCTATTATGGTGATGCGAATCAACAACTTGTTGCCCGTTTTGAGTTAAAACCAGGAGACGTTAAATCACCCTTTCAACATGCTGTTACTGGATGTAAAGGCGTTAATTTATCAGGCAGCGGTGTCGTTGATAGTTATGACTCTAGTAAAGGCCCATACTCTGAAACTAACCGAGACTCTTCAGGTCATGTCAATACTGTGATTGGTGACTCAAGCGTTACAATTGACGGCCATTCACCGATAAAAGGTGATGTTAAAGCCTCGGGTATCGTTTATCTGAAAGGGTCATCACCAGTAATAGGCAATGTGCACTCAAATACAGGGGTAGATATCTCTTGGGGTAGTGGTGTACGAGTTAAGGGGAACGTTTTCTCAAACGGTTTTTATATTCATCGCGGTGGAGAAATTGATGGGGTAGTGAGAGCAAACGGTAATGCGAAGATGGAGTGGGGAAGTAAAATTAACAATCCTAAAAACGACCCTTACGACATTATGTATGGCGGGACTGGGAGTTTCCCTTCTAGTGAACACGTACAAGATAGTGTCGAGTTTTCTGATGGCACTGTTGCGTATAATGTTTCTTACTCCAATGCTTACTTTAAAAAGAATCCAGAAGTTGAACCGGTCGAGGTATATGACCCAAGTTCGCCAGACTATGATCCTGCTCGCCCAAATAAAGAGTGTGATCCATTCGATTTACCTAAAAACATGCCTGAAGTGATGGCGCAAGGGGAAGCGCAAAAGCGTGATTTTGAAGTGGGGGCGACTCAGATTTATCAATTTACACCATCTACAGGTCGCCTTCTATTTACTGATAATGGTAGACAAAAAGCGTTTGATTTAAACTCTCAAGCGGCACAAATCTACTTGTTTGATAATTTAAGCCAGCAACATGGCATTTCTGGAACCACCGAAGAGCGTGTGTTTAGCATGAAGAATTTCAAGTTGTATAGCGATGGTAAAATGACCATTGCTGGCGGCGATGTTATTTTTCTGGTCGATGGTAACTTTATCCTTGATGGTGATGCTAAATTAACGATTAAAAACGGCAGTAGCTTAACAGTATTTACCACGGGAAAAGTAATTTTAGGGGCCAGCGGACAAGTGATCACAGAAAAAGAAGGCATAACTACAAGCGGTATCCCTAGTTTGAATTTTTTCTCGTCATATTCTGGTAGTGATGGCTTTGAAGTGAAAGGTGCGTCAGATATGTATGCGACAATCTATGCACCTTTAACACAAGTTAGGCTCTCAGGAAGTGGACAACTTTATGGCACTGTTAGAGGTTCAATTATCAACTCTTCTGGTGGCAGTGGTGTGCATTTTGATTCGGCTCTGAAAGATGTGAATTTTGGTTCAGGCGGCGGTAGCAATGAGAAACCTCAGCTTATTTTTAAAGGCTGGTTCTTTGAGCCGGCCAAACCTTTGCCTGATCTAGAAGAAGACGAAGGAGAGACCTCTAACACTGATAATAACAACACGGATGACTAACAGCACAATATGCAACTAATAGCATTTCATTGCAAAACCATTTTTGCTTTGTAATGCTGTCTCTTCAAAATTTTTAAATTTCTTTTAAACCTTTTTAAGCCAAGGTGGCGTCTTAGATAATAACAATGAAGCAAAACGCCAAACTGGGTAAAAACCCGATAAAGGAATAACGTCATGTTAATCGATGCCAAACAGGCATTTTCGAATACGAATAAAGACGAGCAAACAGATGACCTAGTATACAGAGTACAACAAGGTGATCAGGCTGCGTTTGCCCAGCTTTACCGTCAGCATGAAAAACCTGTATTTGCGTTATGTTTGAGGCTGCTAGCAGATCAACAGCATGCAGAAGATGTCACGCAAGAAGTATTCGTACAGTTGTGGCATAAAATTTCTCAGTTTCAGGGGCAGTCAAAGTTTTCTACTTGGTTGCATAGTGTAACGAGCAATATTGCCATTAGTTATTTACGCAAACATAAAAACTGGCTGCAAAAAGTTGTGAGCTTTGAACAAAGCGGCATGGATGAACAAAGCCTAGCCATGTGTAATGGGTTAAACGGGCTAGACAAGCTAATTTTGCGTTTGCCTGAGCGTGCGCGCTTGGTGTTTGTACTTCATGCAGTTGAAGGCTATCGCCATGAAGAAATAGGCAATATGTTGGGCATGGCTGTAGGCTCAAGTAAGTCGCAATATCATCGCGCAAGACAATTATTACAAGAGTGGTACGAGCATGAGTAAAGTCAACTTTGACGACTTCTTAAAAGAAGAGCTAGCAAAACCAAGTGAAGTAGCGCCTAGTCGCGACTTATGGCCTGGTATTGAGCGAGCAATTGCTGAACCAGCTAAAAGCAGTGTCAATGATAAACAGTATTGGCCCAAAGTAACCGGGATTGCAGCGTGTTTTATTGCGGGCTTATTAGCATGGAATGTGAGTGTAATGCGTCCCGAACAAAATACGATGAGAGATTTAAGTGCACTATTCGAACAGCAAAAACAAGCATTACTCGTACAGTACGAAGCACAGCCAGCTTTAACAAATGACTGGCAGCAACAACTTGATGAACTAGAGCAGGCCGAGCAAGCTGTGAAGCTTGCCTTACAAAACGACCCAGAAAATGCCGCGCTGCTGAAAATGCTCGCGCAGGTTTATCAGCAGCAATTAGATTTAATCAACCGTGTACATGCACCAAGTTGGCAACAAATTTAGGAGAAGAAAGATGAAAAAACTATTAACAGGACTGCTATTTTTCCCAATTGCTTGTTTTGCCGGTGAAGCCATCGATAAGCAAATCTCAGTCCCCGCCAATGGCAAGATTGTAATTGAAAACCAACGCGGTGAAGTAGACATTAAATCTTGGGACAAGTCAGAATTTAAGGTTACGGGCTCACTCGATGATATTGCTAAAGGTTATAAACTTGAGAACAATGGCTCTGTCACCGAGTTTATTGTTGAAATGCCAAAGCGTTATAAAGGTTGGAACAAAGGCGATGGCTCTAAACTGACCATTTACATGCCAAAAAACAGTGAGTTGAGCTTTGAAGGCATAAATGTGAATATCTCTGCGACTGAATTATTAGCTGGTGCACGTATTAAAACGGTTAACGGTGACATCAAAGCGACGCAGCTAGAAGGCAAAGTAAGCCTAGAAACGGTGAATGGCAATGTAGACGCAAACAAGTTATCGGGTGACTTACGCTTTGAAACGGTTAACGGTGACATCAATGATATGAACTCTAAAGGTGAGTTGCGCTTCAATGCCGTGAATGGTGATATTGAAAGTGACACCGAAGCAACAGATATTCGTCTTGAAAACGTTAACGGTGAAGTAGACTTCAAAGTGGCCTCTTTAAGGGACTTGCGTCTAAATACAGTGAACGGCGAGATTAAGGTGCAAGTTAAAGCCCTTCAGTCAAATGCACGTATTAATATGGATACTGTAAGTGGTGATGTTCGCTTGTATTTCCCGAGCGACGTGTCAGCTCGCTTTGATATTGATGCACACTCTGGTGGTCGTATTATCAATGAATTGAGTAGCGATAAAGTAAAGAAAGCCAAGTATGGCCCGTCACGTGAATTAGAGTTTATTCTCAATGGCGGTGATGCAGATGTTGAAATTGATACGGTCAGTGGTCGTATTGAATTAAAGAAAAACTAAGCGAATATACTCAGTGAGAAAAGGCCTCCTAGTGAGGCCTTTTCTAATTTTAGTGTTACCTTAATTAGAGAAAGTCGCTTTACGCTTTTAAGTTGCTTCGCTAGGGGCTAAAATACTCCTCTTAATTCTTTCAGATTGTGTAGTGCCATGGCTAAACCAGATCATCAAGTCGATACCCTCAAAGTTCCTCCTCATTCCATCGAAGCCGAGCAGTCAGTGCTTGGTGGTTTAATGCTTGATAATCAGGCGTTTGACCGTGTTGCTGAGTTGGTTGTATCGCAAGACTTTTACACTCGCACGCATAAATTAATTTTTGAAGCGATGGAAAAGCTGGTTGAGCAAAGTCAACCCATCGACTTAATCACTATTTCTGAAAGCCTAGAAAAGAATAATCAACTGAGTGCGGTGGGTGGTTTTGCCTACTTAGCTGAAATTGCTAAAAACACGCCAAGTGCTGCTAACATCGATGCTTATGCCTCGATTGTACGTGAGCGTGCGGTTGTTCGTGAGATGATTACGGTTGCGAATGAAATTGCCGAAGCGGGCTTTAATCCTGAAGGGCGTGATAGCCATGAATTACTCGATTTAGCTGAAAGTAAAGTATTTAAAATTGCAGAGCAGCGCTCAAAGAGCACTGAAGGCCCACAAAGTATTCACTCAATCTTAGAAAAAACAGTCGATAAGATTGAAGAGCTTTATCAGTCACCGCAGGATGGTGTAACAGGGGTGAGTTCTGGCTATAACGACTTAGACCAAATGACAGCTGGTTTACAGCCGTCAGATTTAATCATTGTAGCGGCGCGTCCTTCAATGGGTAAAACCACCTTTGCGATGAACTTGGCTGAGCATGCCGCAATGACGCAAGACAAGCCTGTACTGATTTACTCACTAGAGATGCCCTCAGAACAGATCATGATGAGGATGCTGGCTTCCTTAGGCCGAATTAACCAGACTAAGGTACGTACAGGTCAGTTAGATGACGAAGATTGGGCGCGTTTATCGTCAACCATGGGTCTATTGATGGAAAAAGGCAAGATGTATATTGATGATGCATCAGGTCTAACACCAACCGATGTGCGCTCTCGTGCACGCCGTATTGCTCGTGACCACGGCGGTATCAGCATGATCATGGTCGACTATTTGCAGTTAATGCGTGTACCAAGCTTGTCAGATAATCGTACCCTTGAAATTGCCGAAATTTCTCGTTCATTAAAAGCGCTAGCAAAGGAGTTACAATGCCCGGTTATCGCGCTGTCTCAGCTTAACCGTACCCTAGAGCAACGTGCCGACAAACGCCCAGTAAACTCTGACTTACGTGAATCGGGTTCAATCGAGCAGGATGCCGACTTAATCATGTTCATCTATCGTGATGAAGTGTATAACGAAGACAGCCCAGATAAAGGCGTGGCAGAAATAATCATAGGTAAACAGCGTAATGGTCCAATTGGTAAGGTTAGGTTAACCTTCCAGGGGCAATTCTCTCGGTTTGACAATTACGCAGGCCCTGCATTTGATGATGAGTATTAAGCACTAGCAGCTTAATACTTTTGCAGGTCGCACACGAGAGGCTGTATGAGATTAGCAACCGCAGAAATTAACTTAACCGCGCTGGAACAAAACCTCGCACGCATTAAAAAAATTGCCCCAAATAGCAAAGTGATGGCAGTATTAAAAGCCAATGCATATGGGCATGGCTTGGTGACGATTGCACAGCATTTGCAGGGGGCAGATGCATTTGCTGTGGCCAGAATCGATGAAGCCTTGGCACTTCGAGCTGGTGGCCTTACCAAACCCATTGTCTTATTAGAAGGTTTCTTTGAAGCGAGTGATTTACCTATTTTACTGGCGAATAACTTCGAAACCATCATTCATGACGAGCATCAATTAACTGCACTAGAGCAGGCAAATTTAGATGCACCGATTGCCACTTGGCTTAAAATAGATACCGGCATGCATCGTTTAGGGATCGAGCCTGAACAGCTAGAGCAATTTTATACTCGCCTTAAAGCCACTCAAAATGCTAAGGATGACGTACGTTTAATGACGCACTTCCCCTGTGCTGACGATACTAATAACGAAAAAACGCTTTCTCAGATCCAACATTTTTCCAAATTAGTTGGCAACAAAGTCGAACAAACTTGTTTAGCCAATTCTGCGGGCATAATTGCTTGGCCAGATAGTCATGGTGACTGGATAAGACCTGGACTCATGCTATATGGCGTTTCACCTATGCTTGACTCAGTCGGCTCAGAGCATGGTTTATCAGCGGTGATGTCTTTAAAAACTCGTGTGATAGCAAAGCGTGCTATTCCAGCAGGAGAGCGAGTAGGCTATGGTGGTCGTTGGCAGAGTCAAACAGCTACACAACTAGCTGTAGTTGCCATGGGCTACGGTGATGGTTATCCTCGTCATGCGCAAGAAGGCACACCCGTTGTTATTAATGGCAAACGATATGGCATTGTCGGCAGTGTGTCGATGGATATGATCACGGTAGATATTGGCGCAGAAAATGACTCAGTTCAGGTCGGTGACGAAGTTGAAATGTGGGGTGAAAACTTACCAGTAGAAGAAGTGGCACAGTGTGCTAGCACTATTCCTTACGAACTGTTGTGTAATGTCACACCGAGAGTGAGTTACCAATACATAAAGGATAAAAAATAAGCGACCAATGTGCCGCTTATTTTTTGATGTGAAATCAATAAAGTTCGCCAGACAAGGTGGCAATAATACTTCTGCCGCCTGCATAATCTCTATGTTCACCTAAATACACACCTTGCCACGTCCCCAGCATGAGTCGCCCATGACTAATTGGAATGGTGATCTGGCAGCCAAGCGTGCTTGATTTAATGTGTGCAGGCATATCGTCGTCACCTTCATAGTCATGCTTATAATAGGGCTGACGTTCAGGCACAAAATGATTAAAGTGGCTTTCCATGTCCATACGCACGGTCGGATCGGCATTTTCATTGATGGTTAAACTGGCAGACGTGTGCTGCAAGAATAAATGCAAAAGGCCAACTTGATAGTTATGGATCTCAGGAAGTTGTTTGAGAATATCATCGGTAATTAGGTGAAAGCCGCGAGACTTCGCAGCTAGGGTGAATTTAGCTTGCTGCCAACTCATAGCTTATCGAAGCTCACCTCGATATTGGCATTACCGTCAGCTGAAGTAAATGGCATAATAATTTTAGCGCCTTCACACTTATGCGTAATAGTATGACCAGGACCCGACACAACAATCGGTGTTGCCATATCAAAGTCATAGCCTTTTTCACCGAGTAAATTTTTTGCACCGCCAGTGACCATATTAGTGATTTCGCCCACCATATCTGTCACTTCTTCATTAATTGCATCTGGGCGCTCGCCAAGCATGCGCTCCATGATTGTTAGTGCTAGTTGCTCATCAAAGGTAATAGAAAAAGAACCCTTAGTCTGTGGGCCTACCATGCCGATCAAGCCCGAAACATCACCTTGCGCAACTTCACCTTTTTTGATTTTTGGTTTACCAGGTGTCAGCTCTGTTTGAGCCATGGTTGCTAAGACATTTATTAATGATGATAAAAAAGGGTTTATGAACTCTACTTTCATGTGCTGTTCCCTTGATTCTTAATTATTCAGTTCTAGGTTAAGTGTAGTGGTTTAATTGCATAACTGCACTTAGTCTTTACACTTTTCACACTTGCCATGTGCTTCTATTGTTTGGTTACTTACCTGAAAGCCTCGCTCAGACGCTAAGTTATTCAGTTCATGCGAAATTAAACTTGAATGAAGCTCGTCAACATGCCCACAATCATCACAGATCAGCAACTGTACAGGATGAATATGGTCGAAATGATGACACAGCATAAATGCATTGGTGCTTTCAATTTTATGGATAAAACCAAGCTCAGATAAAAAGTCTAAAGCGCGATAAATCGTTGCTGGCTTAGCACCAGGCTCAGAGACTTTTAATTCTTCTAAAAGATCATAGGCACCCACGCCGCCTTGCTTAGCAGCAAGTAGACGGAAGACTTTCTCACGGATCGCCGTAAAACGTGCGCCACGGTTATCACAGACTTGTTTTGCTTTATCGACTAATTGTTCAACATTCATACTTTAAAATCCTTACACTGCCAAACAATACTATCACATTCTTTAAAATAGTCTTGTTTTCGTGATGATTTATTCCGATATCTCAGCATGTTTAATCATCTTGAAGTGGTGACAAGAGGGCAAATAAAAACTTAAAGTGTTATTTCACAGTGGGCAAACTCTCAGCCTGCCAAGCATTCATATCACCGCTTAAGTGTAAAAGGTTAAATCCATCTTTAGACAGCGTACGTTCAAAGATCCCCGCTCTACGACCTGAACGGCAATATACAACAAGCGTTTTTTGTTTTAGTGAATTGAGTAAATCTTGGTGCTGTTCGATCTTATTAAAAGGAATGTTAATAGCTCCTTTTACATGTCCCGCTGCAAATTCTTCAGGGCTTCTGACATCGATAATTTGATGTGGTGTTGCAGACATTTGATTAATAAGCAGTGCCTGTTGAGATATTTGCTCAGTTTTACCTAAAGCAACGAAACTACATAACAGTATTGAAAGTAGTAGAAAAAAGCGCATAGTTATCTCCTATTCATATATTGAGTAATCATACATATAAAATGAAGAAAAGGTTTAGAAATTCAAGAAGAAAATCTTGCAAAATAGGCGACTTAAAGGGAAATACATTGGAAATTAGAAAGCCCAGTTCTTATGTGAGAGCTGGGCTAAAGTATGAAATGAAATTACTTCTTCGCTGGGAAGATGCTGATTTCAACACGTCTGTTACAAGTGCGGCCAGCTTTGGTGCTGTTATCGCAAATAGGTAGAGACTCGCCCAGACCTTCAGTGAATAAACGATTTGCAGCAACCTTTTGGCTTTGTAGGTATGCCTTTACTGAGTTCGCACGCTTTTCAGAGAGAGCTTTATTTAAAGACTCGCTACCTGAGCTGTCAGTATGACCTTCGATTAATAGCTGCGTATCAGGGTACTCAACAAGTACTTTCGCAACACCATCTAGTGTCTGATAAATTGAAGTGCTTAATTTGTCTGAGCCAGAATCAAAGCCGATACCGTTTTGCATAATTAATACGAGTTTATCTTCACCCACTCTTTTAACTTGAACGCCAGAGTTCATTAACTCTTCGCGAAGTGCAGCTTCTTGCTTATCAAAGTAATAGCCAACACCTGCACCGATCGCACCACCGGTAGTTGCACCAATTAGCGCACGTTTTCTGCGATCATCAGCATCTTTACCGGTCGCTAAACCTACGATGGCACCCGATACTACGCCAATAATGGCGCCTTTTGTTGCTGAGTTTGTTTCGGCCTCACCCGTAGTCGCATTTTGACGCTGCGACATTTGACAACCTGAAACTAAAATTAATGCACTGAGTGCTACTGCTAATTTTTTCACGTAATTTTCTCGACTTGATGTTTTGGTTAAAATAAACGCATAGAGTTAGAAATGAGCTAGTGCCTAGATACTAGACTTTAAGCCATTAAAAACGTGTATATTGTAATATGAGTAATGAGTTTAAAAAGCTATGATTATAAAAAGATGAATTTGAATGAAGTATGAACACGGAAGTAAATGGTGGCCCCACCTTAGCTAAAAAGTAATATAGATCAATGATTTAAGGAGTCTCCGGGCTTTCCTAACCCCACGTTTTAGCGGCTTTGAGCCGCGTTGTTCCACCTTTTTTAATCTTCAACCAGTGGAACAAAGGTGAAACATGCCTGAATTAACAAGATCATTCACAGACCAATTAGTTAGTAATTTACCTGTTAAAAAGCACATTCAGATCTACACAGACCGTCATCACTCACATTTAAAGTTGCAAGTACGACCATCGGGCAGAAAGAGCTATTATTTCAGAGCTAAGTGTCATGGTAAAGATATTAAACGTAAGCTTGGTGAAGTAGGCCAAATAACCCTCTCAATGGCAAAGGTTCTTGCAGATAAAACATTACGCGAGTTAAGGCAAAGTAATGGTGAGTTTGAAGTACAACAGCAACATGCGCCAAGTAAGTACGTTACTATAAATGACGTGTTTGAACTGTATAAGTTGCACGAGTTAGATTATCGAAAAACCGTAGCAGGTCGAACTCATGCTTTGGAAGTCGCATATAACACTCATGTGAAAAGTCAAATAGGGGGTTGCTTCATCTCCGAAGTATCTAAAAAGTTTGCTCGGACTTTTCTTAAAGAAACAGAAGCTAAAGGGTACAGTGCTCACAATAAAGTAGTAAGTGTACTAAAGGCCGCTTTTAACTATGTAATCGACTATGAAGAGCAGCTTGGTATATCAACGAATCCCTTTGACAGAATAAAGAAAATGCAGGGTGTCGCTCGCAATCGCTACCTTACCTATGAAGAGGCTGGACGTTTATTAGATGCATTAAAAACAGTTGCCGATCAAGATGTAGCCGATATATATCGTGTTGCTTTATTCACAGGTGCAAGGCTTTCGAATGTAAAGTCTATGAAGTGGACTGACTTAAACCTCTCATCTGCAATTTGGCTCATCCCTGCGACGCTGACTAAAACTCGCCAACATTATGAAATTCCACTTCATCAAGCTGTACTAGATATATTGAGCACTAGACAGGTTCGTTGTGGTGAAGGGCTATTTGTTTTTCCTGCTCGTAACAAGTCTAAATATGGTTATATAACAGGTGGTGACAAGGTTTGGAAAGAAGCGATAACACGAGCGGGTTTATATCATGAAAACCCTAATATTCGGCCTCGCCCACATGACCTAAGACGCACTTTTGCAACTTGGCAAATACAAAGTGGGGCTGACATTAGTGTAGTATCAAAAGCACTGTGCCATACATCGCTGAAGCATACGATTATCTATGCCCATACTAATGTGGATCAGGTGAGGAGTGCGATAGATGGTGCTTTTGTGAAACTTGATTTTGATTAACGTCAAGTTTTCAGTGAAGACTAGTTACTCAAAGTATTTTCTTAAGGTTTTGACTTTGTTATTATTATTTTATCTTTCAGCGTTAAAAGGGAATTTGAGTTGATAGCATCAATTATAAAATACAACCTTTTCTTTTTGTTCTTTTTAATATCTTTCTTTTCAAATGCTTCAAGTGTGACTGTAATTTCTAGTGATACTACTTGGACTGTTGCAAACTCCCCATATGCAAATTTAGGTGAAGTACAAATAGCTTCAGGAGTTACTCTCACTGTTGAAGCCGGAGTGACAATATCTAATACTAAAATACTTTCTTGGGGAAACTTGAACATAGAAGGCAGTGAAATTAAGCCTGTAGTTATTAGAGATTCAAATTTGGGTGTGAAAAAGGAATCTGAATCTAACTATGGTCATTTAAATATTGACCATGCATACATAACTACTAGTAAGCTGTATAACAGTTCTCCATCAACTAGTAACGCCGCAGGCCAGTTTACATTAACTAACTCAACTATAACCAATAGCGAATATGTTTATTTATGGTATCCAACTGCGAATAGTCTGATTGAAGGCAATGCTTTCATTAACACTGGCGGTATTTCCATTGGGGTTAGTAATGGTGTGGAAGTAAATGTTAGAAATAATTTCTTTTTCAACCAAACAGGCGACCCTTATGATACTACAGGTTATGCTATTCAATCTTGGGCGGATTATGATGATTCAAAAGTTATTGTTGAATTCAATAACTTTATTTCAACAGACCGAGTAGCAGTAAAATTAAAGTACGATGCTGACTCTGTTATAGCCACGAACAATTTCTGGGGCACAACTGCTCCTGATATTATTGAGCAAATGATTCATGATAGAAACGATACGCTTGAACTAAAAGGTTTTATAGAGTTCACACCTTTTCTAGATTCACCTCACCCTGAGGCTCGTAATGCATTTATTACAGATTTAGATTCAGATGGTATCTCAGATTTTGATGAAATTTTCAATGGAACTGATCTATTCAATCCAGACACAGATAAAGATGGTGTGATTGATGGGGAAGATGCTTTCCCTAGAAGTAAAGAAGCTTCCTTAGATAAGGATAATGACGGAAAGCCTGATGTATTTCACGATTCATGTGATATTGAATGCTTGGAGAATACTTGGTTAACACTTGACTATGACATAAATAACGATGGCTTTTTAGATATATACGAAGAAAGTGGCTCGATACCACTAGTTATCTTAGAGCCATTAAAAGCCTATGCTTTTAGTGGAAGAATCATTGCTCAGAGCGGCACTTTATTTGAAGTAAGGCAATTGGACTTTGAGGGAGAAGAGCTAAAAGGTCAGATAACTTTTGCTGATGAGTATTTAGATGAAGGGCACGTAGCTGGAACTGATATTATTTCTTCAATAAAAGTTGGAGAGTATACTTTATACTCACCAATTGATCTTGCTGCGGTTGGATATTATCAGAATGGTTTAAGTGTTCATTTACCGCCTGGAGGTGCTTTAGCTTTTCGAAAGAACAAAAGTTTATACTATTCAGGGGGTGGAGACCTTGCAATAAATATAAAGGGTAATGAAGGAAACCTTTCTGTTAATTTACATGATAAAACTCCACCTAATGCTATTTTAAACCTTCAAGGTCAATTTGATTCAGTGATTGAAGATTTTGACAGTGACCATGACTTAATAATCGATTCAATTGATATTGATGATGACAATGATGGTTTCATCGATGAAGTTGATGCTTTCCCCACGAATCCAGCAGCTTATCTTGATACAGATAATGATGGCTTACCAAATGAGTTTAACCAACATTGTAACGAACAGTGCATTGCAAATTCAGGTTTAACATTAGACCTTGATGATGATAATGATGGTTATACTGATGAAGACGAGCGAGTGAATGGTACTGACAGTTTAGACACAAGTTCAAAGCCAGCAGACTTTGACGGTGACTTCATTTCAGACTTAATGGATAGCGATGATGATAATGATGGTATTGAAGATACATCAGATGCTTTCCAATTCAACGCAGCGGCAGCGGTAGATACAGATGCTGATGGCATGCCAGATGACTTCCTAGCAAGCTGTAAAGAACAGTGCATTGCAAACTCAGGTTTAACATTAGACCTTGATGATGATAATGATGGCTACAGTGATGAAGATGAACGAGCGAATGGTACTGATACTATTAATGCTAATTCAATCCCACTTGATACAGATGGAGATTTTATATCTGACTTACTGGATAGAGATGACGACAACGATGGTGTTGAAGATGAAAAAGATGCATTTCCGCTAGACGCCTCGGAAACCAGTGACCTTGATGGTGATGGTATTGGAGATAATTCTGATCTCGATATTGATGGTGATGGTGTATCAAATGACAAAGATGCATTCCCATTTGACCCCATATCTGAAGCAAAAGATAAAAATAGAAATGGTCTTGATGATGAAGTTGAACAAGAGCAGGAATTATTAGCTGTAATTACCGAGCTAAGTAGACTTCAAATATCAGAAAATGCAACCGCTTCTATGACGAATATAGAGCCGTTTATTCAGAAAGCTCTGGAGAGTGTAATGGAGTCGAAAGGGATTACTGGAATTTCACTTTTAAAAGTGGAAGAAGGCTCTTTACGAACTTCAGGTATACATAATGTTGTATTTGAATTGAGTAATGCTAATGGTGTTGTAGCAAAAGCAACATTTGAATTAAGCATCAACCCTCTAATATCGATTGCTGATAGAAAGGTCATCTCAGAAGGAAGAGAATCAAAAGTTACAATTCACCTATCAGGTAAATCTATTACATACCCTGTGAATATAAGTTATGAATTAGTTGACTCAGCTGGAAGCAATAACATCATTAGTGATGTAGTTAGCATCACAGACGGCAACATAAGTGAGGAAATTCAATTACCAGAATTGTTTGAAGGAGATTACTCTCTACGCTTGCTTCATGTAGATGAAGATAATGCTGTATTGAGTGATAACAATAAGCAAATGCTTATTTCAGTAAAGGGTAATACAGCTCCTGTAATTACTTCGATGCTGACTCAAAATAGTAAAGTAATAAACTTAATACATCTGAATGCTGAAAGTGTTTATCTGGAATTAGATGTGTTCGACTTACAAAAAGATGATACTCATAAGTTAAGCCTTACTTTGAATGAGAAAGAGCTATTCCAAGGTAGCTTAGAATCTTATGAACCTATGATGCTAGATGTTTCTGGGTTAGGTGTAGGTGTACATAAGATAACTTCAGAGTTAATTGAATCGAACACTAAAGATAGCTTCAAAAGCTCAGATACTTTCTATTTCAATGTTGTTAACGAGCTACCTGAATTGTCGAGTGAGGATTCAGATGGGGATGGTATAGCAGATAGCCAAGAAGGTTTTACTGATTCGGATAGAGATGGTATCGCTGATTATTTGGATGATTCGAGCTTAAAGCCTAATGAGCAGTTAATTGGCGATAGGGTAATAGAGGTTTCTGAAGGACTGCGCATTACCTTAGGTGAGACGGCTCAGAAAGTTAAGCTCAATGAAGCTAGAGATGTAACACTCTCTATTGATGAATATGAAGATTCACTTGGCTATCAATTACAAGCTGAAGCTACCATTGGCTATGCTCTACCTATAATCGACTTTGAAATTTTAGATCTTGAAATTGGCGCGGTTGCAGAACTAATTATACCTTTAGCAAAACCCCTTATAGGTAATGAAGTTTATTTAAAACTAAAAGAAGGCGGGGAATTAGTCGCATTTGATACCAGTGATGGAAGTAGTATTACGACTTCAAAATCCGTTAATAATAGTTGTTCAGAGATTGACTCTAGTTCTTGGAACGTTGGAATTGTTGCTGGAAATGACTGTATAAAGCTAAGTATCGTTGATGGTGGACTTAACGATGATGATGGTCAAGCTAATGGTAAAATTGTCGATCCAGCTGTGTTAGCGATTTTAAATTCTGCTCCAGAAATTGCTTTGATTGAGTTTCTTGAGGTCGATGAAAGTCAAAAGGTTACGATTTCAGCAGAAGCGAGTGACTTTGACAACCATGAACTTTCCTATAGATGGAAGGTTATAAGTGGGCAAAATATCTCGCTTGAAGGTGACACTTCTATGACTATTAGCTTTGTTGCACCGAGCATTGTTACTGGAAGTGAAAATATAAAACTCGAACTAGTAGTGTCCGATGGTTACTCTGAAGTTACTAGCTCAGTTGTATTAAAAGTTAATGATGTTCCAGTTCAGAACACTGCACCTAAGCTTGAGGTGAGGCAGGAAGTAAACAGTGTTGAAGAAGGGCAAAATATTAAGTTTATTATCGCTACTTCAGACAATGATGGTGATGAGTTAGAGATTAGCTTAAGTCAGCTTAAAGGCTCAAAGACTATTACGTTTGGCGATGTGCCTTTAAATGGTGAGTTGAGTGTATTAGCTCCTGAGGTTAACTCTGATGAAGACTATGCACTTGAGTTTATAGTCTCAGATGGCAACCAGTCAGTCACCAAAGTTGTTACGTTTAAGGTTATGAATAAACAAGATAGTAGCTCATCAAATACGCCATCTAGCACTGAGGCAACAAGTGATTTAGGCGGAGGTGGCAGTATGGCTCATTGGTTATTCTTAATGGTTGCTATAGGGCTTTATAGAAGACGTTTTAAACATTTTTGATATAAAGAAATGGTGAGGCGAGATGTCTCACCTTTTCAAAAAGAAGAACTTGTCCATTTCTGTTTTTGAACCAAACTCAAAAGCCAATAAGTCTTCATTATTAGCGCCATGACGACTTTTGGGTTTTCTGACATTCACCACCGTTTTATGTTCATTACTTGCCTTTTTGTCTTTCACGGCAATAAGAACGTTATCAATAGCTCTAGCAATTTCTGAGTGGCCTCGGTAGTTGCGAGAGTCTTTGTCTGTATGATGCAGTACCAACACCGCTTTGTTTTGTTCTCGGAGTTCATCTAGACAGTCGTTATAAAAGTTCCAATCGTTCTGGATTAGCTCTTCAGCGCTACGGTAAAGTGATGACAGATTGTCGAGTATGACGACTTTCGCTGCTTTAATGTCGGGTTGTAGTTACGTAAAACCGCTGGGCTTTGTGAGATCGGGCATTCCACTTTTAAAAGAGCGCTTATGGATAATTTTTAAAAACCCTTTTTCAGGTTGCTTACCAAGGAAACCAAATATGAGTTTGAATCGCTGTTGGATTTGATAGGGGCTTAGTTCAGAGTCAACATAAAGCACTGGCTCTGGCGGTACTGCGGGCATTCCTAAGAATGAACTGCCAGTTGCAACACATGCGGCTGCGAATTGTGATACATAGGTTTTCGCGCCGCCTGCTAGAGCAGCTAACATGGTTGCTTCACCAGCAATCAAGATGTTCGGTATGATCACTTGTGGAGGTTGTATATCTGTTGATAGTAATTTGTTGATACATAACCCGACTTGCTCATCTAAAAGTAAGTCGGTAGTTGCAAAGGCATTAAAATCTAATTCTAGTTGGCTCATTTCTATTCCTTAATTTAATAACAGGTTTGAGCCAATAACTAAGATTGCTTGTGGCGAAATTGTGTGAGTTTATCTGCACATTCTCAAAGTGAAGAGAATTTCCCTAGCTGCAACTTACCTAAAAAGGCAGCCCCCCTTTAAGGGGGCTGCCTTTTTAGGTAAGTATAGCCAGAATGGATAATGAAGCTCATTGGGCAAAGCCCAATGAAATAAAAAGACTTAACGAAGTTAAGCAGTGAATCGCGCAAGAATAAATTAACGAAGTTGAATTTGTTCTGTAGCAATCTGAAAGATTTTCAGCGCATCTCAAGTGAGTAGGCGAGCGGAGTCACACGGTTCCGTTTATTGTCTCCGAAGTTCTTCGGAAGCGGGTGACTTCGCTCGCAGAATGCGAGTAGAGATGCGCCTAGTGTTAACGTGTTTGATGAAAGCAAACTCGCAGTTGCAGTTGACGAGTCAACGAAAACAAGAAGTTAAAAACGTTCTTCTCTTTGTGGCAATAAGCTTATTGCCTCTTCTTGCTTGCCTACTGGCAAATCATCTTTTTGTCTTTAAATC
The DNA here is from genome assembly GCF_049257195.1 of Pseudoalteromonas sp. SS15. Lineage (NCBI taxonomy): Bacteria > Pseudomonadati > Pseudomonadota > Gammaproteobacteria > Alteromonadales > Pseudoalteromonadaceae > Pseudoalteromonas > Pseudoalteromonas sp. SS15. The sequence goes on from NZ_JBMMUD010000009.1 coordinate 86,072, forward strand.
GTTAAAATTCTCATAGTGTGCACAGTATTTAAAAGAAAAGGAGTTTCTATGATAAGTGTTTACGAACGAGGTATTTTGGCTCGTTACATCACCACAACGTCAACAAAAGCGAGGCATCAAGCGAAGCTTTTATCTCTATTGGATTGGATACAGCGTTGGGGGTATACATCACCTGCGGTGTTGCAAGCACTTTGGGGGTTAGACAAATCAGTAATCAACCGTATGGTTAGACGGTATGTCCGTGAAGAGCTGATTGCTGAAGTTCCGGTTTATAGTTGCCGCGACAAACGTGTTTTTATTTTAAAACCAGAAGGGCTGCGTACCATTGAGTCGTTTCATCAAGCTGAATTCAAATACAACACCAAACCGTCTTCATTTCCTATCAAGACCCTTACGCATGACTTGATGGTTCAATACTTAGTTGCAAAAGGATGCTGTGAAGGCAATTATCGCTTTTTCATCAATGAGGCTGAACAAGGCAAGGATGGGACAGGTAAAAAGCGTAGATTAGACGCCATTGTTTACAATTGTGGTGAGTTACAGGGGATCGAGGTCGAATGTTCTTCAAAAACAATACCGTATAGATTGGACATTATAAGGCGTTATCGCAGTGCGATTGTTGAAGAGCAGAAAGTAAGTAAGATTTTAATGTTCAGCCATAAGAGGCGTTACCTTCGAGATGCCGAGCGCATTCATGATAAGTTATTTGCAGATGTCGATAACAACCTAGATAGATCTTTCTATGAAGCACATTTGAAATTTGTGTTTAGCCGTCAAATCACTGCTGAATTGTATGAATCATTTTGGGTATTTTAAAAGGAAAAAGCTCGAATGCGTTATTCCGCATACGAGCTTTTATGTTCAGGCGAGTTAAGTCACACGCATACTGCTTGTGAAGTCTCTAAGTTGTAGAGGTTTGCATACTCTACGTTAATAAGTCATCCAAACCTGAATGAGCCGCAGCCTGCAATGGCCGCAAAGATTTAACCTGTACATTATTAAGTAAGTACACAGTGGGCAAAATAAAACCGCCCATCTCAGGGCGGTGCTGCTAGTTTTTAAAACTAGCTAAATAGTCATCATATGACCGTTTCCTTTGAGCTTGTGCTGTCTCCGAGAAAAAGACGATTGGGCTTACCAAAAATGCTTTTTTAAATTCTTGCTGATCAATCTCAGTTTGGCAGTATTTGGCTAATTTTTTTTCAAATACGTGCATTACCACGTCAATATGATCCAAGTTGATATATTGCTGCTGCAAATGCTTTGGTAGCTGTTCTTGCAAATCTCTACTAACAGACAAGCCATTAAACCCCGATTCACCTACATGCAAATAAATACCATGCTTCGACTCAGGCAGAAACAATAAGCAATATCTAGCTTTATCACGCCAAGGCGATCTAGATTCTCTGCTGTAGCTTTTATAAAACTCGATGTGTGAAGCCATGTTTAATACCTCATTTTTTGACCTAAAGGTATATAGCCTCATAGTTGGGTAACTATCTCATATCTGTTATTCCTAGTTTTGCAGGTGTCACGTTCACACCCAATGTTAATTTGATCGATCTTCGGATCTCAGCTTCCGTGGCGTCCATTATCTAGAAAGAGCTGGTGTATATTTTTAATCGCGATACCAGTTATCTAGTGCCTAATTAGCGTCGGTGATGCAATTTTAATTGAGTTCAGCTTCAGAAAAAAAACAGATTAGGCTAAAAAAATCGTGTTTATTGCGGTTTGGAAACGTGTTTTCTTTTAACATTTTTGTATTCAACAACGAACGAGCTTTATTGAATGCAAGTATTGAGCGCAAGCCCTAAGCAAAGCACTATGCCTAATGGTATGGTCGATTTTGCTGTGCGCTCAAGCCAATTGGCTAGCAAATTACAAGATATAGCGTACTTACTTGGTATTTCTGAAAGCGACGCGCTGGGATTGGCTGAAGACGGCCATATCAATGCAATCCCTCTGCGATCAGGAGGGTGGTTGTTTCCACCGATTGATAAGCTTATGTTGTGGGGAGAAGCTAAAGGCAATACATCGTCACCACGAGAAATGCAGACCCAAATAATATCTTTTCATGATAGCAGTGCCCTGAAAAAAGATAATAGGCGTGAACCTTTAGCTACACCCACTAAAACGGAGGTTGTTCAACCACCCCTTGTAAATGAAGCCCAGCAACTAAGTGTAGCGAAGAGTGATGAAAAGCCGAATTTCAAAAAGCCACTTACAATCGATGAAGTTTGTCACTTTGAACATACAAGCCAGTTATTTGCGGCCCACAATAAGCGAACCACTTTAGCAATTGAAAATACCAGTTTCACGGGATTGAAACTGGAGGGTTCAAGGTTTGGTCGCAAACTTGTCGTGAAGACTAAAAAGACTCGATGCGTACTTCACCAGTGGACGAATTTAGATGATATTCAATCATCGGTACTAGAGCGTAAAATTGAGCGTTATGAGTACGTGCTTTCCCTATTAGAGCGAAGACCAACCTCCGAAGAATATAAACTCTACAGTCAAGAACTTAAAACGGTTGGTGATGTCATTCGCAATCACCTTACCTTCAATGTATTTGAAAATCATGGTGAAGGCTCTAGCGAACACAAAGTTATCGATGCATTAATTAAGAATCATTTGTTGCACAATATTGAAGTCTCGTTGCCAAGTAATCGTAAAGAAGTGATCAACCTGATGAGTGAGCAGTTCTGTTCATTCACAGTTGCTAGATTCAATGCCTACTTGAAAACGTTCAGAGCGACAAATGGTGTACACGATAAGATTATTTCCAGAGTGAAAGCGGCATTTAATTTTGCATTCAGTGAAAAATTAATTTCAGCAGCTGATGCTCGACCATTTGTTTTAGCTAGAAGAATTGATCGTGAGCGACATGTTGAAATATCTGATGAGCATATAAAGCAGATGTTCGATTATCTGGATGATCACGTTTGTGCTGATTTTGTATTCTTTATGAATTTACAATCAACAGGGCATTTCAGAGATGGTCAAGTTATGTCATTGCGATTTAGTGATTTTGACTTTGCTAATGACTTTGCTAATGACTTTGCTAATGACTTTGTAAGGGTTAAACCAAAGCAAGGCAAAGAAGTCACCATTCATTTGCCCAAAGATGTAGTAAGTTTGGTCGCCAAACGTAAAGAGCAATTTAAAGCTAGGGAGCTACACGCAGACTACATATTCCCGTCAAAGCAGTCTAAAACAGGCCATAGAGCAAACTTTGACGGTTACTGGTATGAAATGCTAGAAGAGCTTGGTTTTTGCACAGAAGGAAGTGATGGCAAAATGCTCTATCAATATCGTTTGCATGATTTCAGAGAAACGCTATTGGGACGCTTACAAGAGTTTGATGAATACACATTAGCAGCTGTTCTGGGTCACCTCTCAACCAATGCTGTTAAGAAGTATAAGAAAGCAAATACGGCTAGAAATAAACTAGCCGCAGAAAAAGGGCATGAGAGGAAGCCTAAATTTAATAACGGTGAAGCTATTACAGATACCGTTTAACTCATTCTAAAGAGGTAAGCCAACTGGTGGCTGATATACACCATTATAGAAATGACACTGTGCTAAGCCTTTTGGGTAAAGCTGGTCAATTCTAATGAATATTGCCCCCTCCATTGTTTGTACTTTCGCTACTTTGTTTTTTCTCTCTACTATTAAACCACAATGAGAAAAGTCACCTTCATTCATTTTTTCTCTAAAGGTATTTACTTGCGATATAAACTTAGCTTTCTCTTTGGCTAGAGAAGCTAGTCTTAGCTCTTCTTGTTGCTTGTTATGTTCTATGATCTTGTTTTCAGCAGCTTCTAACCAAGCCAGATTCTTTAGAGAGCTTCTGTTATTGCTGTATTTAGAAGCAAACCTTTCATATGAGCTAATTGAAGTTAAGTTTTTATAGTCACGTTCAAACTCTTCATTAAGCAATTTCTTATAAATCTTCTGGGCTTTCTCAACTATCTTACTATCAGAGAAACGTTTGTTTTTGTATTTATTTACAAAAAATGCAGCAGTTTTTGAAGAGTTTACTCTGTCAAAATCATTAAGTTGCTGTTGATAGACAAAGGCTCTCATTTTGTCTGGTTCAGAATTTAATGACTTCTCGGTATCACTTAGCTGCTGACTCATTAAAGCGTGTCTTTCATGTAACTCGGAATGATGTTTTACGGTACGTTTTCCTTCATTTTCAGGAAAATTAGGTACTTCAACTGTTAATTGATAACCGTTAGGTGATATATTTTTTAGTTTATCTAGTGACGAAATCAAGCTTTTGCGCCTAGTGTTTAGATTAGTTCTTTCTTCACTTATTTTTTCTAATAATCTATGAACATCATCTATTGACCTGAATTCGTGTGAAAATGCTTCGGTAAATGCTTTCATATAATTTTCAGAATCGAATTCAACTAGATATGAAATTTCAGCAAAATCAAAAGATGATTTCCAGAAATATTCCTCGTAGTCATTAGGGCAAAGAGATAATTTAGAAGAGTTCCGCGCTCTGGTTTCTGAAGTGACACACTTATAACTATCATATTCTTGCAGTGGGGCTTTTGTGAGAAGGTTTACCCAAATACCATTATAGTCAGGTGAGTGTCTAACTAAGGTATAGCTGGTAAAGCGATACTTGCCATTTACTTTCTGCAATCTACCTTTGAGATCATACGTATATTCTTTACCGTCGTATTGGAATAGCTCTTGTTTATTCACATTACTAGTTTCACTTAGAGATGTTTTCCCTGTACTTGAACAGGCAGATAAAAAAATACTAAATATTATTATTATTATGTACTTCAATTTCTTTCCTTACTTATATTAATAGAATCAATAAGATATTTTAAACAATAGAATGAGGTGTGACCAGTATGAGACTAAAAATGTTCTTCATGTACTTTCTTTGGTGCGATAGATGAAAAGTGTGTAGTTGCGAGTAATTGACAAAAAAGGTGGAACAAATAAACTTAAAGGTGGAACAAAAGTGGAACAGAAACGTACTGATTTAGTTTAAGTTGTTGATTTTGATGTTTTCTTTGGGAGTAAATGGTGGCCCCACCTGGACTCGAACCAGGGACCTAACGATTATGAGTCGTGTGCTCTAACCAACTGAGCTATAGGGCCATTTGAAGTTTTTGCTTTTTGTATTTCGTCCTGAAGCTGTTTTCCGGTCTCGGAATCAACGCTTAGGGTCGCTTCGCTAATATCCCTTCGCTTCCTCGACGTTTTCTTTTTTCAAAAGAAAACCCAACTGAGCTATAGGGCCATTTAGAGGTGCTTGAAATCGAATGGAATCGTAAAAAGCGCAGGCAGTATAAAAATTTTTATAGGGCTTGTCACCACTTAAAGTCGAAAAAATCTACTTATCTTGTTCAATTGCTTAATAAAGAATCATTTTTTAAAGAGGGGAGAAACTGCGGCTAACTGTTCAACCGCAGCAAGCACACTCAGAGATTAAGGCATCATGACTTCTTTAAGATACTGAAATAGATCTTTGTGGCCTTTTGCTGGCTTTTCGGCTTTGGCTTCTTTCGCTGCTTGGCGAACTAATTGGCGAAGTTTTTGTCTTTCCAGCGACGGATACTGTTCTAAAAGCTCGTTAATTAAGCTGTCACCATTATTGATTAACTCAGTTCTGGTTGATTCAATCTTGTTAAGTAAAACATCGGCTTGATTGTTTTTGTTCAGCATTAACTCAATAGCAGCCTCAATGTCGGCGACATTGTCTGTAAGGCGGAGTGTTTTACTGATGTAGTTAATGTGGCGGCGATACGCTTCAGATTTCGCTCTGATCTTGTCAGCAACAACCATGGCTTCTATAAGGTCATCGCTTAGCGGTAACTTATCACGCTGCTTTTTACTCATAGCTGCTAAATCGATAGCTAGTTGTTGGTACTGCTGTGCGTCACGTTTTAGCTCGCTTTTTGAAACGTAAATAATTTCTTCTTCAATAACGGGTTTCTTTTTCTTAGCCATGGTGCGGAGTTTCTATAAAAATTTTGCGGATTATAACAATTATACGTCATAAATGCTGTGCCTTGATAAGGCGAAGTCGAATATGTGTGTTAGCATTTAGATATTAAAGGTGTTTTTAGAGAGCATAACTATGAAATCTGAGCAGCAAAGTGCGATTTTTACTCAAATAGATGAAGTCAAACAGGCCGTATCAGAGGCGTTGTCCCACGCAACAAAACTTGGTGCAACAGCAGCAGAAGCCGCAATGTCGAGCACTTCAGGCTTGTCTGTGAGTACGCGCATGGGTGAGGTAGAGACCATTGAGTTTAACCAAGATGGCGGCTTGGGGATCAGTGTTTATGTGGGTAATCATAAAGGCTCTGCATCAACCGCTGACCTGAGCCCTAAAGCGCTTCGCTCTGTGGTTGAAAAAGCCATTGATATTGCGAAGTTTACTTCGGACGACCCTTGTAATGGGGTGGCTGATAAAGCGCTGCTTGAGATGTCTCCGCCAGATTTAGACTTGTATCACCCTTGGGAGGTAACACCAGAGCAGGGTGTTGATATGTGTATTGAAGCTGAAAAAGCAGCATTAGAGTTTGATGAGCGTATTGTTAACTCAGATGGTGCGAGTTTCTCTAGTCATGAAGGCTTACGAGTTTATGGTAATACCCACGGTTTTTTAGCGGGCTTCCCGAGAACACGTCACAGTTTAAGTACCATGGTGATTGGTCAAGATGGCGAGCAAATGCAGCGCGATCATGCTTATACCCTCAGTCGTGAGCAATCAGGTTTAAAATCTGCAGAGTCTGTCGGTCTTGAAGCGGCTGAGTCAACCATTGCTCGTTTGAATAGTAGAAAAATTGCCACCATGAAGACACCTGTGGTGTTTCGAGCGGATGTTGCGAATAGTTTGTTTGGGCATTTGGTTTCAGCAATTGGTGGTGGAGCGTTATATCGTAAGTCGAGTTTCTTGCTAGATTCTTTGGGAAAGCAAATTTTTAATGGCAGAGTAAATGTGTCAGAGCGCCCACATTTATTGAAAGGGTTAGCGTCTAGCCCATTTGATAGTGAAGGGGTAAAAACGCTGGATCGTGAAATCATTCATGGTGGCGAGTTGCAAACCTATTTACTTGCAAGTTACGCAGCAAGAAAAATGGGTATGACAGCCACAGGCCATGCTGGCGGTATTCATAATTGGTTAGTACAGCAGACGCACGATGATCTAAAGGCTGTTCTTAAAGAAATGGGGACTGGCTTATTAGTCACTGAGCTAATGGGGCAAGGTGTGAATACAGTAACGGGAGATTACTCTCGAGGCGCAGCAGGTTTTTGGGTTGAGCAGGGCGAGATCCAATATCCAGTAAGTGAGATCACCATTGCGGGCAATCTAAAAGATATGTTTATGGAAATACAGGCCATTGGTGGAGATATTGAAGCGCGTGGCAGTGTGCAAACGGGCTCGATATTAATTGAGTCAATGCAGGTTGCTGGCGAATAGCCTATTAGCTTTTATTAAAGTAAAAGCCCGCGAAACTGAGCGGGCTTTTTTGTGTCTGAAGTGGGCTAAACTAAGAACCAGGTCGCTGTCCCTAAGAAAGCAAAGATACCAACAATATCTGTGACTGTGGTGAGTACCACACTGCCCGCAAGGGCAGGATCTATGTTCATACGCTTTAAGATAATTGGGATACTGGCACCGGCAATGCCGGCTGCAAGTAAGTTCATGAACATAGCAAAGGCGATCACGCCACCGAGTACGAAATCCCATTGCCATATGGCAACAACACCGGCGATTAGAATAGACCAAAGCACACCGTTTAATGCTCCGATGGCAAGCTCTTTACCAAGCAAGAACTTCTGGTTGGTGTTGTTGATATGGCCAAGGGCAATACCACGAATAACGAGTGTTAGGGTTTGGCTGCCAGCCACCCCACCCATACTCGGTACAATGCCATTAAGCACCGCTAAAATAGGCAGTATATCTAGGGTACTTTCGAAAAAGCTGGCGACAAAGGCGGCAAGCAAAGCCGTTAGAAGGTTAATGCCAAGCCAGATAGATCGTCGCTGGCTACTTTTCAAAACCGGTGCGAAGGTATCTTCTTCGTCATCTAGACCCGCCATGCTTAACATGCTGTGTTCGGCATCTTCACGAATAACGTCTACGATGTCATCGATGGTGATACGACCAAGCAGTTGCAAGTTATCATCAACAACCGCTGCTGAAATCCAGTTATGACGTTCGAATAGTTGCGCCACGTCACTTTCATCCATAGAAACGGGGATGGTCTCTTTCTCATCATCCATGAGTTCTGCAACCACTTTATCGGGTGAGTTCGTTAAAAGGGTTGCGACAGGCAGCGCTCCGATAAACTGATTTTCTTTATCGACGACATATAAATCATCGGTACCATCGGGTAACTCTCCTCGCAGACGTAAATAACGTAATACCACGTCGAGCGTCACATCAGGCCTAATGGTGACTGTATCGGTGCTCATTAGTGCACCTGCAGAGCGTTCTTGATAAGAAAGCGCCTGGGTTGCCCTTGCTCTATCTTGAGCGTCCATTGCGCCGACAACGTCTTGGTAGACGTCTTCAGGTAAGCTTCTTAGAACTTCACCTAAGTCATCGTCATCCATATCCTCAGTTGCGGCTGCAATGAGTTCTGGATCCATTTGGTTGATAATGCCAATACGAACGTCTTCAGATAGCTCTTCGAGTACATCACCTTGAATATCAGGGTCAACTAATTGCCATAGCTGAGTACGCACTTTGTGCGGAGAAGATTCAAGGAGTAATGCGGTGTCGCAGGGGGGAGTTTCAGCCAGAATACGCCTAACCTGAACAAACTGACCATTGTTTATTGCGTGCGTTACTTGTTGTAATTGTTGCAACGTATAGTCTTGTTCTAAGGCTTCTGGCATAGGCAATCCATTTATTAGGTGGTGTGCACCGAGAATAAAGGTTTAGGCAGTTACTGTGAGCGCCTAAAAAGAGTGCCTTAAGTTTAACGTAATTTTTGCAGAGTTACCAAGTGCTTGGTTACTCATCTTCATGAAATTTTTGTGCAATTAATTCGCCAATGGCGGATAGTGCGGGCTCGGCATCTGGGCCTTCACAGCAAACTCGAAGCTGCTTGCCATGACTGCTTTCAAGCATGAGCAAAGCGAGTACACTGTCACCAGGCGCTTCCTTGTCATCTTGATAAAGGGTGATCTGCGCATCAAATTGTTGGGCTAATTGCGCAAGCACTGTGGCTGCACGTGCATGCAGACCACACTTATTTTGGATTAGAAAAGTATCTTCTACCTTGACCATGTTCTAGTCTGCGTCTTGTTCGCGGTGACGTATTTGCACATTGTTATGAGTTTTAGCAAAGCTTTCACCAATAGTTTGTGCAAGGTAAACAGAGCGGTGTTGTCCGCCAGTACAACCAATTGCAATGGTTAAATAGCTGCGATTATTGCGCTCTAGGTGAGGCAACCAAGTCTGGACAAAGGTTTGGATCTGCCACGTAAACTTCTGCACTATGCTGTGGCTTGCTAAATAATCTTTAACTGGTTGATCTAACCCAGTAAGCGGTTTTAGTTCTGGTTCCCAATGCGGGTTTGGTAAAAAGCGCGCATCAAATACATAATCGGCTTGCTTAGGGATACCATGTTTAAAACCAAAAGATAAGAAAGTAATAATAAGTTGCTTATCTTTTTTGCCAAGGATCTGCTCTCGAATGGTTTCTGCTAGCTGATGCACACTTAAATCTGTCGTATCGAGCAAAACATCAGCTCGTGTGATTAATACATCGAGTAACTTCTTTTCTTCTTTAATTGCTAAATCAAGCGGCAGGTTATTTAAAGAAAGCGGATGTAATCGGCGCGTTTCTGAAAAGCGTTTGATCAGTGCTTGGTCATCACTGTCTAAATAGAACAGCGTGGGATTTGCAAAGCCTGGTAAGTATTCAAGAATATCATTAAATTCTTGTTGCTCTTTTGGCAGGTTACGAACGTCGATACTGACGGCTATCTTGTCATAGTTATCAGAAACACTTCTGACCAAAGATGGTAGGAGATTTACTGGAATATTATCAACACAATAATAACCAAGGTCTTCCAATACCCTTAAGGCAACGGACTTGCCCGACCCTGAGCGACCACTAATGATGATCAGTTCCATGGATTCCTCTCTGTTAATTAATCTTGAAGTGCAATAAGTTGATAGAGTGCGTCATCGTCTTTTGCATGACGAAGCTGCTTACAAAACTCTTTGTTGTTTAGTTTATCAGCAATTGCAGCTAAGGTCTTTAGATGTTCTGCATTATTACCTTCAGGTACAAGCATTGCCAAGAGAATATCGACAGGTCGGTTGTCTATTGCGTCAAAATCAATACCGCTTTGATTGGTCACTAAAATAGCAAAAATAGTATCAATGCCTGCTAGGCGGCCATGAGGAATAGCAATACCTTTGCCTATGCCTGTACTGCCTAACTTTTCTCGCGTTAGGAATGCATCTAATATTTCGTGGGCGTTATGTTCTGGAAGGTGTTGGCTCGCTAATTCACTGATGTACTCAAGCGCACGTTTTTTGCTATTAAAAAGGACCGCAGCTTTACTGCAGTCCTTGTTGATAATCGAGCTAAGTTTCATGGTTAGTGTCGAGTTAATTTCTCTTTGTGTTTGATAACTTGGCGATCGAGTTTATCAACGAGTTTATCAATGGCTGCGTACATATCAGAGTGTTCATCTGAAGCGAAAATTTCACCGCCATTTAAATGAACGGTAGCTTCGGCTTTTTGTACCAGCTTCTCAACATCTAAGATCACGTGAACGTTATTAATGTGATCAAAATGCCTTTCTAGCTTTGCAAACTTCGTGTTTACATAGTCTCTTAATGAATCTGTAATTTCTACGTGACGACCAGTTAAATTTAGTTGCATAAGCATTTTCCTTCTCTTGGTTTACGTCTTAAATCAAGCTCTTACGCTGATTTGACGGTGGAATAGAGAGTGACTCGCGGTATTTTGCAATTGTACGACGTGCCACTTTGATTCCCTGTTCTGCCAATATATCTGCAATTTTGCTGTCGCTCAATGGCTTAGCGGTATTTTCTGCAGCAATTAGCTTTTTGATCAATGCTCTAATCGCAGTCGATGAGCATTCACCTCCGTTTTCAGTGCTTACGTGGCTTGAGAAGAAGTACTTCAACTCAAAAATGCCACGGGGTGTATGCATGTACTTCTGAGTGGTGACACGAGAAATGGTAGACTCGTGCATCTCGACCATCTCAGCAACATCATTCAAAACCATAGGCTTCATTGCCTCAGGTCCATGTTCAAAGAATGCCTGTTGTTGTTGCACAATGCAATTGGTAACTTTCATTAAAGTGTCATTACGGCTTTCTAAGCTCTTAATAAACCATTTTGCTTCTTGTAGGTGAGAGCGAATGAATTGGCTGTCAGTGCTTGATTTTACTGAGCGTGACATTGCCGCATAATGATCATTAACCCTAATTTTAGGCATACATTCAGGGTTTAGCTCAACAACCCAGCGACCTTTTACTTTTTTCACCGACACATCAGGAATAACATACTCAGATTCTTCACGAATAATGCTGGCGGCAGGTTTAGGGTTAAGGCTGTGAATGAGAGTCATCACTTCTTTTAACTCAGGCTCTTTGAGCTTGGTCTTTTTCATGATGGTGCGGTAATCACGGCTGGCCAATAGATCAATATGCTCGCTTAACACCATTTTTGTTTCAGCTATAAAAGGCGTGTCTGCATCAAACTGATTGAGTTGAATGCATAAGCATTCTTGTAATGAGCGAGCTGCAATACCAACAGGGTCAAAGAGTTGAATACGCTTTAATACAGCTTCTACTTCATCGAGTTCAATTAACTCTTCGTCATTGCCTTCATTAATACTTTCTAGGAGTTCTTCGGTACTAACAGTAAGTAAGCCTGCATCATCAACGGCTTCAACAATGGCAACGGCAATGGCTTTATCGGTTGGACTGAATGGCGTGAGTTCTAATTGCCACATTAAATATTCGTGTAATGTTTCAGTGGTCTCACCCTGATAAACAGTTTCGTCTTCAGGCATTGGGCCGCTACTGGTGCTCGGTGCTGCACTCATGTACTCGTCCCATGTCACATCCATAGCGAGATCGTCACTGACCGTGTCTTTACTCAGTGCGGCATCGCTATCGAGTTCGTAATCGCTGGTCGGTTCATCACCGTGACCATCATCAGCAGAATTAGAGAGTTGCTCGCTAGCATCAGTGTCTTTGGTCGCTTTGTCTGAATCATTGCCATCAGTATTTGGCTCTAATTCCGATTCATCTACTTCGAGTAAAGGGTTGCTATCCAGCGCTTCTTGGATCTCTTGCTGTAGATCTAGTGTGCTCAATTGCAGCAAGCGAATTGCTTGTTGCAATTGTGGTGTCATGGTTAGTTGCTGCCCCATGCGCAGCTGTAGCGATTGCCTCATGTATTTCTAACAATCCTTTTTGTTATTTGGATTATGTCTTGCTTTAACTATAGACGGAATTGTTCACCTAGGTAGACGTCTCTCACGGTTTGATCAGCTAAAACTGATTCAGGCGTACCTGACGCGATTAATTCACCATGTGAAACAATATAAGCTTTCTCACAAACATCAAGGGTTTCTCTTACGTTATGATCTGTAATGAGAACACCAATGCCGCGGTTTTTTAAATGCTCAACAATTTTCTTTATATCTAACACCGAAATCGGATCAACGCCAGCAAAAGGCTCATCTAAAAGAATAAATTTAGGGTTTGCGGCTAAAGCGCGAGCAATTTCAACTCGGCGACGCTCACCACCTGATAAAGCCATGCCCTGACTGTCCCGAATATGTTGAATATTAAACTCATCCAGTAAGTCGTCTAAAGTTTGCTCTCTTTGTACTTTATTGAGGTCTTTGCGCGTCTCTAAAATTGCCATTAAGTTTTGATAAACAGTTAACTTTCTGAAGATGGAAGACTCTTGAGGCAGATAACCAATGCCCATGCGTGCTCTACTGTGCATAGGTAGCAAAGTGATATCTTTATCATCTATGGTGACTTTACCTTTATCGCTAGGCACAAGACCAACGATCATGTAAAAACTGGTGGTTTTACCTGCGCCATTTGGACCGAGAAGACCAACAATGCTCCCAGCTTCCACACTCAAACTGACATTTTTTACGACTTGGCGGCCTTTATAGCTTTTTGCTAAGGCTGTGGCAGTTAACACACTCATGCTCATTGACCTTGTTCAGGGTTAGACTTTGATGCCTTTTTCTCTGGCACTAAAATCGTGTGTACACGTTGTTTGTTTTGTTCATTTTGCTCGGCACTGATCAGTTGCTTCTCGATGTCATAAATAATTGCTTCAGCCTTGATAACTTGACCTGCTTGATTGATTTCTGCTTTGCCTTTGATGGTAAGCAGTCGATTTGCAACGTCATACCTGACTTCTTCTGCGCTGGCACTTAATACTGAGCCATCAGGCTGCTTTTCGATAAAGCGAGCTGGTTTGCCTGTTGCGACTAAAAGCTGCTTGTTCTCACCGAGCTCTTCACGCTGATGTACTTCCAATCTGTCTGCATAAATTTCACGGTTGCCATGAATGATTTCAACATTTTCTTCAAAGATACCAATGTTTGTCTTTAATTGTGCTTGCTGCTTACCTGCTTTAATTGATACTTGTGACATAGGTGCTGTTTCAGCCAAAGCAAAGTTAGAAAAGCCGAGTAGTAGCAGTGAAAGAAGTAGTTTATTGGTCATAATAAATGGTTCGCGTATGGTTAATGAGCTCAATAATTTCAGTATTGAGGTCGGCATTGAGGCCTTGCCCTTTTATATTTAAATGAGGGCCCACAATTTCTACGGGTAGATCTGAGCGCATGCTGCGCTGAATAATATCTACTTGAATATGGTCTGCGCTGATTTGGCTTATCATAGCACCTTCAGTTAGATTTAGGGCTTTAACATCTCCCTCTAAAATCAGCATATTATTTTCATATAAAGTGGCTTCATTGGCCGAAAGTTGCCAATTTTGTGGGCCATTAAACAGGGTGAATGTCGGCGAGGTAAAATGGCTAAACCCGAGTTGCTGATAGAGCTCCATTTTATTCGCTTCAACTAGGTAATTTCGTATGCCGGCTTCAGAATATTTGGTTTGCTTTAGATCTGTAGCAACATAATCTGGGGTGGCGATGCTCTCTTCTTCGCTGGCACTTTGCTTTTTAGGCTGATCAAAATACGGTGACCATATCCAATACATGGTCAGTGCAAAAATAATTAATAATATGACGCGGTTGACCGTCATGCGCTTGTTCCTGATGTGCCGAGTGTATGACCCTGGCACAGCATGAGTAAGTCAGTTAATTCTCTTACAGCGCCAAATCCACCGGGCAGTAAAGTCGTGTAGTGTGAAAGGTTGCGAATGATAGGGTGAGCATCATTTACGGCCACTGCAAAGCCTACTTGCTCCATGACAGGCAAATCGGGACCATCGTCACCAATATAAGCAATCTCGACATCTGTCAGGTTCAGGTTAGCTTTTAGCGCTTCGTAGGCTTGCAACTTGTCTTCTTGCCCTTGGTAAATATGCTTTACTGTTAAGCTAGTCATACGTTGCTGAACAATCTGTGAATGGCGACCGGTGATCACGGCAACTTCAACTCCAGCATTGATAAGTGCTTTTATGCCAAAGCCATCTTTGGTGTTGAAGGCCTTTAATTCTTCGCCATTATTGCCAAGGTAAATACGGCCGTCAGAGAATACGCCGTCAATATCACAAATAAGCAACTTAATTTGCTTCGCTCTAGACACTACATCTTCGCTGATTGGCTGATATAAGTCGGCAAATTGCATTTAAATGACTCCTGCTTTTAATAAGTCTTGCATGTTCAGAGCGCCAATTGGGCGATTAGTTTCATCAACCACAATTAAACCATTAATGCGTTTGTTTTCCATGATGTTTAACGCCTCAGCTGCGAGCATATCAGCATTTGCTGTTGTACATTTGACTGTCATTGCATCATCAATTTTTGCACTGTGCAAATCGAGTTTTTGTTCAATAATACGACGTAAGTCACCGTCGGTAAAAATGCCGGCCAAAATTCCTTGCTCATCGACGATCGCAGTCATGCCTAAGCCTTTGCTCGAGATTTCGAATAACGCATCTTTAATAAGTTTGCCTGTTTCAATGATTGGCATTTGCTCACCTTGATGCATGATGTCATCTAAGGTCAGCAATAAACGTCGACCGAGTGAACCGCCAGGGTGGGAAAGTGCAAAATCATCGGCAGTAAAGCCACGTGCTTCTAGTAGAGCAACGGCAAGTGCATCACCCATGACCAGTGTGGCCGTCGTACTCGCTGTTGGTGCTAATCCCAATGGGCAGGCTTCTTTCGAGACCGCGATACATAAATGAATATCAGAAAGGTTAGCCATTGAAGAATTAGGGTTGCCAGTCATGGCAATGGTTTTTGCACCAATGCGCTTTATAACAGGAATAATATTAACGACTTCGCTGGTCTCTCCTGAGTTTGAGATCAATAAAACCACATCGTCTTTGGTGATCATACCCAGGTCACCATGGCTTGCTTCACCTGGGTGAACAAAAAAAGCGGGAGTGCCTGTACTGGCCAGCGTTGCAGCTATTTTGTTACCTATGTGTCCAGATTTACCCATACCAATGACGATGGTTCTGCCCTGACAGTCAAAAACAGCTTGGCATGCTTCAACAAAGCTTGCATCAATATATTTTGCAATTTCATCGATGGCTTGTTTTTCAATATCGATGACATTTAAAGCTGTTTTAGTAAATTGTTCAGCAGTCATGTGCACTCCAACAACTAAATAATGTAATACATGTACCCGATGAACGCGGCAAGAAGTAGGCCCCCTTCAACGCGGTTGATGCGGCGAGTGCCTTTGAGGCTTAGGCTCATCGCGATTAAGATGAACGTCGCGCCTAGCATAATGTAAATGTCGCGTTGTGCGATGTTTGCATCGATATCTGCTGGGTTTAAGATCCCCGCTATAGAAAGCACTGCGAGAATATTAAAAATATTTGAGCCAATGATGTTACCCATTGCTAGGTCGTCTTCGTTTTTAAGTACGCCAGCAATACAGGCTGCGAGTTCAGGAAGACTGGTACCAACCGCAATGATTGTCAGGCCGATTAATAAGTCACTCATACCAAAATATTTGGCAATATCAACGGCAGCATCAATAAGGTAACCTGAGCTAATAGGAAGCATGATCATACCCACGACTAACCATAAAATAGCTTTGTTGGTTGGTACATCATTTGGTACTTCATCACATGCTTCAGCAACTAAAGGATCATCGTCTTGGTTGCCTGAGCGTTTGGTTAAAATGAGTAAGGTTGCGAGAAAAGTGATAAAGCCAGCAAATAAAACAAGGCCTTCAGTGCGACTAAAGTGATTGTCACTGACGATGAACCAAGCACCTAAAGACACAATTACAAGTAATGGCATTTCGCGTTTTAAGATACCAGAGCCAACAGAAAGTGGGCGCAATAGTGCGGTAATACCTAATACCAGTAATATATTGGCGATGTTCGAGCCCACCGCATTACCCACTGCGGTATCTGTTTTATCTGCAAAAGCAGCTTGCGCTGCAACCATCATTTCCGGAGCCGATGAGCCCATTGCTACTATAGTTAAACCTACGATTAATGTCGGTACACCGAAATTTCTTGCCAATGCTGCCGCGCCAAAGACAAATCGGTCCGCACTCCAAACTAACGCGGCAAAACCAAGTATCAAAATGATGAAAGATAAAATCATAAAAAGAATATGCCAACAACGAAAACAAAATTGCGGCAAATAGTATCAAAAGCATAAAAAAAAGTATAAACAAAACGCTAGGTAAAAAGCTTTATTCATAGAAGTGAGCTATTACTAAAGCAGAGCTGTATCTATCGCTTACAAAATTTTACGAATTCTCTTTTCACACTAAAACCAAAAAAAAGTATGATATGCAAATTGGTGAACCAGAATGTGGAGCGCGACTTGTCGCAATCAATTATCGAAATCAAGGATGTAACTTTCTCCAGAGGTGATAGGACCATCTATAAGAACATGAGTTTCTCGGTACCAAAGGGGAAGATAACCGCAATTATGGGCCCGAGTGGTATTGGTAAAACCACTATGTTGCGCCTTATTGGCGGTCAATTAAAGCCAGATAATGGCGATATTACATTTGAAGGGCAAAGTGTACCGGGTATGACCCGTGCTGAGCTTTACGAAGCCCGTACGAAAATGAGCATGCTTTTTCAAAGCGGCGCGCTTTTCACTGATATGTCAGTATTCGACAATATCGCTTTTCCTCTTAGAGAACATACGCAGTTAAGTGAAGAGCTAATTCGCCTTGTTGTACTTATGAAGCTTCAAGCTGTTGGCCTTCGTGGTGCCAGAGATTTAATGCCGTCAGAATTATCTGGTGGTATGGCAAGGCGTGCAGCACTAGCACGCTCAATAGCCTTAGATCCTGAGCTCATCATGTACGATGAACCGTTTGCTGGACAAGACCCAATTTCAATGGGCGTGTTAGTACGCCTGATCAAGTCGCTTAATCAAGTGTTAGGTTTGTCTTCTTTAATCGTAACGCATGATGTAACAGAAGTACTGAGTATTGCTGATCATGTGGTGATTATTGCTGAGCAAGGCGTGATTGGCACGGGTACGCCAGAACAGATGTTGCAACATAGTTCGCCACTGGTGCAGCAATTCTTAAAAGGGTTATCAGACGGTCCAGTGCCTTTCCACTTTAAAGCTGCCCCTTACGAAGATGAATTGTTACTAGGAGCCCAGCAATAATGGATTTTTTACAAGCACTAGGCCATAAAACACTGAGCCGTTTTGCCTCATTAGGGCGTGCAACACGTATGTTATTGGGCGCCCTACTCAGCATGCCTAATTTTAAAAAAGGCACGCCGCTGTTAATTAAGCAGCTTTACATGGTAGGTCATCAATCATTATTGATTATCATGGTTTCGGGCTTATTCATCGGTATGGTACTGGCTTTACAAGGTTATACCGTTTTGGTGGGGTACGGCGCTGAAGACAGTTTAGGTCCATTGGTTGCACTGAGTCTATTGCGAGAGTTGGGTCCGGTTGTAACTGCATTATTATTTGCCGGTCGAGCGGGCAGTGCATTAACCGCCGAAATTGGTTTGATGAAAGCAACCGAGCAGTTATCAAGCCTAGAAATGATGGCAATTGACCCACTTAAAAGGGTCGTAGCGCCGCGTTTTTGGGCGGGCTTTATCAGTATGCCACTGTTGGCACTGATATTTTCAGCCGTTGCAATTATTGGTGCGCACTTGGTAGGCGTTGATTGGTTAGGTGTCGATTCAGGCAGTTTCTGGTCAATCATGCAGTCTCAGGTGTCGTTCCAGCAAGATATTTTAAATGGCATGATCAAGAGCTTCGTTTTTGCACTGATCGTGACATGGATTGCGCTTTACAAAGGATACGACTGTGTTCCTACATCGGAAGGGATCAGTAAAGCGACCACAGAAACAGTTGTTCATTCGTCGCTGGCCGTTTTAGGTTTCGACTTTTTATTAACAGCGGTGATGTTTTCAAGTTAAGGGTTTTGAGAAATTATGAATACACGGAAAATAGAAATTTTAGTTGGCTTATTTGTCGCACTGGGCGTGGCAGCGTTTGCTATTTTAGCGCTTAAAGTCGCAAACTCAGGGATCAGTGGTAATGGTGATACATACACGCTGAGCGCTAAATTTGAAAATATTGGTTCTTTAAAAACACGTGCGCCGATTAAAGTGGGCGGTGTCGTGATCGGTCGCGTTGAAAGTATTTACATTCACCCACAAGAGTTTTTACCAGTTGTGAATATGAGTATTGATGCGAGCTACGAGTGTCAGTTTTCTGATACAACCTCGGTCTCTATTTTAACATCAGGTATTTTAGGTGAGCAGTACCTTGGCCTTTCTCCAGTTATCGCTGCTGAATCAGCGAAGCAAAGCTGTTTAGGAAATGAAGTAACAAGTAATGCTGGTTCTGAATTAGATGACCTATTCGGTGTTGAAAGTGTCGCGCTTAAAAATGGTGACATGCTGACTGATACTAAATCGGCATTGGTACTTGAAGAGCTAATTGGTCAATTCCTGTTTAACCAAGGTGGAGAATAATCATGTTTAAGAAGTTTTTAATGGTTGCTGCAGGTTTAGTGATGTCTGCTCAGGTGCTCGCCGCACCACAGGTGGATTTAACCGATCCGTATAAAATGGTTGAGCAGGTTGCTGACAACACATTTAAACGTGTAGCTAAAGATCAAGGCATTATCTCGACTGACAAAGAGCACTTGCGCGTTATTGTTGAACAAGAGCTTATGCCATATGTAGATTACAAGTATGCGGCTTATCGTGTGCTTGGTAGCTATATTCAAAAAGTACGGACCATGACAGATCCCGCTGAGAAAAAGCAGGCTGTTGAGCATATTAAAACATTCATTGATGTATTCCAGCGCTACTTAGTGGCAACTTATGCTGGCGTATTTACCCAGTATAAAAACCAAAAGGTGGAGTTTGGAGAAGCCCGCAGTTTTGATGGCGATGATGTTGCAGTTGTAAAAACTCGCATTGTTGAGCCTGGTAAACCTGATATCAAGATTGACTTCAAGGTACGCAAAGGGAAAGACAATGAGTGGCGTGCATATGACATGATGGCAGAGGGTATTTCATTGCTTGATGCGAAACAAACTGAATTGCATGGTGTGCTTCGTCAACAAGGTATCGAACATGTTATCGACCTTCTAGATAAAAAGAGCCGTTTACCAGTTCAATTCAGAGGTGATGATGGCAACTAATTTGCAGTTTTCACCACAACAAGAAGGTGTGGTAGCGATTAAGGGAGAATTAACCCGAAATAGCTTAATAGATGAACGCCTTCTTAACCAACAGCTACAAAGTACGCAGTCAGTCCTATATTTTGACCTTTCTGAGGTTTCTAGGGTTGACACGGCGGGCTTAGCTTGGTTAATTCACTCTTTAGGTCTTTTGCAACGCCAAGGTAAGCGCCTTGAGCTGAAAAATATACCTGAGCAACTGCATAAATTGATGGAGTTAGGTCAGGTATCTAACTTATTTGAGTGAATCTAATGGAAACAAACCAAGTCGAAGCGGTATTACAAGAAGCATTGTCACTAGAAGAAGTCATAGTTAAAGCCAATGGTAGTCACTATGAGGTGATTGCAGTTGGTGAATGTTTTGACGGGGCGAGTCGAGTTAAGAAGCAACAGCTAGTTTACGGGCCTTTGATGGATGTGATCAAAGACGGCACCATTCACGCTTTAAGCATTAAAGCCTTCACGCCAACAGAGTGGCAGAGAGAACGTAAATTCATCCTTCCTCAATAACGGAGCCACAATGGATCAGTTTGTTATCCAAGGTGGCACCACCCTAGCTGGTGAAGTCACAATTTCGGGCGCTAAAAATGCCGCCCTTCCAATTCTTTTTGCAGCCTTACTTGGTAATGGCAAGAGTATTTTCTCGAATGTACCTCAACTTCGTGACATAGGCACAACTGAAGCGCTTCTAAAGACGCTTGGCGCAGAAGTTAAATGGCATGGTGATAATCTTGAAGTCGACGGAAGTACCGTTGATAAAGTGCTAGCGCCATATGAACTTGTAAAGCAGATGCGTGCATCTGTATTGGCATTGGGGCCTTTATTAGCCCGCTTTGGTCAAGCTCAAGTTTCTCTGCCGGGTGGTTGTGCCATTGGCGCTCGCCCAGTCGATTTACACATTCGCGGCCTTGAGAAAATGGGCGCAACCATTAATGTAGAAAACGGCTATATCAATGCGACGTCTTCGGGTCGGTTGCAGGGGGCTGACATCTACATGGAAACCGTGAGTGTAGGTGCGACCGAAAACTTACTGATGGCGGCAACGCTTGCTGATGGTAAAACGGTATTAGAAAATGCTGCACGCGAACCAGAAATTGTAAACCTTGCTGAGTGCCTAGTGGCAATGGGGGCAAAAATTTCAGGTGCAGGTACGCATCGCATTGAGATAGAAGGGGTTGAGCAGCTATCTGGGTGCGAGCATAAAATCTTACCAGACCGTATTGAAACAGGTACTTTCTTGGTGGCTGCAGCAATGGCGAAAGGTGAGGTGTTATGTAAGAACACAGATTACCACAGTTTAGAGCCAGTGCTTGAAAAGCTGCGAGACGCTAATGCCTTAGTTGAAGTGCAACAAGACAGTATCTACATCGATATGCGTCAGCGCGAGTTAAAGGCTGTGAACATTAAAACCATGCCTCACCCCGGCTTTCCGACCGATATGCAGGCGCAGTTTACGGCGATGAATGTGGTAGCAAATGGCAGTGCAACAATCACAGAAACGATTTTTGAGAATCGTTTTATGCACGTGCCTGAATTACAGCGTATGGGTGCCAATATTCGTTTAGAAGGTAATACAGCGATTTGTGGCGATACTGAAAAGTTATCGGGCGCACAAGTCATGGCGACTGATTTACGTGCGTCAGCGAGCTTAATTTTGACGGGTATTGTTGCACAAGGCGAGACTGTGGTTGATCGCATCTATCATGTTGATAGAGGCTATCAACGCATCGAAGATAAGTTAAGTAAGTTGGGGGCGAATATTAAACGTCGTCACAACTAATTCAGCTTATCTATTATGAATTTAAAAAGCGACCTAGTTAGCAAGGTCGCTTTTTTGTATATGTTATGGCTTGAGCGCGCAGAGTGAGTTATATGAATTAATTGGTGTTAATTTCTAGCTCAGCAACAGTCAAAGTAATAGTTCGATGTTCACCATTTCTGAGCACCTCAAACTCAAGTTCAGTGCCTGGCTTAGTATTACCAATGAACTGTAATGTTTTTTGTGGGTTAGAAATCGATTGACCTGCAACTTTAACAATAATATCTCTATCTTGCATACCCGCTTGCCACGCAGGGCCTAATGGATCCAGCTCACTGATCAACAAGCCAACAATCGGAGTATATAAGTCGGTTACTTCATTTCCTGAGCTATCAACGGCTGTGCCTCTAAAGCCTAAGTAGCCGCGAACTACTCGGCCATCCGCGATGAGTCGTTGCATGACTTGCTTAGCTAACTGATAAGGTACAGCGAAAGAGATCCCTTGTATGTCTATATTCAGACGCGTTCTAAATTGTGCAGAGGTAATGCCAACGAGAATACCGTTTGAGTTAACTAAAGCTCCCCCTGAATTGCCCACATTCACAGCAGCATCCATTTGCAGCAAATTGTTATATTGACTATCAGTGAGTGTTTGCTTACCTGTGGCACTGATCACGCCTTGGGTAATGGTTTGACCTAAATTAAGCGGGTTACCAATCGCCAAAACCACATCGCCAACGCGGGGAATAAACTCATCATCGGTTGGGATAACGGGTAGGTGCTGGCCTGGGATTTTTAGTAAAGCGAGATCGGTGATGGTATCAAAACCGATAACTTGTACATCATAGAAGCGTCTACCGTCAGTCAAGATGACCATGATTTGGTCAGCGTCATTAACCACATGGTAGTTTGTCAGAATATAGCCATCGCTCGACATAATCACACCAGACCCGAGTTCTTGTGTGGTGTTACGTCTTTGGTATCGAGGCACGGATGAAATACTTTCAGAAAAAATCGTTACCACGGCAGGTGAGGCTTTCGCGACTGAGTCGGCAAAGCTCATATGGTTGCTGGTGTAATGGCTTGGCATGGCGAGCTTTGGCAAAACAGCGCCCTTTAGATTGGGTGAGAACCAAATCACTAAAAATGCGATCCCAAGGCCGACAAACAGAGGGGGAAGAATAAATTTAAAAAGTTTTAGCACGCCATCGCTCATTTTTATTCATTACACAACAACCAGTTATTTTATCTTACTGAAAGCAGAATAGTAATGATGGCACAAATAAAAATGCAGCGACAATAAGACGCTGCATTTTATTAGCTAAAATTTAAAACAAGTTATTGAATTAGAATAAACACAGAGTCTCGCCCGCGCTTAATACCCAATACGATGTTACCTTGAATGTCTTCGATTAAGTTGCTCATATCGCGAATGTTCTTAACGCGTTGACGGTTTACTTGCATGATCACATCACCTTCTTCAAGGCCAACTCGCGCAGCTGGTGAGCGCTCTTCTATGCTAGAGACAATGACACCTTGGTTACCGTTACGTTCGCCACTCTCAAGCACAGCACCGCGTAGCATTGGGTGTACTTTATCTGCTTGAGCTTGCAGCTCGCCTTGGCCTTTAAGTGTCACTTCAATGGTACGTTTTCTACCATCGCGGAATACACCTAGCTCAATAGTTCTACCTTCACCTATAGTGGCGATTTTGCCTCTAAGCTCTTCGAAGCTTTGTATGTCATCATCGTTTAAGCTCACGATAACGTCGTTGGCTTTAATACCGGCCTCGCTTGCTGCGGAGTCTTTTACGACTTGCATAACAAAGGCACCTTGCTGAACTTCTAAATCTTGCGCTTTGGCTAGGCCAGCATCTAGTGTACGGCCAATAATACCTAAAGAGCCTCGGCGTACTTGACCAAATTCGATAATTTGATCAACGAGGTTCTTCATCATATTAGAAGGGATGGCAAAACCGATACCAACATTACCGCCCGAAGCGCCAAGAATGGCAGTATTAATGCCGATAAGCTCACCGTTTAAGTTTACCAAAGCGCCACCTGAGTTACCTTGGTTAATAGCCGCGTCGGTTTGAATGAAGTCTTCATAGCCTTCGATATTCAGGCCGCTTCGGCCCAGCGCACTGACAATACCTGATGTTACAGTGTGGCTCAGGCCGAACGGGTTTCCAATGGCAACTGAGAAGTCTCCGACTCGTAGTTTGTCAGAATTAGCCAGTTTCACCTCTGTGAGGTTGTCCGCGTCGATTTCTAGCAATGCGATATCAGATTCTTTATCGCGACCAACCAGTTTGGCATCAAATTCTCGTCCATCTTTCAAAGTAACGATAATTTTGTCGGCTTCGTCGATAACATGGCTGTTTGTTACTACGTACCCTTCATTGGCATCAATAATGACACCAGAACCTAACCCACTAAAAGGGCGCTTTTGGTTACGAGGTTGAGGGTTACCAAAGAAGTAGTCAAAAGGGTCGACACGACGGCGAACCTCTTTTGCGCCTGATACACGAATACTCACAACCCCAGGTGTAACGCGTTCTAGCATTGGCGCAAGGGTAGGTAAAGACTGGCCATCGACCGCGACAGGGAGTTTGGCTTCAACTGCTGTAGGAGAAAGGAAAAGGGCAGTTGAAAAAATAGCAGCAGATAATAACGATAGTTTTAGTTTCATAGTCAATAAGTACTCCGAAAAGTAATAACGCCCATTTTCTATTAATCATTAAAAAAAGCGGGCATATATCATTGATGATAGGTAAGTAAATTTTCGGCTTACTTACCGGTTCGTCATTTTTGGTAACTGTACTTACTGACTATGGGGGCTAAAAAAAGTTCATCAAGAGGCTTTTGATTGCTCAACTTCTGAGCTTTCACCAGAGAAAATACCCGTTTCACCTTCGGCATAATCGCTAGGTTGCGCTGACAATGTACCGTTTTTCGCTTCGCGACGGCGCTCTGGGCGGCTTTGTAGCGAAGCTTGTAGTTGCTCTGTGGTTTCTTTTGAGAAGAAAGGCTCATCAGGCATAGCTGGTTTAACTGTAAGTAATGCTTTGTCTGTTTCTTCTACATGGCTCAAAAGCTGAGAGTAACTGTCTTGCATTTTAGTCATTAACTTCTTAGTGCTTGCAAGGTGGTCGGCCACTTCCTGGCGATATTGCTCTAGTTCGTGCTTTGCAGATTGTACTTGTTGCTCTAAATCGTCGTGCTTAAGTTGTTTCTTGGTGATCATTGAACCTAAGAAAAATGCAGCAATAGCAACTACCACAATTAATCCTAACCAAGCAAATGTTGTCATAGAGAGTCTCCTTAAAAATACGCGCTCTATAAGTGTAGGCAATTATTCGGCTACGTAATAAAAAATGTAATTCAAACTATCAGCTAAATATACGCGGAGTTTTGATGCGTGTTAATATATGCCTCAAATAAAAACGCTTAGTTTGTGAAAAATGATGACACCTTGGGAAAAATATCAACAAGACCTACAACGAGATGACTTTCAATATGATGCGGCACAAGAAAACGCAGTAAAGCATTTGCAGCGTTTGTACGATGATATCGTGAATCAACCTGAGCAGCCCCAAGGATTCTTTTCTCGCTTATTTAATCGACAGCCAAAGCAAAAAATTACCGGCCTTTATTTTTGGGGCGGTGTAGGACGCGGTAAAACCTATTTGGTTGATACTTTTTATGAGGCTTTACCGACAGATAGAAAAATGCGAGTGCACTTCCACCGTTTCATGCACCGTGTTCACGATGAGCTTAAAAAGCTAAAAGAAGTCAAAGATCCACTTGAGACTGTGGCCGATATTTTCAAAAAAGAAACCGACATTATTTGTTTTGATGAGTTTTTTGTACAAGATATTACCGATGCCATGTTGCTGGGTGGCTTGATGCAGGCGTTGTTTGCTCGTGATATTATTTTAGTCGCTACCTCTAATATTGTTCCTGATGAGTTATATAGAAATGGTTTGCAGCGTGCTCGTTTCTTACCAGCCATCGCCCTAGTGAAAGAAAACACCGAAGTCGTCAACGTCGATTCTGGCATTGATTATCGCTTGAGAACGTTAGAGCAGGCCGAGATTTTCCACAGCCCGCTTGATGCACAAGCAGATAAAAACCTGTTTGAGTATTTCGATAAGCTGTCACCTGAACCGGGTAAACTTGATGAAGCCATCGAAATCGAAGGGCGTTTGATCAACACCCGAAAAGTTGCCGATAGTATTGTGATGTTCGATTTCACACAAATTTGTGAAACGGCGCGTTCGCAAGTAGACTATATGGAGATCAGTCGTATATACAACACTGTGATCCTTTCTAACGTAAAACAGATGGGGCAGCAGAATGATGATGCCGCTAGACGTTTTATCGCTTTAGTTGATGAATTCTATGAGCGTAATGTAACGCTTATTATCTCAGCCGCAGCGCCGATCACAGAACTATATACCGATGGCACACTTAATTTTGAATTTAGGCGCTGTATCAGCCGTTTGCAAGAGATGCAGTCGCACGAATACCTCGCAAGAGAACATCTCGCCTAAGTTAATACTAATCAGCAGTCACTTTGCATTAAAATGCGCTATTAATTTCCGCTGATTGATACAAATTCTCGCTCAAATCATTGCGACTATTTTTTTTGTAGAAAAAACAGTCGCACACTGGAAAAGCCTCTTCTGTGTTGCTATAATCCGCGGCCTGCCACGTTGCGTTCTATAGCCCTCGTCGGCTTAGCCACCGATTTGAGCGGCATTAAAGTCTTAAACTCGAAGGGGTTCAAGCACTCATAGTAAAGCGGTAACTTCTTGTTACCTGTGGTTTTAATTTGAAACATTGGATTTTATTTAATGAAAACGTTTGTTGCTAAACCAGAAACTGTAAAACGTGACTGGTACGTAGTTGACGCTGAAGGTAAAACTTTAGGTCGCATCGCTACTGAAATCGCTCGTCGCCTACGCGGTAAGCATAAAGCTGAGTACACACCTCATGTTGACACTGGTGATTACATCATCGTAATCAACGCTGAAAAAGTTACTGTTACTGGTAACAAGACTCAGGACAAAATGTACTACGCTCACACTGGCTTCCCAGGTGGCTTAAAGTCTATTAACTTCGAAAAGCTTCAAGCTAAAAAGCCTGAAATGATTATCGAAAAAGCAGTTAAAGGTATGTTACCAAAAGGCCCTCTAGGTCGTGAAATGTACCGTAAACTAAAAGTATACGCAGGTTCTGAGCACGCTCACGTAGCTCAACAGCCTCAAGTACTGGACATTTAAGGAGCTAACTCATGGCAAATCAATACTACGGTACAGGTCGTCGTAAAAGTTCAAGTGCTCGCGTATTCTTACGCCCAGGTACTGGCAACATCGTAATTAATCAACGTTCTATCGAAGAATACTTCGGTCGTGAAACTTCTCGCATGGTTGTTCGTCAGCCTCTAGAGCTAGTTGAAATGACTGAAAAGTTTGACCTTTACATCACTGTTCAAGGTGGTGGTTCAACTGGTCAAGCTGGTGCTATCCGTCACGGTATCACTCGTGCGCTTATGGAGTTTGACGAGTCATTACGTCCTTCTCTACGTAAAGCTGGCTTTGTTACTCGCGACGCTCGTAAAGTTGAGCGTAAGAAAGTGGGTCTTAAGAAAGCACGTAAGAACACTCAATTCTCGAAGCGTTAATTTTTTACGTTTACAAGAATTCAAAAACCCAGCTTATGCTGGGTTTTTTGTTTTAAAAGTCCAAATATTTTTCATTTCCGCTCCCAACCCACGTCAAACAATCTGTGTTCGACTTATTGTTTACCTAATATTTTCAATATTTATTGTAATTAGTGAAGATCTGACGATAAATCAGCGCTTTTTTTTGCTACAATTGCGGGGCAAGTAAAGTGAGTAAGGTTTGATGCCCTTTTGGGTACCCTCGTCTCCTCATAGATGGGGTTGATCTTGGTCAGTATATTGTGGTTATAAAAACGTTATCATAACTAACTAGCTTTCGAGACTACGACTAAAATGGGTAGTAAAATCCATGCTTTATTAGTCTTGATACGGGTAATAACCTTGTTTTCATCAAGGTAATTATTTATGATCGCGTCTATTTTGTAGTTTCTTAATTTAACCTGCTGTAACTGATGTTCTCAATATAGCAAGTGTTGAGGATCATAGTGGAGATAAGTGGATGAGCAATGCGCCTGTAGACAACAGCCGACGTCGCTTTTTGACCATAGCTACCTCTGTTGTAGGTGGTGTTGGTGCGGCTGGAGCTGCTGTTCCTTTTATTGCGTCTTGGAATCCAAGTGAGCGAGCTAAATCTGCGGGTGCGCCTGTAGAAGTAGATATCAGCAAACTTGAGCCTGGACAATTAATTCGTGTTGAGTGGCGAGGTAAACCTGTATGGGTTATCAATCGTACGCCAAAAATGCTTGAGCAGATGAAAGCTCACGAAGATCAACTTCGTGATCCGCAGTCTGAAGAGCCTCAACAATTAGATTCAGCTAAGAATGAATACCGTTCTAAGCGCCCTGAAATTTTCGTGGCGGTTGGTATTTGTACTCACCTAGGCTGTTCACCAAGCTTCTTTAATGGTGGTTTTGGTGAATTCGTTGAAGGTACTGAATCAGGTTTCTTCTGTCCTTGTCACGGTTCTAAGTTCGACATGGCCGGCCGAGTATTCCAAGCGGTGCCTGCACCTCTAAACTTAGAAATCCCACCTTACACCTTTATTGATGATACAACCATTTTGGTTGGTGAAGAAGAGGTTGCATAATGGCTGGTAAACAAGATAACGCTTCAACAGGTGTTGTTGGTAACGTCATCAACTGGATTGATGACCGTATTCCAATGACGCGTGTTTGGAACATGCACATCGCGCAATATCCTGCGCCAAAAA
This sequence comes from Pseudoalteromonas sp. SS15, assembly GCF_049257195.1. NCBI lineage: Bacteria > Pseudomonadati > Pseudomonadota > Gammaproteobacteria > Alteromonadales > Pseudoalteromonadaceae > Pseudoalteromonas > Pseudoalteromonas sp. SS15. The sequence continues at coordinate 114,590 of NZ_JBMMUD010000009.1, forward strand.
ACTTTAACTTCTGGTACTTATTTGGCTCTTTAGCAATTTTAGTACTAGTAAACCAAATTCTAACTGGTATCTGGCTAACAATGAGCTATGTTCCTTCTGCTGAAGGCGCATTTGCTTCAATCGAATACATCATGCGTGATGTTGAATATGGTTGGTTATTGAGATACATGCACTCAACGGGCGCCTCGGCATTCTTCGTGGTCGTGTATTTACACATGTTCCGCGGTATGATCTATGGCTCGTACCAAAAACCACGTGAACTTCTATGGCTATTCGGTATGCTAATTTTCTTAGCATTAATGGCTGAAGCGTTCATGGGTTACCTATTACCTTGGGGTCAGATGTCATTCTGGGGTGCTCAGGTAATCATCTCATTATTCGGTGCGATCCCGGTAATTGGAGATGACTTAACTCAGTGGATCCGTGGTGACTACGTAATTTCAGGTGCGACGCTTAACCGCTTCTTTGCACTACACGTAATTGCACTACCACTTGTGCTAGTTATTCTAGTATTCCTTCACATTGTTGCGCTTCACGAAGTGGGTTCAAACAACCCTGACGGTGTTGAAATTAAGCGTAAGAAAGGTTCTGTGGCAGAAGAAGATAAGCCGAAGTTCCAATTCCATGAATATTACACAAACAAGAAAGACATTGTTGATGCAATCCCGTTCCACCCATACTACACAGTTAAAGATGTATTAGGTGTTGCTGGTTTCTTAATTTTCTTCTGTTGGGTTGTGTTCTTTGCACCAGAGATGGGTGGTTTCTTCCTTGAAGCGCCAAACTTTGAAGCAGCTAACCCGCTGAAGACACCAGAGCATATCTTCCCTGTTTGGTACTTTACGCCATTCTACGCAATCCTACGTGCTATCCCTGATAAGCTAATGGGTGTAATTGCAATGGGTGCATCGATCGTACTACTGGCATTACTGCCGTGGTTAGATCGTGGTAAGGTGCGTTCAATTCGCTACCGTAGTAAGTGGCACAAGCTAAACATAGCTCAGTTCGTAGTAACGTTCATCATCCTAGGTTGGGCTGGTGCGACACCTCAGACTGATTTGTCTACAGTGCTATCGAGAATTACGACTGTAACTTACTTCATGTTCTTCGTATTACTATTCGTATACTCGAAGAATGAGCAGACTAAACCATTGCCTGAGAGGTTAACGAAATGATGAAGAAGCTAATTATTGGTTTATTCGCATTGCTGCCTACTTTTGCAATGGCAGCAGGCCCGTCGGTACCACTACTTGAGTCAAACCATGACTTAACTGACAATGCGTCTTTACAGCGCGGTGCTAAGTTGTTCATGAACTACTGTCTTGGTTGTCACCAAATGCAGTATCAGCGTTATGAGCGTACTTTCCGTGACATCGGTATTCCTGTAGAGATCGGTCAAGAAACGCTTATCTTTGATGGTTCTAAAGTTGGTAGTCATATCAATAATGCAATCAAGATCGAAGATGCTGCAACTTGGTTCGGTGCTCCACCGCCAGATTTAACACTAGTTGCACGTGTACGTGGCGCTGATTGGATTTACACTTACCTGAAGTCTTTCTATGTAGATGAAAGTCGTCCGTTTGGTGTAAACAATTCAGTATTCCCATCAGTGGGTATGCCACACGTACTTCAAGAACTTCAAGGTGTACCAACGGCACGTTTTGAAGAAGTTGAAGAGCACGGTGTTAAAGTTCAAAAAGTAGTTGAAATCACAACAGATGGTTCTGGTGAGATGAGTGCTGATGAGTACGATCAGGCAGTACGTGACTTAACGAACTTTATGGCTTATGTTGGTGAACCAACTCGCTTAAAATCAGAAGCGCTAGGTTATAAGGTATTAGGATTCTTAGTAATCTTCTTTATCTTGGCCTTCTTCTTGAAGAAAGAGTACTGGAGAGATGTTCACTAATACAGTGATGCATTTTTAAAGTAATTTTGTAATAGGGGCGCATGCCCCTATTGCTGTTTATAATGATTTATTACTTATTGTAATTTTAATGGAGGTAGGCATGGCCGTAGCTGCCAATAAGCGCCCTGTAATGACGCTTTTCTCAGGTGCAAACTGTATGTATAGCCATCAAGTACGTATCGTTTTAGCCGAAAAAGGTGTAAGTGTAGATATCCACTTAGCAGAAAAAGATAACCTGCCTGAAGCGCTTCACGAAATTAACCCATATGGCACAGTACCGACATTGATCGACCGTGAGCTTGGTTTATATGAAGCGAACATCATCATGGAATATTTAGATGAGCGTTTTCCGCACCCACCATTAATGCCTGTATACCCAGTAATGCGTGGTCGCAGTCGTCTAATGATGCACCGTATTGAAACTGATTGGTACACATTAGCAGCTAAAATCAAGCAAGGTGGCAGTGATGCAGATCAGGCTCGTAAAGAGTTAACTGAAGCCCTACTTGCAATTGCGCCAATCTTTACTGAGGCACCTTACTTCATGAGTGAAGAGTTCAGCCTAGTAGATTGTTACCTAGCACCACTATTATGGCGTTTACCAGAAATGGGTATCGACCTTAATGGTGCAGGTGCAAAAGAGCTTAAAGAATACATGCTTCGTTTATTTGAGCGTGATTCATTCCAAGCTTCTTTAACAGAAGCCGAGCGTGAGATTAGAGCATAATGACGCCAAATCGCCCATATTTGCTTAGAGCGTTTTACGATTGGATTGTCGATAATGAGTGCACACCGCATTTGGTTGTGAATGCTGAATATCCAGCGGTTCAAGTACCTACGCAGTTTGTACAAGATGGTCAAATTGTTTTAAACATCAGTCCTAGTGCAGTGACCCACTTTGATATGGATAACCAGCAGCTTAGCTTTAATGCCCGCTTTTCTGGTCAGCCTATGCAGGTGTATGTGCCTATGGGCGCTGTACTGGCAATATATGCGCGTGAGAACGGTGAAGGTACCGTTTTTACTCAAGAAACTTTTCCTGAGTATGAAGAAGAGCCGCAGGTTGAACCTGAAGAGGCTGTTGAAGCCACTGAAGAGAAGCCTAAAGAGCCTGAAAAGAAAAAAGGCGCTCATCTTCGCGTTGTTAAATAAGTGCTTTAAAGCTGCTTATATGTATTTTAAAAACCCGCTTCTGCGGGTTTTTTATTTATAGTGCAAAAGGTTACCGACTGCGAACGAAGTGAGTACGGTTCTTTTGCGCAAGATGAAATGAGGTGTTTTAGCTGGAGTTAAGGTGTGTGAAGAGTTTCGCAGCTATCAATATCAGTGTAAGTCTTAACTTAAACTGTCAGATTTGGATAACTGAACTCAATGAAATCTGATAGTTGCATATGTGCCAGCAACGGAAGCTAATTAATACAAACCCCAATAAACTTCAGTTTGATCATTGCAATAAAAACCTTCCACGTCAGCCCCGTTTATTATTGATTTCAAAAGTTTGTTGTTTGCACAAATGAATGTGCAATGACTGTCCCAGTGAGTAGCAATTAGAACCTTTCTATCAGGGGTATAAGAGCAAGCTGAATATGGCAGCTCATCTTTTTCAAGAATATCCTCTATCCATTTTAATTTTCTCTCGGTTCCAAATTCATCACCAACCCATAACCATTCATAGCCAAGTTCAATTAAGGTGGACAGAACTTTTTCTTCGATAAATGGGCATACTAGGCCTTCGTCGGGGATCTTTATGTTACTAGTTTCTGAGAATCGACGTATCGTTTCTGAAAGGGCTTTATTTTCAAATTGACTATTAAGCCCACCAATATAAGTCCTCAACCCAATATCCATTTCTGAATAAAGATCAAAAGGTAGCTCCTGTAGAACTTCTTTCCATGAGATGGGCTTACAATCATTTCGCATTTCGGCATTTTTGGGGCAATCATCAGATTCAAATTCCCTCAACTGAATTTTATTAGGCTTGCAAAACTGGTGTAAGGCAACAAATACGGAGTCAAAAGTTCCTTGGTAATATTCGAGAATCTTTCCATCATTAGGGCATGATGCATATAAATCAGGTGCTGGTAAAACCTTCTTTTTAACCAAGACTATTCCTTACTCTGGCAACGAAGCTAATCTATACTACAAACCCTTTGCAAGTAAGTTCGCAATCGGAGGTGATTAGCGTGACTTCATCACGAAATCAATTCACCTTGCGCAAAGGAAATGAAGTGCTACGCACTTGTCATTAACCCTTTGCACACTACTATAAATATTCAAAAGCTTTGATGACTCTTTTTACGCCGTTGACATGACGGGCAATTTCAACCGCCATATCAGCTTCTTCTTCTGATACTAAGCCCATTAAGAAGACTTCGCTGTTCTCTGTAACCACTTTGATGTTATTACCTGTGATGGTCTCTGCAGTGAGTAGCTTGGTTTTTACTTTTGAAGTCAGCCAAGTGTCATGGGTTTGTGTGGTGATGCCAATGCGCGTACCAATACGAAGTTGGTTATGGATATTCTTGACGGTGACGGCATTTCTGACAGCTTGTGCTGCTTGCGACATTAGACTGTTAGAAGGTACTTGGCCGACAAGTAAAATGGTGCCATTGACGCTGACGACACTGATGTTCGCTTGCTCACTTAGGTTAGGTACTCTTTTAAGTGCTAAGGTCGCTTTTATCTCAATGTTGTTATCGTCAATTTGCGAGCCTATGGTACGTCGATCATTGGCTGCAGACACTGCACCGGCTGTACCCGCGACAACGGCAGCAGCGCAGCCTTGAAGAAGTATAAGAGCGGCTATAATTGCGAGGTGTTTAAATGGCATTACTGATCATCCTGAGGGAACAAGGTACTATCAATCAATTGACTTAGGCAGTGTACATTGAATAAGTGTGATTCAATAATACGGCTAGGGCGCTTACTCGGTGTCAATATCTCAACATCATTAGGGCCAAGTAGGCCAATTAACTCACCCCCTTCATCACCAACTAGCGCAATGACTTTCATGTCTTTGGTCAGCGCTGCTTCTACTGCAGAAATAATATTTTTTTCATTGCCATCAATAGCAAAGACAACAAGTAAATCGCCCTGTTGTGCAAAAGCGCGAACTTGGCGTGAGAATTTGTCGTTATCATGCTCCGTATTGTGCATGTCTAAGTGAATGTGATTTTGTGATAAAGCGATAGCAGGAAGGCAAGGGCGCTCTGTTTCATAGTGGTTTACAAGCAGACCAGCAAAGTGCTCAGCAAGCATATTACAGCTAGATTCACCGCAGCAGATTACTTTATTGCCATTAATTAAACCTTGCACGATTGTCATGGCTGCAGCTTCAAGAACATCAGGAAGGACTTCTCCTGCAGCGATTTGTGCTTGAATACTCTCAGTGAAAATTGTTTTTATTGATTCTTGCATAATTAATATATGTTTTTAATCCACTTTATATTATCTGAACTCACCCCTTCGATAGCAATAAAGTCTATTCGTACTGGTAAATTCTTTAGTTTTTTGCACTCTAAGTAATGATAAATACTTCTCTGCAGCTTTTGAAGCTTACTCGGGCTTAAAGCTGAAATAGCGCCACCGTAGCTTTGGCTTTTTCTATATTTGACTTCAACAAAAACAAGGGTGTTTTGATCTTCCATGATGAGGTCTATCTCACCGTATTTGCAATTATAATTGCGAGCAACAGCTCTTAACCCTTGTGCCTGTAAATATTGTTCTGCTAGTTGCTCGTAGTGCATGCCTTTGGCACGCGTATTGGCAAACAATCCTTTTAGCATACGATCTCCCTTATTTGATACAGAATTAATCCCTTAAGTTTTCTTGGAAGCGATTATGATTTTGCATAAACAGCGGTGTTGGTTTTTGTTCTTCAAGTTGCACTAGCTGAATTTGTTTTTGTTTATACTGTGCCCAGTCTAATCGTCTTTCAACGGTATTATTATCTTTAATACTAAGCTTACCAGTTAGCCCTGAGTAAGCTTTACCAGGGATCTTAGCTAATTGCTTGAGTTCAGGGATAAGGTGAATGGCGTCAAAGGCCATGGCAAATAAGCGCTGCTCTATATCTGCTTGTTCAGGCCAGAGCGCATCGTATTGTGCTCTGAGATTAAACTTATCAACTGATTTGTTTAGCATCCAAGGCTGCTCAGTAAAGAATAAGCCTTCAAGGTCGCCTTTGTCAGTGTGATCCATACGCTTAGAATAGCTTCTAGAGCTTGCGTATAGAGGAATGCGTTTGGCAAAAGTACTGACATTGACGTCAAGATAAGGCTTCAATAAACGTGTTTCGATGGCATCGCCTAGAATGTAGATGACATCAATATCCATGCGAGAACGCGTTTCACTCTCTACCTCTTTCCTGAATAGGCTTTTTACAGTTTTGATCCGCTCTTTAGAAGCGTCTACCTCAAGCAAGTTAGCTACGACTTTCGCCATATCTTTGCTATCTGTATATAGGCCTACTTCTGGTTCGATTAGGCTATAGTTTTGCCATTCATTTTTGAAATGATTAACGAGTCTTAAACCCGATAGCGTATCTGGTGCCAATAACATAGGCTTTTGAAATTTCTGCGATAAGAAATGCACCATAGCTTGTTCGACTTCATGTTCAGGATTCAGGGCAAAAAAGTATTGCTCAGCATTTAAGTTCGGCGTTTCTGAAGTATTTAAATGAAGCGTTGGTGTGCTTTGAATAGCACTACTAGTACTGACTTTCTCTATATTATCTTTAAGTAACGGACCAATGATGAAGTCAAATTGCTGAGAGGCGAGTTGCCTGTCTATGTCTTCGGCACTGAGTTGCTCGTCAATAAAAGTGATTTCTGTAATCTCACTATGATCCATTGCTGCTAAGAACCCATTCTTTAGGGCGCTGCCTAGGCGTTTGCTACTACCACTTTGGGGTAGTAGTACGGCGATACGTTTTGCCTGATAGGGGGCAAGATTTACCGCATTTTGAACTTTCTTAGGTAAAATGTAAGTCGCAGGGTGATTAACAAAGCGACGCTGCCAATTATTAAGCGCTTGATGCAGTTGTATGCCAGAACCAATATAAATTTGTTGGTATTTGGCTAATTTTACCCAACCTCTCTGGACTACAGTACCCCGGTCGAAGCGCTCCAACGCATAGGATGACAGCTGCTGTAATGCTTGCCAGATTTCATCATTTAAATTTGCCACTTCTACTTTGTTAGTAAAGCTTAAATCGGCCGCTTTAAAATAATAGGTAAGCGCTTTTTTCGGCATACCTTGAGAGGCATAAATACGACCCATTAAATACTGGTGCCACGCTTTATGCTCAGGTAAAGACAAGCGTTCTTTTAAAGTTTTAAGAATGTTGAGTGCTGTGCTGTAATTATTGAGCTCTGTTCTTGCTAGTGCGATATAAAGTTTATTTTGCACATAATCGACAGTTTCGTTTCGTTCTAATGCGAGGCAGGCTTGTTCTAAAATAGGCCAGTTTTGTTCTTTTATGGCATTTTCACGGGCACTATAAAGCAGCTGGATACGAGATGCGCCTTGCTTGGCTCGTGCTTTGTTAAGTAGCCCTTCTGCATTGAGGACTTCAGGTGCTTGAGTTTGCGGCTGGTTCTGCACCGCACGGGGTTGAGCAGGTGATTTTTCGGTTGTACTACACGCCGATAAACCCGACAATACACCTATTACAAGACAAATTACTTTCAGTCGCACCGCAACTTCCTAACGATAAACATTCCTCAAAGGGATATCTTACTGACTGAAACTGGAGAGCTCAATGACAAAAGCACAGAATACAGACAAAATTGGTACCCTTTACGTGGTCGCAACGCCGATCGGCAACTTGGCCGATATCAGTGAGCGTGCTTTAACAACTTTAGCAGAGGTTGACTTAATTGCCGCTGAAGATACCCGTCATACGGGTAAGTTATTGAGTCATTTCAATATCAAAGCAAAAACCTTTGCGCTGCATGACCACAATGAAAAACAAAAAGCACAACAGATTTTAGATTGGTTGAACGAAGGGCTTGATATTGCATTAGTTTCAGATGCGGGCACACCGCTTATTAGCGACCCGGGTTATGCGGTTGTGAATTTGTGCCGTAATGAGGGAGCTGATGTCACGCCTGTGCCTGGTGCGTGTGCAGCGATCACGGCATTGTGTTGTTCGGGATTACCGACAGATAGATTCCAGTTTATTGGTTTTACACCGGCGAAAAGCCAAGCCCGTCAACAGTTCTTTGTTGATGCATTTGAAAGCGGCATTACCAGCATCATGTATGAAAGCACCCACCGCATCATGGCCAGTCTTGAAGATATGCAAACCGCGTTAGGTGCAGAGCAACATGTGGTGTTTGCGAAAGAGCTGACAAAAACATACGAAACTTTCTTTAGTGGCTCTGTAAGCGAACTTATTGAGTATTTGACTAATGAGCCAGAGAAGCAGCGTGGCGAGCTAGTGTTAATGCTGCCTGGGAAAGCCAAACAACAAGACGAAATACCAGCTGATGCACGTAAAATGCTGAGTTTACTTGAGCCTGAAATGCCACTGAAAAAAGCCTGTGGGGTTGTTGCTGAGTACTTTGGCCTTAAGAAAAATGCGCTATATAAAGCAGCGATTGCTAGTAAAGAAGATTAATCCTTAAAAAGCGTGTGCTTTGCGACATTCTTGCGTATAATCGCCCGCCTGAGTCAGCCGGATAATCGCTGCCTGTGACGAAAATGATCAGGGGGAGGAAAGTCCGGGCTCCACAGGGCAGGGTGCCAGCTAACGGCTGGGGGGCGTGAGCCTACGACAAGTGCAGCAGAGAGGAGACCGCCAACTTAGGTTGGTAAGGGTGAAAGGGTGCGGTAAGAGCGCACCGGGCCACTGGTAACAGTTGGTTGCAAGGTAAACTCCACCCGGAGCAAGACCAAATAGGGTTCCTTATGGTGTGGCCCACATCGGAACCGGGTAGGTTGCTTGAGCCTAGTAGCAATGCTAGGCCTAGACGAATGATTATCACCTCGCAAGAGGGACAGAACCCGGCTTACAGGCTGACTCACACCCAACCGTAAATGTTTAAGATTTAAATATTTACGGTTGGGTTTTTTATTTGTCTCAGAAAAGTTTTGCGCTCATTTCTTCTGCTGTTCAGTGAATAATACCAATCCTCAATAATACTTAATCATTTTGAGGGATTAAAGCTGCCGCTAACCGCGTTAAAAATTTCTCATTTAGAACAACTAAATAGCAAAATTTTCGCCTTGTTATCGACAAGCTTTCCTTGCCTCAAAATAGACCACTTAATTAAGAGGATTGGTATAAATAGCGTCTTTGTTTATTGCTTTATATCTTTCTCTACGAGTAGTTAAGGCTTATCCTTAAGAGCAATCTTCTTATTTTAAAAGCTATTTAACGATTGTTATAAAAAAGCCACCGCGTTTTGGGTGGCATTTCATTATTTATCTTGTAACTAGGTATTTTACCAATTTTATTAACTGTCTAATCATTTTAGCGAGCTAAAAAGCCCACTAACTTCGTCTGAAATTTTTAATATAGAACAACTATATATCAAAATATCATCCTTGTTATTAGACTTTTTCCGGTTACCGGTTTTCTGTCGCAATAATAGACCAGAAACTTAATGCAATTGTTATTAGAAAGTGTTGGCATATTCAATACGTGATTTAATGCTCGGGTGAGTAGATAAATACTTACTCCATGCACCTTCCTCGTCATTCTCAAGCTCAATGCCTGCTTGCTCAACGATAATCTCTAATGCTTTGGCAAACTCTTTGGGGTCGATACCGTGCTGCTTCATATGCTGCAGGGCGTATTCGTCCGCCTCTTTTTCCATATCTTGCGAGAAGCGCTGCTGCAAAATTGTTGAACCAGTACCAAGCAGTACTTCGGCAAATCCTTCTAAATCACCAAATATCATGGCAAAAGCGATTGCACCCGCAGCGGCTTGCGCAGCCATACGAATACTATGCTGTTTTTCAACATGACCGATTTCATGAAGTAAAACGGCTTGTAGTGCTAGAGGGTGATCTTGCATGCTTTTTACAAGATCATCGGTCACTACGATTTGACCATGCGGGAGCGCGAAGGCATTCGCACCAAAGAAATCTGACTGATAGAAACTCAACTTAAACTTATCTGCTGGTAGAGACAGTTTTTGCAAACTATCGTCCCAAAGCTGAGTTACTATTTGCTGTTCTTGCGCTGACAATGTGGTCGGCTCAAGCACGGCTTTTTCTATGGCATACATAGACTGCTCACCCATTTCTTGTACTACTGTATCGGGCACTAAGTCATAGGTTTGCACAGCAAACTCAGGCACGGCTTTAAATAGAATACCGTAGATTAAAATAGGGCTTAGTACGATAGCACCGAGCACTGCAAATAGATTTTGCTCTAGCTTTTCAATCAGCTTTAAACGTTTACGCTTAGTTGGCCAGCGAAACTTGACGTCTTCAGGCAAAAAACGGCTACCATTGCTGAAAGTAATTTCTTGAGATTGACCTAAAATCGGTTCACCTAAAACCACACTCGCAAAGTCGTAGCTTTCTTGTTTGCCATCTTCATGGTTTAACATCAGCTTAGAGTCAAATACCGCTGCTGAGCAGATAACAGCTTTGCTGCTACCTGCGGGATATAAAGTACCTAATATCTTCATATGCTTAAGTTAATGAAATATCTACGTCAAACACATTCGCCGCTTCTTCAGCCAAAGAAGATTGCGACTCTCGATATACTTCCATCACTTGTTCTGCATTTTCAGATAATGTGATTGTGGTTGCTGCTGCGAGCATTTTCGCTTTACGTACTTTTGTCCAAGGGAAGGCAAGACCAAGCGAGAAGATAATGGCTAGCGCATTTGTTGCAAGTAGTATTGAGTATTCAACGGTATCTAGCTTTGATTCAAATGTCGCCACATCTTCTAGCTTAGCGTTAGCAAAAATATGGTTGCGGATCTTACTTTGGTAAATACCTGCAAGTAGGCTGATCGCTAAGAAGTTAAAGCCTAGTGAGATAAATACCATGGCTACGCCAAGAGATTCAGGATCACCGAAGCTGCCCATAACACCAGCGACAATCGCGCTTATCACACCAAAACCAATCGCGACTATTAAACATCTTAAAACAGCACCATAGTAGCGACCCGCTGAAAGCTCGACTTTTAAGGCTTTATTACCGTATTCAATATTGTTGTGAATATAGGTGTCGATTTTTTTCATTACCCAAGGCATCGCGATATAAAGTGTTAATGCCCCAACGATTGGTAATAATACAAAATGTGTTAATGCGTCGAAGTAGTTACCTTTAAAGCCGAAGCGCACATTGCGGTGACTTGTCATTCTTAAGTTGAAGCGTAAACTTTGATTGATTAACCAAGGAATAGCTGCTGCCCAGATTAAGAAAAATACCACTGCCATGATTGGGCTATAAGTACTTAAAGTGACGTATAGCGCGAAAATAGCAAAAGCAATGATACGACCTTTGAGTATTTGCATTGGCGTAGCTAAATAATTGAAGCGGTGTCCATCAATTGATGTGTGACCATAGAAGTATTGTCTTGTTCTTACTGTTGCCCACGCGGAGTAAATGCCAAGAGTGACAATACTGAGTAAGATGTTCACTATCCAAATACCAAAATAATCTTTCGCATTACCAGTGAATAGGACTTGATGTGTTTTGTGCTCAGGTTGAGCTGGTAGATTTATTTCTTCCATAAGAATTATCCATGTTGTTGTAAGTCGGGTATAAAATATCCTATTTGTACCTGAAATCCAAGAATATAACGAAGTGAATACAAGGTAATTACTTATAATAAAAGGCATTTTATTATTGTGGTGTAATACTCTTTTATAGACATTTCATATATAAACTCCTACCCTTTTAATATTCTTGCGCTATAAGCACACAATATGACTCGTCTAATTATTTCAGCGTTTTTTTTGTTCACTTGCGTTTTTGCATCAGCCCAAACCACTATTAAGGTTGTTGACCAAATTAATCAGCCTCTTGCAGATGCTGTGGTTAGTTTTGTGTTTAAAGGTGCTCCTCCGGTCACATCGGTTAGTCCAACTCCTTATATTATGGATCAAGTGAGTAAGGCATTCTTACCCCATGTACTCGTTGTTCCAAAAGGAGCTCAGGTAAGCTTTCCTAATAGTGATTATATTCGCCATCACGTTTACTCGTTCTCTGAAGCTAAAACGTTTGAGTTGAGGCTATATCATGGCCAACCCAAAGCGCCGTTAGATTTTACTCAGTCTGGCATTGTGGTACTTGGCTGTAATATTCATGATTCGATGGTGGGCTACATATATGTTTATGATGATAAGCCCGCAATAAAAACCTCAGTGTTAGGCTTAGTGACTATGCCATATGCCGCTGATCAACTTGAGGCGATCACCGTTTGGCATGCGAGAGCAAAAATTGGTGTTGATCGCCTACGTACAATCAAACTCGATGACTTAAAGTTTGTTGATGGCAATATTGAGATAACAATTGAAGTAAACCCGCCTGAGAAACGAGATAGCTTCGAAAATTTATTTTCTGATTTACCCCTAGGAGATAAGTTATGAGAATAACGGTAGCGAGCATACTGTTACTTGTCTGTCTCTCGATAAGCTTTACATCACAAGCAAGTGGTAAATTACTCGGCACGCCGGGCGTGTCACAAGTTGAGGGATCTGCTGGGGGCGGTTTGGTCCCTTGGGCACAATTAGCGGGCTATGCCACTGAAGATGAGTGGGCAATATCGGGGTTTTGCACTAAAGCCGATGTGGATGATTTTTCTTTAAATGTGTGTGGTGCGCAAGCAAATTTTTTCGACAGACTTGAGCTGAGTTATGCAGAGCAAGATTTTAAAGTGAACCCACTGAATACCGAGCTTTCACAGAGTATTACTGGCGCTAAGATCAGACTTTACGGCGACTTGGTTTATAGTCAATGGCCGCAACTGACGTTTGGTGTGCAATATAAAAAGCTTGATACTCCAGCGGTTGCCAATGCGCTGGGCGCAGCTGATACATCGGGTTATGACTATTATCTTTCTGCCAGTAAATTACATTTAGGCGCGGCATTTGGATATAACCTGTTATGGAATGCCACGGTACGCAGTACGTCTGCAAACGAAATGGGGTTACTCGGCTTTGGCTCGGGCAAGCATGATCACAGTGTACAACTTGAGTTATCGTCAGCTGTTTTGTTAAACCAGCATTTAGCGGTGGGTGTTGAATATCGTCAAAAGCCAGATAACCTAGGCTTGCAAGAAAGCGATTGGCGCGATGTGTTTGTGGCTTGGTTTCCTAACAAGCATGTCAGTGTGACGGCGGCATATATTGATTTAGGTGCAATTGCAGCATTACCAAAACAAACGGGTTGGTATTTATCAGTGACAGGATACTTTTAACAATGAGCAAAGTGTTTTTAATTATTAGCGCGGTGTTGCTGATTGGTCTGAGTGGATGTGTTTCACAGCCTAAAACTAGCTTATATCAGCAACTAGGTGCCGAGCAGGGAATAGAGCGCATTGTTGATGCGTTTATTAAGCGTATTGCGAAAGATAAATCGATTTTACCGTATTTTGCTAAATCGAGTGTCAGTCACTTCCGTGCAGGCTTTATTACTCACATGTGTGACATCAGTGGTGGGCCTTGTGAATATACCGGAGACTCCATGGTTGATATTCACACAGGTATGAACATCAATGAAGCTGATTTTAACCGTGTGGTGGAGCTATTGGTATTGGCGATGGAAGATGCAGGAGTCAATTATCGAGAGCAAAACAGGGTTCTAGCCAAGCTAGCACCACTCAGAGGCGAGATCATTAAGCGCTAGGCACTTTGTATCTTTTTCAGCGCTGCTAAGAGGCAAGTGAATGAGTGAAAATTCAGGAACTGTGCCCTTTATTGAGATGCATGTCCTATACTTTTCTCATGGTTTAATTTTTAGAGAAAGGTGCATGTTAGGCTTACTGCTCAATACACTTATTTTGTCTACAAGCTTACAACTCTCTGCACCTAATATTCAGTGGTATACCGAAGATTACCCGCCTTTCAATTATCAAAGCCAAGGTCAGTTGCATGGCTTGGCTTTGAACGTGCTTCGCTCAGCGTATCAAGACCTAGATTGGTATTTAGATGAATCGCAAATTGTGCTTGCGCCTTGGCCTAGAGCGTATAAAAGTGTGCAACAACAAGCGAATACTTGTGTGTTTTCTATGACCTATACTGAGCCTAGGGCAAAGTTATTCAACTTCATAGGTTTGGTGATCCCAAACACAGTGGCAGTGATTGGTCATAAAGATACAGACATTAGTATTTCACAATTAAAGCAAGATAAGTCTTTAACCTATGGGGTTGTTAAAAACGATATTGGTCATCAAGCATTACTTGCCTACGGTATTTCAGAATCTCAGTTTGTGTATTTAAAAACGGGCTTAGAGTTGGTACAAATGATAGATCATAAGCGGGTTGATTTGATTGCTTATGGCGATGCTATCGCTCGGTTTCAGTTTAAGCGCGCTAATATCAACCCGAAAAACTATCGTTTACTCATGCCACTATTAAATTCAAAACTAGGCTTTGCATGCAATAAACAAGTGCCCCAAACTCTCTTGCGGCAATTAGACATAAGCATCAAACAAGCTGTTCAGAATGAGCCCAAGTTGCTGATTTACCATGATGCTTCTAAATAGCGTGATATTTGACCTCTGTGGAGATTAGCAGAGGTCAATGTTTGCACTTAGTCACTACGATGCTTGAAGCTAAAACTTTGCTCTTTCACTGGTTTGCCACTGCCATCGGTTGGTGTTGAATAAAATTGTACTTTCAGTTCATCCGTTTGATTATCTAGCTCTATGTGAGCAAAGCCCCAGGTAAAACTCTTCGACCATACTAGGTCATATTCTGGATAACGCTTTTCTTGCTGCTCGGCAAAGGGGGTATGCGTGCCACGCATTTTTGAAGCTGCGCCACTGATGATAAGTGGTAGCTTAGGTTTGTTATTACCCGGCAGTACGCGTGAGCAGTCATCGGTCAGTAGCTCTAAGTCGTGCTCATGACCCGCAATGTAAGCATCCGCGTACTGACACAGTTCCGGCAAAATTAAACGTCGCAAGACATGGCCTTCATCATACTTGGTGCCGCCGATGGACCATAAAATATGGTGGCCGTAGACAATTTTCCATTTAGCTGTTGAGTTTTTTAAGCCTTTGGCAAGCCAAGCAAGTTGCTTGTGATCTTCTCCATTTACAGGCTCTTCATGTTTTTCAATGTCTTCCACGCTGGCAGCACCAGATGCCAAAGCTGAGGCGAGTCCTTGCTCTGAACCATCAGGTAACAGTGGTACTTCATAGAAGTGCTGACCCGACAGTAACATATTGGTGTCGAGCACAAAAAACTCCACATCATTACCTAGTGAGCCTTTTTTATAGCTGTAATAGCCGCGCTCAGCCATGTAAAAGTTAGGCTGTGTTTTCATCCATTCAGTTTGCAGTGCAACGCCTTTACGAGAGGTTTTCCAATCGTGATTACCGAGCGCAGAGTAAACAACAAGATCCGGTTTTTGATCAAATAAGGGCTGTAATGGTGCTTTGATCAGATCGTTCATACGTTGTTGATCGTCTTTACCATCCTTTGCATCTGCGCCATCGGGGTAAATGTTGTCGCCCAACTGAATGCCAAACTGACACTCTGCGGTCTGACAAAATTCAGCCATGGCTTTGCCCACAGGTAACGCACCACCTTGCTCTGTGGCTATATTTGTACCGGGATAAACATAAATAGGTGCATGGCCAAATTCGTCAATAGGGCGGTGCTCAGCAAGCCAATCGGCTTTTTCTGCGGCGATAAACTCCTCTTTTGTTTTCGGTTTATCAATGTGCTTTTGTTTCGGGTAATCGACATGGTAGCCGCCATCTCCAAAAGCTAAAAAGGCGATATTTTGCTGCGTGTCTTGAGCGTGTAGCGCGACTGAGCTACAACCGACCGTAAACAAAGTGGCTGTGATGAGTGAGGTTAACTGAGACTTTTTCATACTGCTGCCGCAAGCTTTTTACTTGCGGCTCCATAAAGTTAAAAATTTAAAAAGAGGTCAACGTGAAGCCCAGCTCAAACGAGCGACCATAGGTTTCGTATTGATAGTTATATTGACTCTGACCGTGGTAAAGGTAGTAAGGCTCATCGGTGAGGTTGACCGCATTGAAATAGATCTGCGTTTGGTCATTAAAATAGTACTTGGCGCTGAAATCTAACTGAGTGTGTGCGTCTTGCATCACGCGGGCATCGTTATCTTCATGAGAGAAGCTTTTGCTTTTATAGCTTGCACTTAAACGCGTACTAAAATGGTCGCTTTCATAGCCGAACATTAAATTCGCAACGGTGTCAGACTGGTTTGGTAGTTGGTCATCGGCATCAATAAAAGTACCATTTGCCGACAGCATCAGGCCATTTTTGAAGTTCTTTGTATAAGCAAGTTCAACGCCTGAGAGGCTAGCCTCACCTCCATTGACTGCTTGCATCACTTCTTTAAAGCCATCCCACTCTCCGTTATCTTGCACTTCTTTAGTGGCGATAAAGTTATCTATGTCTTTGTAGAACACGCCGGCTGACATTACGCCAATATGGCCAGGGTAGTATTCAATTGACCAATCGAGGTTTGTCGATTCATACGGGTCTAAATGCGGATTACCGACTTCAGCCTTACGCTCGGTTTCAATCTGGCCGTCTTCTTCGGTGGTTTCTGATTCAATGATTTGAAATGCCGCAGAATCTGAGAAGCCCGGTCTTGCTAGGGTGCTAGTGTACGCAAATCGCGTCACGAGTTTGTCATTAATATCGTAGCGAACAGTTAAGTTCGGTAATAAATGACTGTAGTCTTTATCAACCGCCCAAGGGTTAATCTCAACACGCTCATCATCGTTGACTTCGTCTTTAATTAGCTCAACTTTGTTACCTGATGTGCTGTAATCAGTCGCTTCATAGCGCAGACCTGTGATCACTTGCCAAGCGCCCATATCGATAGTGAACATGGCGTAAGCGGCAAAGATATCTTCGTTGCTAATGAAGCTTTTGCCTTTTGTTTCGATATCAGAATCTAATTGATTAACGTCAAACTCAGTGCGGTTGGTCGCGACAAAGCGCGCAATCTCAGAGCGCGATAAACCTGGGCCAAAAGCACTGAGTGACCAATCAGGTGATGATGCTGCAAATTGCGCAGCTGTGGCATCGTTAAAACCACCATCGAACACTGTCGTGCGCACATCATTGAATTTCTCACGTTGCGCATATTTTGCCCCAAATTTGAGTTGGGTGTTGTAGCCAGATAAGGTAAAGTCCTTGCTTAAATCGAGCTTTAAACTCAGGCTTTCATCTTCAGTATTGTTGTTTTCCCAAACCAACTCATCTAATTCGAAGTTTTCGAGCTGGTGGGCATTGGCTGATTGTGTCAGGGCAGGGGCTTGGCCTAAGTGGCTGTAGCCGAGTGTCAAGTCTTCTCCCGCAAAATCGGCATCAATGCGATTGGGCTCTTCTTCAGAAGACTTAGCATACCCCACGCTATACTCCACAAACCAATCGCTTAGTTGGTGTTCGGCACCTGTTACTAATGACAAAATGGTTTGCGACTCATATCTGTCTTTGGTGTCACGATCCATTTCTGCGCCACTAAACTGTGCGCTTGCGTCGTTAAATTGACCTGAGACTAATGCACCTTTATCAAACTTATACTCATTGCGCAGACGGAACTCATCATCTGAGAACTCGCTATACAGTGTACGCAGGTAGTATTTGCTGAAATCATTGCTGTGCAAATCAAGGTTTAGGGCTGCACCTAGTCGTTCTCGTTTAATTTTATAGTGACGTTGTTCAATTTCTTCAGCACCAAATAGTTCTACTTCTTCACCATTGTCGGTTTCAAGCTCGAGCATTTGCCAGCCACCATCGGTCTCCATGTTGTGCGAGCCAAATTCTCGTTCAGACCAAGATAGGGCTGTGGCTATACCCAGATCAAACTGTTTGTTAAGGGTATAAACGTCGGTAAAGCTGGCAGAGAGCTTAGGGCTGGTGGCTTCTACTTGTTCGTTGTAAGTGGCTTGTGCACTCACGCTGTAGCTTTGACCTTCACGGTCAAAGGCACTTAAGCTTTTTACTTCGATGCTGCCACCTATGGCACTGGCATCCATATCTGGGGTAACGGTTTTGCTGACTTCAAGGCTTTGTACCAGCTCGCTTGGGATCACATCCATCGCGACACTACGAACGCCAGATTCAGGTGAGGGCACATTTGCGCCATTGATGGTGACATTATTCAAGCTGGGGTCGATACCACGAATGCCAACAAATCGGCCTTCGCCTTGGTCGCGTTGAATAAACATACCGGGTAAACGCTGTAACGCTTCAGCCGCATTTTGGTCGGGAAGCTGGCCTATAGAGTCGCTGCTGACAATAGACTTTACGCCCATGGCATTTTTCTGGCGATTAAGCGCGCCAGCTTGTCCTGCGCGTTGACCTACCACAATGACATCTTCGATGTAGGCTTCTTGGTTCTCAAGTGCAATACGTTGAGTGAGTACTTCATTCTCTTTAATGGTGATTTGACGTTCGACACTTTTCGCGCCCAGATAATCCACGACCAAGGTATATTGACCAGCTGGCAGGTTTGTTAAGCGAAATCGACCATCGCGTTCAGAGCTGATGGTGCGGCTTAATTCTTTTATGCTGATCTTGGCCCCTTCAAAGTACACCGAATTATTGGCATCGGTAATACGACCTTCAAGGGTATTGGCAAAAGCGTGTGAACTTAATAATGCACAAGTGGTAGCTAATGCGATTTTAGAACGAGTAAATCTAGACGGTTTATGTGTTTTCATCTTTCTCTTCTCAGTTTGCACAGGAGTATTTGGGTTTATTGATAACGACGGCAAAAGTAGAGAACTCAGATTAAAGAAATATGTCAGTACAAAAGCAAAGTAGGCAAAATTCGCTAAAAACGAGGTTTTTCGTCGGTATTTTTTGCCTTATTGAGCCAATATGACCCCCTACAATCTTGGTGTGATTGTTTTAAGTGCCATAAAACATGGGGAAAAGTGCCGAGTTGTCATAATCGCAGCACCTTTGATGAGCTAAAGTGACCCTACGATAAAACCTGCCAGCTTTGTAGCATGGTGATACTTTTAAGCGCTTATTTGCTGTTATGACCGATTCATTTTTAAAACTTCACACGCGACTATTACTATTGCTAGGAGTGTTTATTGCCGCAGCAATATGCATGGTGAGCCTTTTTGGTAGTGCCAAGCCTGCCAGCGAGATAGATTGGATTGACTGCTTTGGTGAGGGCGGTATCGCGGTGATGACCTTGATTTGGTTACTGGCCACCTTGCTCACCCGACCCAAAGGCAAGGTAACGAACTTATTGTTTCTTGGCTTGAGTGCTTTACATATTTCTTTGTTGCTCGACTTCTTAGATGAATTTTATCGCTTTGATCTTGAATATGACTGGTTAACGAGTTTAGAAGCGCTTCCTGCGACTTTAGGAATGGGGCTGATGAGCTTAGCAATGTATTTTTGGTATCACGAACAGCAGGTCTTAAATCATCTACTGCAAAAGAAAGAACGCTTTTATCGTGAGCATGGCTTAACAGATTTTATCACTGGTTTGTACCGCGCTGATTATATGAAAAAACAGGTCGCGCGCGAGTTACACGCTTACCGTGAGAGTGGAACTGGATTTTGTATGGCTTTACTTGATATTAAAGGGTTCAGTGAATTTAATCGTAAATATGGGGGCGTGCGAAGCAATAGTTTGCTCTCAGATATTGGTCAGATCATCACGCTTAACTTGCGGGAGTCCGATTTGGCCTGCCGTTATGCCTCTGATAGGTTTATTGTGTTGTTACCTGATACTGATTTAGTGGAAGCACATGCCGTGATTGAACAGGTGGCGCAAATGGTGGCCAGTCATACGCCGTATGATAATCATAATAGCGCACTGGGGTTTGAAGGTGTGCAATGGCAATGTATGGCAGCCCGTAAAGATGACGATCACAGCACCCTGTTACAACGTTTAAGCCAAAGCTTAAATGAACTCAAAGCGGTGGCGGCATGAGGCAGGTATTTGAAAGTGACAGCCCTATTTTGGCAATGCAGCCATTATTACTGCCTTTGATTGAGATGGCTGAACAAAGAGGGGTGAGTAGTCATAAGTTACTCAAAGGCAGTCGTCTGTTTAATGAAGACTTACATCAGCCAAACAAGCGAGTGAGTTTCACACAGGTGGCGCAAATTTTTGACAATGCTCAAACGCTCCTAAGTCAAGATGGCGTGAGCTTTTTAGTGGCGAGACATTGGCTATTTAGCCAGCCTGAAGCGGCCTTTCAGGCACTACTTAATAGCCGGAATTTGTTAGATATGAGCCGAGTCTTACAAGTTAGGCAAGCGCAAATTTGGCCACTGATGTTCTTTCAAAGTTATCGCAGCGCGAATGCGCGCCATTTTGTCGTGAATCCCGCGATAGCTCAGGTGTCAGCACCTTGCATGGAGTTTATGGCCGAATTTCTGATAGCGGTGATTGACCAATTATGCCGATGGCGCTTTGACATGGTGTCGCATTTGACAGTCAAACTGCCCTATGCGCAACCTGAACATGTGGAACAATACCAATCACATCTGCAGCTGCAATATCATTTTTCACAACCTTGTTTTATGGTGAGTGTGCCCACTACTTACATGTATCGGCCACAAACTTTAGCGTTAACTTCTATGCGTGGTTTCTATCTTCAGCAATCAAAACATGCAGAAAATAATGTCGGTTTTTTACAGTATGTCTGTTCATTACTCGCTCTGAGTCCTAAACAGTCTGCAACTGAGCTCAGTGAATGTTTAGGTGTGAGTGTGGCGACTTTAAAAAGGAAGCTAAAAGCCCACAATACCAGTTTGCAAGCTTTGAAAGATCAGCTACAAAAGCAGCAAGCGGTGATCCATATTAGTGAGCGAGGTTGTTCAAACGAGCAAGTTGCACAACAACTTGAATATGCAGATGTGACAAACTTTCGCCGCAACTTTAAACGCTGGACGGGCATGACGCCCAGCGAGCTAAGGAAGTTGTTTAATTAAATTAATCAAGGTTCAGGTTAATTAAGTGCATCTGTGGCTTTACGCACAGCAAAAGAAAACTCGGTGCCTTTACCTAATTCGCTATCAACCTTGATCTCTGATTTTAACAAACGAATAAGGCGAGAGGTTATCGCCAACCCTAGACCCGCATGGGTCTTTTTACAGCCCTGACTGTTGCTTGCCTTGTAACGGGCTTCAAAGATATAAGGCAGCTCTTTGGCATTGATACCCAGTCCGGTATCTCGCACAGCTAACGCATATTGTTTATTGTACTCGCTGACTTCAATGGTGATGTTTCCTCCCGACGGCGTATGTCGAATGGCGTTATCAATCAAGTTGGTTAGTACCCGTTCTAATTTAGCGATGTCAGAGTAAACTTGGGCATCAAAGGTTTTGGGCTGCACAGTTAAAGTAATGTTGGCTTGCTCAGTTTTTAGTGCGAACTTTGCCAAAATGTCATAAATCAATTCACCTAAATTAAACACTTCAAATTGTACATTGGCATGACCTGATTCAAGGTGTGCAAGCTCGAATATTTGATCGATCAAGCTTTTCAATTGGGTGCAATTCTTAAGCGCAACTTGAAGGTAATGCATCTGTTGCTCAGGCTTAGCATGCTGTTTTTCAATTAACTCTAAGTACCCTTGCAATGAAGCAAGCGGAGTGCGCAAATCATGAGATAGATGGGCCAATAATTGACGGCGTTGTGAGTCAAGTTCTGTGAGTTGTGCCATCTGCTGATTAATGGTCACCAGCATTTGATTAACACTGTTGCCAAGCTGGTGGACTTCGTTATCAGAGTTTGACCACTGTGGCATAGTCAACTCAGTTAAATCAAATTTCGCTTCTTCTGCTTTGTGAATAAAGTCGCCAAGTTGCTTGAGAGGCGAAGTGATATAGCGAAACAATAACACCGCTACGAATAGTAAAATGATCACTAAGCTCAACAAGCCAGCAGAATGTTGAAATAAATGATCTGAACTACTGATCTGGGTAAAAATAGAGTCATAGGCTGAAGAGCCGATAATCACATATAAATACCCCTGAAGCGTGTCGTTGTTATAAACCGGTGCAACAGAGAAGATTTTTTGTTGATCAAAACTGCGCGGATCATCGCCAAAAATCGGCAAGTTGTGTGGCTCTTCTATTAGCTGTAACAAAGGGCGTAAATCGACACTTTGCTTTTTAACATCGCCAGGTTTTGCGGAGTAGGTGACTAATTTGCCGCTAGGATCGACAAAGTAAAACTCAAAAGACGGGCCCAGTACCATTAAGGTATGAAATAGGCTTTCAAGGGCCTTATAGTCGTAAACGCCTTGTTTTAGCAAGGGGTTGTCATTGGCGAGGTGTTCCGCAAGGCCTAAATGTAGTTTTTGCTCAGCTTGAGAGCGAGACACTTCAGACACACACTGTGTCCAAGTTACAAACGAAATGAGTATGATGAAAAGCACCATTGAAATGGTCAGACTGAGGCGCTGATAAAGAGATTGGATCATAATGATGCCTGTTGCAATGATTTGGCGTTAAGTTTGTAACCCACCCCCCATACTGTTTCTATGATGTCTTGTTGGCATAAGTTACCTAACTTACTGCGTAGACGGTTTATGTGTGAGTTAACGGTATGTTCGTAACCTGAGTGGTCATAACCCCAAACTGATTCGAGTAATTGGGCACGTGAAAATACTTGATTAGGGTGTTTGGCAAAGAAGTGGATCAGATCAAATTCGGTTGCGGTGAGGTCAATAAGTTGATCATTGATAAAGACTTCGTGACCCCCTGTATCGATTTGCAGCGCGCCTAACATCAAGGCAGTTGGCGCTGTTGCGATTGTATCGGTTGGCTGTTGCTGCATTTTGAGCAATTTAATATGGCGGATCTGGGCTTTGATCCTTGCTTGGAATTCTCGATAGCTAAAAGGTTTGCAAATATAGTCATCGGCACCAATTTCTAGGCCAATTACTCTGTCCATCTCACTGCTTTTAGAGGTCAGTAATACCACGCTGATATGAGGAAATAGAGATTTGATCTCTCGGCAAACACTAAGACCGTCCATGCCAGGCAACATAATATCGAGTAGCACGATGTCGAAATGGTCTTGCATTAATTTTGCCATGGCGCTTTCCCCATCGCTTACGTGTTCAACATCAAGTGCCAATTCTTTTAAATGCACTTGAACTAACCCTGCAATATCGAGATCGTCTTCAACGATCAATACTTTATGCTGCATATTTCAACCCTCTTAAAGTAAATCATGCCTTTAATATGCTGTTATTTACTTTGCAATGCCCATTACACGCCGTGTAATGGGCATGTCGGGCTTATTTCATTCTTGTTATTGTGACCATCATTAGTGGGTTATCGAATTTATGCGTGCTATCTAACACTGAGCTAGAGAGCCCGTCTTCATTACCGACAACGCCAGGATGCATTGCGACCTTATCCATGTCTTCTCGGGCACTATTGAAGCCTTCTCCGCCATCTGCAGGACCAGGAATAGTCCCTTGTGCTTCAGTATTTTCTTCGGTCCCTGCATCATACGCATGGGTACGCATAGAAATACTGTCGCCTTCCGCTAGGTTTGATACGTCCATAGCATTAAGACCGGTAAAACCATCATTTGTATTCACCATCATGGTGATTAAAGACAATTTATAGTCTTCAAGACTTTCGGTAGTGAGCATTAACTCTTGGCTCGCGCCAGGTGCAAGTGGAGTATCTGCTGAGCTTGACATCATAACCACATCTAATCCGAGTAGCCCTGAATTATCCCCGCCTTCAGCTAAGGTTTCTAATTCGGCGCTGGCCGCCTCACCGATTTGCCAAAATTGTCCTTCTTTATGTAGTGCAATACCAATTGGCGAAAGTGGCTGTCCGTTAGTGAGGTTCACCGCTGTCACTTTTAGCATAATTTCTTCTGCTGCTGGCGGCGTAGGCATAGGTGTTTCTATCATCACATCATTGGTGTCACTGCTACAACCTGCGAGTAATAGGCCTGCAAATACAGGCGCACATAATTTGAGTGCTTTCATGTTAGGCCCCTTATTTTACTGTTACAGTCACTTTCGCTACTGGGTTCAACCAACGGTGTACTGTATTGTGTAAATCGCTTTTACCACCTGTTGCTTCGTCATCACCTAAATTCCCGCGGTGAATATGGACCATCATGTTGGTTTCTTCACTGGTGACACCACTGCCTTGCGTACCCGGTGCCATGCCCGGAGAGGCTGGAATACCCAATGAGCCAGGTGCACCAGAGCCATCAACAACCAGTTCGTTGTTTGCTTCTGTGCCTGCATCATACGCATTTAGGTAGATATGATATGTGCCTGCTTCGGTTGGAATAGGCCATGCATCAAGGCCCACAAAGCCATCGTTAGTTGGTAACATCATTGCGACAATAGACAGGGTTGAATTAGTTTCAGAACTTTCAACCATTGCCATAGTGGATGCGGTCGGTGCTAATAAGCCCTCAGCAGGGTTTGCGGCAGTGCTTGCATTGATGCCTGACAATACATCGGCAAGACCTGAAATATCGCCGCCTTCAGCCATTGCTTGTAATGGTTCAGACGCTTTACTGCCAATTTGGTAAAGGTGCGCGTCACTGCTATGTGCTGCGACAAGGAGTGGGGTAAAATAAATACCTTGTGTGAGGTTGGTAATTTTTACTTCTACATCAGCGGCCATTGCTGTACCGCCCGCCATTAAGGTTAGTCCTGCGATGAGTGCACTTGTTGCTTTGTTCATGTCTTGCTCTTTATAGTTTTGTTAAACACAAATCTAGTGTGCAAGACAGTTATCGTGAAACTATGGCTAATTATTCACAAATGTATCACAAGAGTGTTTTAAATTTATCGCAGCGGAGATTTCTACTACTGAAGCTTAGAAAACAAGGCTTTAAACTCAGTAATTAATTGCTCCTGAGGGTTATTTTTACGATAAACCAAATAAATTGGTCGCTTAATTTGTAGTGGTGTGTCGATTTCAAATAATTCGCCGTTTTCAATTAATGCTTGAACCAGAGGGTAAGGCAAGTAGGCAAACCCACCTTTAGTTTGTAACACTTCAAGCGCAATCATAGCGGCAGAGGTTTTAAAGTTGGGGGTGACTTTATGGTGTAAAGCGTGTTCTTTTTGAAAGGTGATGCCCCAATCAACTAATACATAGTCTTCTACTTTGGCGTCGAATTGAGGGCGGCTCCCAACCAATGACAAATCAAAGTGACCTATTAACTCATTACAAAAATCGCTGTCTTTGATCGGATCGGTAAGTAAGCCCACATCCAGTGAGCGGTCTTCTAACTTTCTTTGGATCGCTTCGCGCACTGAGAGCTCAGCGCCAACAACCAGATCTTCAAAGAGTGCCAACATATCTTGAATACGAGAGCTAAAAAAAGCGTCCCAAACATTGGGCGTAGCTGCAACACTAAAAGTGTTTTTCTGCATGGCGGCAATTGATAAAGAGAGCTTGGACTGCGCCATTTGACTCACCATCAAGTGTGCATGAGATAACAGTGCTTCTCCGGCTGGGGTCAGTCTTAAATTATTTTTTTCTCGAATAAAAAGAGCAGTATTATAAAACTCTTCAAGTTGTTTTATTCTTGCACTGACAGCAGCTTGGGTGATATACAAAGTTTCTGCAGCGCGCCCAAAGTGGCGATTTTCTGCAACGGCGATAAAGGTTTTAAAGACTCTAATATCCATGTGTCATGGCTCTCTTCTCATAATGGCCTCAATTTAAATAAATATTATCTTCACGACAAATATTTTTTGTTTTTCTTCTTATTGATTTTTACATACATTCCGCAAATAAGAGCTTTCTTTGCTCTTGGCAATAATTTGTTCATAAAAGCTGGGTATAGATTAATCAGTTGTATCTAACTTTATTTAACCGTTATATGGCAAACCACTTAGGGGAACATATGAATACGACGATTCGTAAAGGTAAAACACTGTTTTATGGCGACCACACATTTTCACATGGGTTATCAAGAAGCGGTCATTTTACGTTGAAAGAAGCTGAATTTTTAGAAAGCTACGGCCATACGTTAAGTGCGCTGGCGAATGAGACGCTACAGCCTGAAAATGACGAAGAGCAATTATTTGTAGCGCAAGTAAATGACGAAGGCGAAAGCACCTTACATGCTGCCAAACTTTGGAAAAAATACTTAAAAGCAATCGATAAAAGCAAAGTGGGTCACAGCTTCTCAAGAAGCAGCGGCCGTACTGTGCAAGACATGGGAAACGACTTCAGTTTAGCTGATTAATCATACGACCCAATCTTTATATCTGATTGCCAATTAGCCAGTTTCGACTGGCTAATTTTATTTCTATTACTGATATACCTGTCCTTAATAATATCGAGTTAGGAGGATAGGTATTTAAAACCTTAAAGACATATAGCCATGAAAATTTGTTTTATTATGTACCCTTGGGATCGTGTTGAGCCTGAGACAGACACTACGCTTCGTTTAATTCATGAGTGTGTTAAACGCGGTCATACCGTTGCTATGTCAACGGTGAATAACCTGACTATTAGAGACAGTGTGGCGAGTGCATTCTGTGATGTATTTACGCGTAAAACAAAGTGTTCTGACAATGTCGTAAGTTTTTACAAAAATGCTGACTTAAAGCGAACTCAGCTACCACTTGCAGGTTTTGATGCCATTATCATGCGTGCTAATCCACCGCTAGATACCTTAGCATTGAACTTCTTAGATTCAGTGCGTGGTGATACTTTCATTATGAATGACTTAGATGGTCTACGTATTGCGAATAACAAAATTTACACGGCGTCTTTCCAAGATACAGAGAGCGAATTTATTCCGGCAACGCATGTATCAAAAAACCGCGAATACTTAGAGCGTATTTTTGATGAGTCTGACAGCGATCGCATGATCTTAAAACCCCTAGATGGATTTGGTGGTCGTGGTGTGATTGTCATTGAAAAGTCGGCACGTCAGAGCTTTAGATCGTTACTCGATTTTTATATCGGCGGTGACGAAAATGGCAAAGGCGAGAACTACGTTATTTTACAAGATTACGTTGAAGGCGCAGAAGAAGGCGATGTGCGCATTATGATGCTCAACGGCGAACCAATTGGCGCAATGAAGCGTGTGCCAGCAACAGGTGATCTGCGTTCAAACGTGCATGCGGGTGGCCGAGTTGTGAAACATAAACTGACAGAGCAAGAGAAAAAGCTGTGTAAGTACATTGGCCCTAAACTGGTTCGCGATGGCCTTTATTTTACTGGTATCGATGTCATTGGTGGTAAGTTGATTGAAGTGAATGTATTAAGCCCTGGTGGCATTGTACGTATAAACAAATTAAACCGTGTGAAATTACAAGCGCAGGTAATTGATTTTGTTGAAAGTGTCGTGCATGCCAAAGAGCTAGTACGCAACCGTAAAACTGAATTCAGACAGGTAATCGAAAATGCTAACGCTGTCTGAGCAGGCGTGCATCGCGAAAATTAATAAAGGTGAGAGCTTTCACGCTGAAGTCGAAGGCGGCGCCTTTATTATTAAAATTGATGAATATACGCCAGTTATCTGTGCGGCTATTCATAATGGCCATCGTTTACGTAAAGATCTCGAAAAAACCTTTATGCTCAGTAAAGACGAGCGCTTTTTCGAAGAAGATCCTTACACTGACGAGCTTATCTCGTCGTTCCCTATTCAGTTGATAGGGAACGACTCGCGTTTTGAATACGACTTAAATCGTGCCAAAACCTTGTCTACGTATTTTAAAACGGCGTGGAATAAGCAGGTATGGCAAAAGCCGTTGAGTGCAAAGCAACGTGCAATTAGCCAAGCTAAACATGAGTCTTTTTACAATGTGCTTGAGGCAATCATTGCCAAAGTAGAGTCACTATTTAGTCGAGCAATTGTGTTTGATATTCACTCGTACAACTATAAGCGCATCGAAAAAGACACGCCGACGTTTAATATTGGCTCTGGGCAAATTGATGTCGAGCGCTGGGGCAGTGTGGTTAAGCACTTTGAGAAGCAATTGAATAAGATTGAATTGCCTAACTTATCAGTGCGTGCTGCAACAGACGAAGTGTTTCACGGTCGAGGCTATTTAATAAGTCATGTGAATGCACACTTTGATAACACCCTAGTGTTACCAACTGAAGTCAAAAAAGTCTTTATGGATGAAACATCGGGCGATGTTTACCCTTTGGTGCTTGAAGAGTTAAAAGCAGGTTTTAAGAGTGCTATCTCTGAAACCGCTGCATATTTTATTCGCCGTTTTGGCAGTAAAAAGCGCATGCAAAAAGCCGACATGCTGTCTTCTAGTATCAGCCCTGAGGTACTAGAGGTTGATAGAGCGTTATTTTCGCTATGTCGTCATATTGAAACGTTGAACTTTATTAACCCAGTAAACCTGCAAGCGCAGCGTAAAAAGTTTTTGAAGAATAGCTATATCGCGCCGAGTTTTAACTATAAGCAGCTAGATCTAAACCCTTATAAGTTCAGAGAAAAGCTCTATAAGTTACCGGTTGATAATATTCTCGATGCCGATATTCAGCAGTTGTATCGTCATATCATTGATAATTTGGCGAACAAAATTGATTTGTTGGCCACCATAGGTACCGATGAGTTTATGTATAACTCATTAAAATACTATGGCGAGCCGAGTGAAGAAGACATTGCGAACGCACGATTCTTACTGCACTTAAAGCCACACATTGATGAAAATGAAAAAGTATTGAATGCGGATGAGGCAATCGCTTGCTTTAAAGCACAGGCGCAAGAGTGGGGCTTAAACTGCCGCATCGAAAAGTCGGCAAAAATAGTTGCCAAGGCCATGGTCAATAACGACAAAGCGTTGCTATTAGTTAACCGAGACGCCAGTTTTACCGAAAAAGAAATTCATGCTTTTGCTTTTCATGAGTTAGGCATTCATATGGTGACGACGCTGAATGCTAAAAAGCAACCGTTGAAGGTCTTTGGATTAGGTTTGTCAGGCAATACCCACACTCAAGAAGGTTTAGCAATCTACAGTGAGTATTGCTCGGGGAGTTTGACACTATCGCGCCTACAAACTTTGGCGTTGCGTGTTATTGCCGTGAACTATATGCTCAAGCATCGCGATTTTGTGAAAACCTTCCACACTTTAGTGAGTGAATTTGAGTTAGACAGAGAGTTTGCCTTTACTTTAACAACCCGTGTTTATCGAGGCGGTGGGTTTACCAAAGATTATCTCTATCTCAGTGGCTTTAGAGATATCGTTGAACTGGCAAAGACGCAGTCACTCGATAACTTACTGGTCGGCAAAACAGGGTTACTTGATTTTGCGATTACCAATGAAGTGGTAGAGCGCGGCTTGGTAAATAAACCGACACCTTTATTTGATTTGAGCTATCGACCATCTGGCGATGATGTACTGGACTTTATCGTACAGTCCATTCGTTAATAGATAAGCCTCAAAGTAAAGAACGACTAAGCGCCCACCATGAGTGGGCGTTTTTATTCGTGATTTGAGTCCATTTATGACTTTGTATTTGTGCTAATTAGGGCGGTTTTCAACGCATTTAAACTGATTGGTTTAGCAATATATTCGTTCATTCCCGCATCTAAGCACTTTTCTTTGTCGCCTTTCATTGCATTGGCTGTCATGGCAATGATGTAGGTAGATTGATGGTGTGTCCCCGCTTCACCCTGTCTGATGAGACGTGTGGCTTGAAAGCCATCCATTTCGGGCATTTGCACGTCCATCAAGATGACATCATAAGGCGTGGCTTGTGATTTTAGTTGCGTTAAAGCTTGTTGCCCATTTTCAGCACAATCGCACTCCAGCCCTAAGCTTTTCAGCACACCTTTAGCCACAATTTGGTTCACAGGGTTATCCTCAACAAGCAAAATGTTCAATGATGGGAATGGGCTTTGGTCAGCCACCTCAGGGGTGTCATCAGTCTGCTGCAATTCAGTAATATAATGATGTGTGACAAGCGGTTTGGCGTTTTCTAATGAGTCTCCCTGATCAGAGATAATCTTGAGTGCACCTAATAAATCTTGCGTCGTAGTGGGCTTTGGAAAATACCCTTTAAACCCCAAATCGGCAAAATATTTTGCGTCACCTCGGGTTTGCATAGAGGTCATCATGATAAGTTGCATCTGCTCGCACTCAGGAATACTTTGCAAGTGTTGTGCAAGTTGAGCACCATCCATATTTGGCATTTGCATATCTAAAATGGCAATATCAAACATAGCCCCCGTTTGGCTTTTACAAATAGTTAAGGCTTGCTCACCATTATGACAGGTCGTGACTTTTGCACCCCATTGCGATAATTGCTTGTCTATAATTTCTCTGTTGGTTTCGTTGTCGTCGACGACCAAAATATTCAGTGAGGAAATGTCTCCATCAGGCACCTTAGTGTGATTTTTTTCACAGCTAGAGACTTGGAGTGAACAGGTAAACTCACTGCCTTCTCCTAGCGTACTCTGTAAAGAGATTGAGCCATTCATACGATTACAAAGCTTTTTCACAATGGCCAAGCCAAGGCCTGTTCCCCCATAGTTTCTGGTTGTAGAGGAGTCAGCTTGACTGAAGGTTTCAAAGACGTGAGTTTGCTTGTCTTGTGCGATACCTATGCCGGTATCTTTAACCTTTAAGATAAGTGTTAGATTATCTAAGTCTGTGCCTTGTAAATGCGCAGAAATTAAAATCTCGCCGGTATGGGTAAATTTAATCGCATTACCGATTAGATTTGTGAGAATTTGCCTAATTCTGCCAGGGTCGCTAATAATCAGTTGGTTTGGTAATTCGGTTGTGTCGAGGATCAGTTCTAGCCCCTTGGCTTCGACCGTCATAGCGAATGACTCGCACAATTCACCAAGTAAAGTGGTAAGATCAAAAGGAATATTTTCTAATTCGAGTTTATCGGCATCAATCTTAGAAAAATCAAGAATGTCATTGATCAGGGTGAGTAATGAGTTTGCACTACTTTGTGCAATTGATACGCGATGCTGCTGTTCATCTGAAAGTTCACTGCTTGAGAGTAAATCAAGCATGCCAATCACCCCATTCATCGGTGTTCTGATCTCATGGCTCATACTGGCCAAGAATTCATTTTTGGCTATAACAGCTGTTTCTGCAACGGTTTTCGCTTGTTGCAATGCTTGTTCATACTCGACGCGTTCTGTTACGTCATAGTTCACACCGACGACATTTGTAACTAGACCGTGTTCATTGACTTTGTTGATAGCAGACGCTTTTATGTGTCGAATTTGGCCATTGGGTAAGATGATTCTAAATTGGGTATCAAATTTATCGTCATACTTGATCGCGTCACTTAATAATGCTTCTGTTTCTACTTTATCGTCAGGGTGGAGAGACTGCTCCCAGGCGTTATACGCTGCTGAGAAGTCAGACTCAGGAATGCCATACAACTTAAACATCCAGTTATCCCAGCTTAAGGAGTCATCCTCTAAGTTGTAATCGAAAATACCAATCCCTGCAGAATCGGCTGCCAGTGCCATGCGCTCATTTTTATCTTGGATTTCTTGCTCGGCTTTCTTAGAGGCACTGATGTCTAAATGGGTACCAATCATACGCTTTGGCGAGCCATCAATGTGCCACTCAACTACACGGCCGGTGTCTAATATCCAGACCCAGTGACCGAGTTTGTGTTTCATGCGAATTTCACACAGATATAGCTCATTCTCTCGGTTCCAATGTTCTCGCAGAGCATGTTCTGAGTATTTAAAATCCTCAGGGTGTACTAAGTTGACCCAAGTTAACGTGTCAGTAGGCTCTAATTCGCTGAGCTTGTATCCCAGAATATTTGCCCAGCGTTCGTTATAGGTGGTTTTTCCTGAGTCAATTTCCCAATCCCAAATGCCGACACCGGTTGAGTCTAAAACAAACTCGAGCCTTTGATTACTGAGCTTCAGTTTGTTTTGCGCTTCGACCCGCTCGGTAATATCTTGGAATGAGCCAAACAGTCGAATACACTGTCCGTCTCTAAATTCCGTTTGCCCTTTGGCCTCAACCCAGACTTCATTACCCTTGGCTGTAATAATTTGCAGTTCTTCTTGATAAGGCTCGCCGGTTTGCATTGATTGTGCAACCAGCTCTGAAATGCGCTTTTGACTGAACCCTGGCTTATAAAAATTGATTGCCGTGCTGAGCTGTGGCTCAAAACTAGCCTCTACTTCGTGTATTTGTTTGGTCATGTCTGACCAATATACTTTTTCTGTAATTAAGTCGACTTCCCAAGCACCTATATTGGCCTGCTCACTCATTTGTGTCATGAGTTGTTGTTGTGAAAGCAGTTTGTTTTCTTGTTCTTCACGCATGAACTCATGGCTGATCCAGTGAGCGAGTAATTGCACGATTTCGAGGTCTGACTGTGTAAAAGCATGTGGAGTGATTTCAGGGCTCGAAAAGTTCAGTGTGCCAATGCGCTTTCCTGATACAACGAGTGGACAGCCTATATAACTTTCTAAAGAAAAGTTTTCATAACATGGGTGCGTAGCAATATCACTTTGCCCAACATGGTGGTAGGCAATGGCATGATTTGCCTTAAGCGTATGGAGACAGTAAGAGTGTTGGTATTCGAAGACGGTGCCTGGAGTTATAGCCCCATTAGGGGTTGAGGCATATTTGACTAAATAAGTGTTCTTCGCTTCGTCTATGTTACTGACAATCGCTAAAGGTAAATTAAACACCTCTCTACCTAGCAACAATAAGCGTGCTATTTTTTCGTCTAAAGACTGCGCCGGATCACTGGTGATCTTATGAATTTGTGTGAGCGTCTCTAAAGTGCGTTTTTTTTCAGTGATATCGTGTTGAATGATGACAGAACTATCAACTTCATTTTCAATGTGTTTGATAGGCACTATGCTGGTATCAAACCAATAAAGTCGACCATCTTTGGCTTTGTTGCAAATCTCTCCTTGCCAAACGTTTCGATTCTTAATGGCATTGTCTAGCTCTTGATAAAAGGCTTTGCTATGAATGCCGCTATGTAACTTTTTAACATTTTGACCCAGTAGTTCTTGTTTGTTGAAGCCATATTGTTCGGTAAATTTGTTGTTATAAAAAAGCAGATTCGCTTGGCTATCAACACGCATGACAACCGCATGCTGATTGATTGCAAATTGCACGTCTTTTACGCGATTCTTTTCTAGCAATAGCTTTTGATAGGTTTCAGATAACCAGCGTTGCATCGGTTTAAAAATCGCAAATACCAAGAATAAAATGACTAGTAGCGAAAGACCCCAAAGGGCTAGGTTTATTCTTTGTAATGTTAATTGTTGCGTAAGACTGGCTTGTTCAAACAAGGTAACGGTGTGGTTTAAATCTTGTAAAAGCTGCTCACTATCAAACTGCTCGAATAGCTTCAGGTCTGACATTGAATTTTTCTTAGACGCTTCAATCGCGAGGTGGGTATAACGCTCTAAACGTGGCGACAGTTGTGTATCCTTGAAATGTTGAGCCACCTTAGCTTGTGTTTCAGCATTTTTAGTTGCGAGTTTCTCTATTAAAAATTGCTGGTTGTCTAAAAGCTTAGTTGCTATACGCTGAATTTCTTGCGCTCTTTCAGGTGCCTGAAAACGGTGTATAAATAAGGCTAAACGCTGCGACAACATGCGTTGCTCGCCTGCAATATTAATAATTCTTGCGCTATCTCGCTGTTTTATTTGCTGCTCGTTTAAAGTGACAAATGAGGTAGTAATGGCCAGTACGATAACTAAAAGGGCTAGTTTGTAGCGCCTTGAAAAAGTCGCAATAAATGACTCGGTACTGATCATATAAAGCACGCCCTTGTGGTTTTTATTTTCTTAGAATTACTTGCTTTGAGAGTAATCGCTGATACATCAACAACTATGAGTATAAACTATCACAATAAATGTGCTGAGTTGCAGTAATTTATTTGTTTCTCTCATGAACCACGGGGCTTTAAGGGGTTAATAGTTAAGCTTTATATTGTGCTATTAACCTTAAGACGCTTTGCTTGAATAGCTCACCTGCTTTACTTTGGGAGAGGGTATATTTTGTAATGGCATGGCCTAAATATAAACTATAAAGCTCATAGGCGATGACGTGACTTGGGATGTCAGGTGCGAAGTACTTTTGTTCAATACAGCGCTCAATACGATGCGTTAGGTAACCCAATAGTCGCTCTTGTTGGTCGATAACAAAGCTACGCACCTGCGAGTCAGGTCGGTTTTGAAATTCAACCACAGCCTTGATAAATGGGCAGCTCATTTTTGGATCGTTGAACATGTCATTGATCCAGGTGCTCCAGCAGTCTAGTAAGTTGATCAAGTGATCTAAAGGATTTTCACAGCGAGCCGGAGTGATCACTCGGTCAATAAATAAAGCTTCACCATATTGTAAGATGGCAACTTGCATATCTTCTTTATTTTTAAAATGAGAAATAACACCCGTTCGAGATAAACCACAGAGTTTTGCAACGCTGCCGATGGTGACATCAGCGAGACCGTATTGACTACTGTATCTAATACTTTGTTTGAGGATCTCGTTACGAGTGCGTTCGCCTTTGCTTATCAAGTAGTGATCACCTGAGTTATATGTTGTATGACTTTAGTATCTCCTAAAAGCCTTCGATGACCAAGCCCTTGAGTAGTAAACAGGGATGATTTGTATGTTTGCAAATAGTCGGTGACGTTTTGATAACTGGCGTATTTGTCTTGTTCATCATGAATGAAGTGGATGTGCTCAGAGAGTTTACTGGTATGCTGGCTAAGACAGAGACTTTGCCACTGTCGATTAAACTCAGCGCCAATATTTTCTAGTACATGTGTAAGTAGCTTGGTAGAAATTCCCGCTTTACTGACTTTTTCGAACATGAGTTCAAAGAAGTGAATTGGCGTAGCAATTAAGATCAGTTTTTTATTAGCTAGTTTGTCCTCAGGTAAATTCAGTGTTGCAACCGCGCCCATTGAGTGCGCCACAATGGCCTGTATGTGATGCTCTCTTTGCTCAAAATACTCGACGGTGGCGTTTAAAGTCTCAATGAAGTTTAATAAATGAGTTTGTTTACCTGCGGACTTACCATGAGCAACATGATCGATGGCTGCGACTTTAAATCCTTGCGATAACAAATTGATAATCATGGCTTCAAACCCCGAGCTGTTATCTGCCCAGCCGTGACTGACAATCACTAGGTTTTGGCCTTCTCCAAACAGACTAATATGTGCTTGGCCCAATGAGGTCTCTAGATTAATGACATCATCAGCTTCAAGTTCATTAAAGGCGTAATGACGTTTACCAAATGGATTGAGTAGCAGTTTTTTTCCAATA
This sequence comes from Pseudoalteromonas sp. SS15, assembly GCF_049257195.1. NCBI lineage: Bacteria > Pseudomonadati > Pseudomonadota > Gammaproteobacteria > Alteromonadales > Pseudoalteromonadaceae > Pseudoalteromonas > Pseudoalteromonas sp. SS15. The sequence goes on from NZ_JBMMUD010000009.1 coordinate 149,867, forward strand.
GTAAGGCTGAGCTTTGGCGCTATTTTTATTAGCCCGCCAGATAAAGCACGCGTGACATTTTGAACGCCAAAACGATTTTGCTTGTCGTGAAAATAGTTGAATTTCATGTTTAAAGCCAAAATAGTACAAGTGTTATATTTTAAAATAGTTCAACTGTACTATTTTGTAAAGTGGTTATTTTCTGTATGTGGGTTCGGAGTGTTTTATTAAGAGATGTGGAACGCTAAAGAAAATAGATATAAAAAAAGCTGCCAGAGGCAGCTTTAGAAAATTAAAAAAGCATTATTGCATCATGCTTGCTGTTTTTGGGTTGGCAAGTAGTTCGCTAAATAATGCCCAAATCTCTGCTTGCGCGCCTGTTTTAGTTTGCTTTTCAATGTAGTCCTTAACGATATCTTGGCCAAGGTTGTAATTGATAACATATGCACGGTTAGCGTTTATAAAGCCCAAACGTTGCTGTGCTTTTTTCTCTGTGACTAGGGTGTATTTGACAAGTAATTCAATGGCTTTTTGATCGTCAATCTCACCGTCTAAATAACGTTTTGCGACCATGTTATCAGCATATGACAGTTGCTGTTTTACAGCTTGCACTTGGTAGTACAACTCGACCTTGCTGGCATCTAGCCCTGCCAATGGGAATAAAACGTCTTTTTCAAATTGAATACGTTCAGCATGTGGGAAAACCACATCTACGCCGTAATTGGCGCTGCCTTCTGCAAGCAATGACATTGGCGAGAATAGCGGATAAACCGAGTATTCAATCCAGCCTTTACCGTTCACTAAATGCTTTTCCATGAGGGAATTAAAGACATGGTGTCCCGGATAGCCTTCGTGACTGGCTAAATCTATCGCGCGGGCAATATAAATAGGGAAGTCAGTATTCACTTGAATTAAGCTGTAGCTGTTTCCTTGGTACCAGTTGTAGCCGCTCCACACTTTATCTTGGACATATTCAATGGTGAAGCTCTCTTGCGCTTCAAGCTCTATGTACTGCTTGGTTCTTTTACGAGATTCAACCACAGCCGCTTTAAACACAGTGTCTAGCTTGTCTTTGGGGATCACAAACTGCTCAATAAAGTCATTCATACGCTCACTCACTGAGCCTGTTCCTGGCAGCATTACGTCTAACTCATTCAGCGCTTTATCTAGCTCGGCTTCGGTAATGTTTGGAGAAACGGCGTCGTATAAACGCAAAGATTCATCATCAAAGCTGACTTGTTCGTTATTGATAATTTGGATGAAGGTCAGCATTGACTTAGTTTGTACTTGAAGAAATGCCTTACGCTGTGATTGCGCCTCTGAATTTTGCACTTGCTCTAATTGCGCTAGAAGCGATGAGATATCTGCTTTTAAATCATTTAAAGGTCGCTTTTCACCCGCTCGCCATTCGCTGGGGCCATAATAAGCATCGATATAATAAGGGTGGTGTTCACCCACAGCCAAAGCTAATTTGACATATTGTTCTGCTAAATTATCTAGGGTCATGGGAGTGTCCTCTTCGGTGTTTAACATGTTTGACTGACAGCCCATAAGTGTGGCTAACAAACAAAGAATAACGAGTGTGATACGCATGATGGAGTTCTGCTTGGTTAAATGGAGTGCGGATCATAGCTGAAATAAATATTGTATACAATTTGAGTTTGGGGACTTTGATGTAAAACACCGCTTAGTCTGATAACTTATGTTATGTTTTTAACATGTTTGAAATTATGTATTTATGGTTATGCTGAAAGCTGAGGGTATACAAGACGCTCCCTTTACAATCAAAAGTGGGTATTTTTTAGGTATTACCATTAGCTGCTTTGTATTGGGTCTGTTTGGCACACTGTTCAATATAGAGCCCGGTTTTGCAAGTGCGATCTGGCCCGCAGCGGGTTGGTCTGTTGCCTGCCTGTTGGCGTTTGGTCGATTTTCACTCCTGCCATTATTCTTCGGGACACTATTAGCAAACTTATATAATTCAGGTTTTTTTGGTGTCCCCTTTGATTTCTCAAATATCCTTTGGAATGCTTTACGTAGTGCCGCAGCCGTACTGCAGTGTATTTTTGCTTATTCTTTAATGAAGCGCTTTTGCCGTTTTCCGCTGAATTTTCAAAATGCAGAAACACTTATTAAAGCGCTCTTATTAGCCGGGCCTATCGCCAGTATTGTATCGTCTTCTTTCGGCGCATGGAGCTTATTACAACAGGGTTTTATCCATTCAGATAGTCTACTATTTGTATGGTTTACCTGGTGGGTAGGCGATACCGTTGGTGTATTATTTTTCCTACCGCTATGTACTTTTTTATTTAAAAGCCATCGCTATACAGAAGTCAGCCACAAATCATGGATTTTAGCGTCAGCATGTTTATTGTTCATCACGGTATGTTGGACCTTTAATTATTCGCGCAGTGTTTACTATGACAATTTATATGGGCGCTTTGTGAATATTACTGAGCAAAAGCTCGTCTCTATGCAGCTATTAAAAAACTCAGTAGAGAATGACCTCAAAGCACTTGGAGTATTAATGCAAACGGGTCATGCGATGAGCATTGATGAGTTTGAGCATTACAGCCACTTTTTAAGTGACGATTTTGAGTTATATCGCGCCTTAGGCTGGGTTGATTTTGTTCGAACCGAAAATCTTGTTGCTTGGCAAAAGTCTCTGGCGCAGTCAGGCATTGCAGATGCAAAAATCAAACAAGCCCCCGGCAGCAATGAGATTGAAGATATTTTATTACCTATTAGCTTGATAGCCCCATATAAAGTCAATGCGCCAGCAATTGGTTTAGATGTCATGAGCCACCCCATTGCGGGGTCGGCTGCGGCAAAAGCGATAAAGCAAAAAACGCCCATCGCAACAGCGCCATTAGTGCTAGCGCAACAAACGAATAAGGCGACAGGGAATGTGGTGTACTTTCCTGTTTTTGATAAAAATGACCCTGATAAGTTATTGGGGTTGAGTGAAGTGGTACTTGAAATTGATGTTATCGTTGAACGCGTTTTATCAACCAGCCGATATAAACATAGCTTTAGTTACACTTTAAGTGATTTATCAAAGCAAGACACTTGGTATAGCTATACGCCAGAAGTTAAGCATGATCTACATGATTTGCACTTTACCACAGAATATCAAATAGATTGGTTTGGTCGCAGTTGGAAGCTGAGTTTTGAAAGTACCGAGACCTTTGAGAACAACAACAAAGACTGGTTAAGTTGGTTAACCCTTACCATAGGACTGATAGTTGCCGCATTAGGCATGTCATTTACTATGATTTTAGCAGGGTTTAATGAGCAGCTAAGAGTGCGTGTCGATAAGCAAACGGCACAACTAGAAGAGCTAGTGGTTGAACTAAAGCAAGCTGATAAAGTGAAGAGTGAATTTTTGGCAAATATGAGCCATGAAATTCGTACGCCAATGAATGGGATCCTGGGTACTTTGCAACTATTACTAAAAACGGCATTAAGTGAGAAACACCATGAACTGGTGGCCAGTGCGCTGGGTTCAAGTCGATCATTATTAGCGATATTAAATGACATTCTTGACTTCTCTAAGCTAGAAGCGGGTAAGGTCTCGATAGAGAGTGCACCGCTGTCGATAAAAAGTTTAATTGATCAAGTGATCAGAAACCAATCTCGAGCAGCAAAAGCAAAAGAGCTGCAGTTAAATATTGAGATAGCATCTGAAGTTTGGTTATTTAGACAAGGTGATAGCACACGTATTAAGCAGGTGCTTGAGAATATTATTTCAAACGCCATTAAGTTTACTTCAGATGGAGAGGTCAAAGTCACTGTTTCAGAGGTGGGTGATGATCAGGTTGTCATTACAGTGAAAGACACTGGAATAGGGCTTAGTGACGAGCAAATAGCACGTCTCTTTAATCGTTTTGAGCAAGCTGATGCGTCTACAACAAGAAAGTATGGCGGTACAGGGCTCGGTTTATCTATTTCTAAACAGCTAGTTGGTTTAATGGGGGGAGAGATCTCTGTGTCGAGCCAGCTTCACCATGGCAGCAGTTTTGAGGTTGTTTTACCGCTAACAAAAATACCTGCTGAGCAGGTTAATGAAACAGCAGAAGTACATGCAGATCTCCCTGATCTGCAAGAGTATAAGATCTTGGTCGCGGAAGATAATCAGGTAAACCGCTTGGTCATAAATGCAATGCTGGCACCAACACAAGCGAGCATAGACTTTGCTGAAAATGGCTTGCAAGCAACTCAGATGGCGACAAACCAGCATTATGATTTAGTGCTGATGGACATTCAAATGCCTGAAATGGATGGTGTGCAGGCCTGCCAGATAATCAAAGAGCAACTCCCTAAATTGCCCATCGTTGCTTTGACAGCCAATGTAATGGAGCAAGATGTTAAAACGTATCTGAGCTCAGGTTTTACCGCTCATCTAGGTAAGCCGATAGAGATAGACGGCTTGATGAGTTTGCTTAAGCGACTTTTAGACTCTTAATCATATTTTGTATTTAGTTTTTTACTGAAGCTGTTTTAAGCACCTTTCATAAAGTCTAAATAAGCTTTTTCGGGCATTGGTTTAGCGTAATAATAGCCCTGACCATAATCACAGCCTGCAGCAAGCAATTGCAGGTGTTGCGCTTCGGTTTCAATGCCTTCAGCAATCACCTTTAAGCCCAGTTGATGTGCCATCATGATCATGGCTTCGCATAGCGCAAGATCATCAGGGCTTTCAGCAATGCCATCCACAAAGCGCTTATCGATTTTAATAAAATCGGTATCCATCTGCTTTAAATAAGCCAACGACGAATAACCAGTACCAAAGTCATCGAGTGCTAAAGCAAAACCTTGCTTTGATAATTGATTTAAACGCGACTGGGTACGCTGTTGGGCGTTCATCATTAAGCCTTCAGTGATTTCAATGACAAATTGCTCAGCATTTAAAGACAGCTCATCAAGGTGTGTTTTCCAATCAACTAAACGGCTATGTTTAGAAGAAAACTGTATCGGTGAGACGTTAATACTCAGTTGTACTTGCTGTGCTGCAGATATGAGTTTCTTTTGAGTACGACAAGCTGATGCAAAAATAAATTCGCCAATTTCTAATATAAGTTGTGTTTCTTCAGCAAGCGGAATAAACATCGCTGGACTTATAATGCCCTTATTTGGGTGCTGCCATCTGATCAGGGCTTCGGCTTTGACTGCCTTTCGTGATGACATCTCAACGATAGGCTGATAATACAGCTCAAATTGCTGCTTTTGTATCGCAATACGTAAATCTTTCAGTAGCTGCATGCGTTGTTCAGTGGCCTGACGCATCTGAGCGTCAAAAAAGGCAAAGCCGTTACGCCCTTGTTGCTTAGCCAAATACATGGCTTGATCTGCTGCTTTGAGCAGTAGGCCGCTGCTGTTACCATCTTTAGGCGCGGTTGCAATGCCGACACTCGCACTAATATGGCAAGCTTCATTATCAAGATAAATAGCTGACTTTAACAATGTAAGCACTTGCTCAGCTATTTGCATCAGGTGCTCATGTTGGGGACTTTCAGAAATCACTAAGACAAACTCATCGCCACCAATACGAGAAATTAAACTACATTTACCAGCCAGTTGGTTGAGTCGATTAGCAACTTCCCTTAGTAGCTTGTCGCCATGATAATGACCTAAACTGTCGTTAATATCTTTGAAGTGATCGAGATCGAGTAACAAGATGGCCAATGAAGCCCCTTCACTGAGCTGCTGCTTTAAATGACGTTTCAGTTCTAGGCGGTTCGCTAGTTCGGTGAGTTGGTCGAAATGAGTACGACGCCAAATCAATTCATCTTGACGCTTTTTCTCACTAATATCAGTGAAAATGGCGACTCTTCGGTAAGGGATACCTGAATCATCATAAACAGAGTTAATGGTAAGCCATTCGGTAAATAGCTCGCCATTTTTGCGTTTATTAATAATTTCACCTTGCCACGCCCCTTTAGATTGGATCTGCTGCCACATGTCATCATAAAACTGCTGAGTATGCTTTCCTGAGCCCAGTAATGCGGTATTTTTACCCAATACTTCAGCTTTAGAGTAGCCGGTGACTTTTTCGAAAGAGGGGTTCACATCCAGAATAATACCGTTAGCGTCGGTGATGGTCATTCCCTCACTCGAGTTCTTATACACCATGGCTGCCAACTTCATTGCTTCTTCTTGTTGCTTACGTGCTGTAATATCGCGCAGCACGATAATGGCTTGCTGGTGGGTATCTAATAGGTTGGTTCGTGCTTCAAAGGTATGCAGATTGCCATCAACCTGCGCAGTAAATTCAAATTGATTTGTGTCACTGAGAGAATGATTTTGTAAGGTGTTAAGTAATTGATCACAGCAGTGCTGAGGCAATAGATCGAGTATATGCTTGGGCGGGCTCGAAAAGGTGACATTTGACGCCAATACTTTACCTTCGTTATCAATACGCAAATAGGTATCGGGTAACGCCTGGATCAGGCTAGCTAATTCGGCATGTTTATGTGCGAGCGCATTCTCAGCGGTGAGCCTTTGGGTTGCCATATTTTCAAAATTGCTCGCGATACTTTTAAACTCAGGAGATAAGCCAGTTTGTTGAAAGCGAGTTTTGTTTCCTTTCGCAAAAGCATCTAGTGCATTTTGGAGTGATTTTAAGGGTTGTAGGAGCACCTTATTGAGCTGTTTACGTGCTTGCCAAAACATAAGTAACAGCGCGGCAATAAATAAAGTAAAGATCAGGCTAACTTTGCGATTTGCAGCGGCAATAGCATGCTCAAATGGAATAGATAAATGTAGCGTAAGCTGACTGTTCGAATTGCTTTCGACTATGTGTTGTCGCAGGTAAATTCTGCGCTCACCAGTTGGGGCTTCAAATTGTAATACCCCTTGAAAGTGCATATTGGGCCAATGTTCATTGGCAGGCTGGCCGAGTTGAGCATAGTCAAACGGATAATTGGCAACAATTTTGTGATCAACATCGGTAATAATCGCTTGAGAATTAGCTGGCAGAGTCAACTGGTTTAGGCTTTGACTCCATTGCTCTAGTAATTTAGCTACAGCAAGTATATGAGTTAAGTTACCGTGATTATCAAAAACAGGCATCGCAAAATTGACGGTTAAACGGTTAATAGAACGATCAACCTGAAACTGACCAATCGCGAACTGCTGTGTGTTTAAAGCGTTTTGAAAATAACGCCTGTCTTTTATGTTTATGCTTTGATTGGTATTTTTTACTGTGCATAACACATCACCATTCAGATCTATCAAACCAATATTGGCAATGTTAGGGGTGATCAAACTGGCATGAGTAAGCAGGCTACTGCATTGGCCATTATTGGCTTTCAACAGTTCATCATGTTTCGCCAATTGGGAAAGTAACCTTCTGGTTGCATTGAGATCGGCACGTTGCAGCTGTGAGATCTGTAATGCGAGCGCACGCGCTTGTTGCTCATGCTCTTTTAAAATATCCGTACGTTCTTCAAGTAACTGAAAGAGGATCACGGCTAAGCCTGGTAGGCAAAGCAAAAAGAGTAAGCGATTAAAGCGACGTGGTATTGATAAATTTAAAATAATAACGCTCGGTGATTTACAACAGCAAGACTCTTAATTGTATAAAAAATCCAGTCTAGCGCCAAGTTTAGCGATGAATTTAACTGATTACTCCTTGTACAAGAAGATGAAACACATTTTGCACGTCACAGCCAGTCGAAAAGTCATGCTTATAAAATTCTTATAGTGCGAAAAATAGATGAATTTTTTGTTATCAAAAAGTTTTATTCCTCCCTTTTCGGGTTTTCTCAAGCATTTCATAGGCTTTCAGCAAAGCCGCATTTTATCTGGGTTTTTTGATATTTTCGGCTTAGTTTTCGGCTTGACAAAAATACTCGTCAAGTCATAGACTGTGCAGTTGTGGGAAAAAGTGGTTTTTTGTGGATCAAATTGGATCTAAAGGGTTAAAAATACGATAAGGTTGGTTGCTCCATGTTTTCAGGTGCAAGTGCGCTAAATTTGGATGATAAAGGTCGATTTGCGATACCAACTAAGTATCGGCAACCGCTTTTGTCTGAAGAGCAGGGCTCGCTGATTTGCACTATTGCGATTAACGAACCATGCCTTTGGTTATACCCTCGCAGCGAGTGGGATGAAATTGCCGCTCGACTTGTAAAGCTCTCCAGTATGAATCCAAGAGCGCGTCGATTGCAGCGTATGCTGGTCGGGCACGCCACTGAGTACCAATTAGATAAGAATGGCCGCATTTTACTTTCTCCGGCATTACGTAACTACGCAGGTTTGGGGAAAAAGATCATGCTCATAGGGCTATTAAATAAATTTGAGATTTGGGATGAGTCGAAATGGCACCAGCAAATGCAGCTTGATACAGAAATTGAGCGTGCAGGTGACTTTGAGATGACCCCTGAATTTGAAAACTTTTCGCTTTAGCAAACAAAAAGGCTTACATAACGCATGACTGCGCAATTTACCCATGTATCAGTTTTGATGAATGAAACGTTAGACGCGTTAGATATCAAAGCCGATGGTACCTATATCGATGGCACATTTGGCCGAGGCGGCCATTCGGGTCAAATTCTAAGTCGTTTGGGCGAACAAGGTCGTTTACAGGCTATTGATCAAGATCCGCAGGCGATCGAAGCCTCTAAGAAATTTGCTGACGATACCCGTTTTAATATCGCCCATACGCGTTTCTCAAACATCGAAGCAGTGGCAACAGAAGCGGGTATTCTGGGCCAAGTCGATGGCATTTTATTAGATATTGGCGTTTCTTCACCGCAATTGGATGATGCTGATCGTGGTTTCAGCTTTATGAAAGATGGTCCACTTGATATGCGTATGGATCCCACGTCTGGCCGCAGTGCCGCGCAGTGGTTAGCCGAGGCTGAGCTTGAAGACATCGCGTTTGTGATCAAGAAATATGGTGAAGAAAAGTTTGGCCGTCGCATAGCGCATAAAATTGTTGAAACCCGCGACGAAACTCCTATCACCACCACAAAGCAGCTGGCTGATTTAGTCGATGAAGCAGTGCCTGTGAAAGATAAGCACAAGCACCCAGCAACGCGCACTTTCCAAGCAATTCGCATTTACATCAACAGTGAGTTAGAAGAAATTCAAACGGCATTACAATCGTCGCTTTCGGTATTAAAGCCGGGCGGTCGTTTGGTGGTGATCTCATTCCACTCTTTGGAAGATCGCATCGTTAAGCAGTTCATCAAGAAACAAAGTAAAGGTGAGGCTGTCCCGCGTGGCTTGCCATTAACGGAAGCGCAGTTGAATAAAAACCTGACACTGAAGGCGTTGGGTAAAGCCATAAAACCAACTGCTGAGGAAATAGCTGCTAACCCAAGATCACGTAGCTCAGTATTGCGAGTAGCGCAAAAACTATAATGAATAAACCACAAAGCCGACAGCCTAAGCTGTTTAATGAGATATTTGCAGGCCTTTTAGCGAATAAGCTAACGGGCTTTTTGCTTATTTGTATCTTTGCTTCGGCTTTGGGGGTTGTACAAGTCACTTATCTATCTCGTCAGCAAGTGATCCAGCAGGACAAACTCTTACAAGAGCGTGACGAATTGGACTTGCAATGGCGTTACTTACTGGTTGAAGAAGAATTCTATTCGCAACATGCTCGCATCGAAGAAGTGGCAACCACGCAGCTAGAAATGAAGCGCCCAACCAGTAAAGATGAGCAAGTGGTGGTGTTGCCATGAAAAAAGCCAATAGCTCAAAAACACTCATAACTTGGCGCTTTGCACTGGTGTGTACTGTGTTAGTCATGGTTTTTTTAACGCTGATGGCTCGTGCTGCTTACTTGCAAGTGATTGAGCCCGATCATGCTCGTGAAGAAAGTACAAAACGCACGGTACGTGTTGAAACTCTAAAAGTGCAACGCGGCATGATTTTTGACAGAAATGGCAAAGAGCTCGCTGTCAGTGTGCCCGTTGTGAGTGTGTATGCCGATCCGCTTGCCCTCGATAAAGCGCTTGGTAAAAGAGTAATTCGTGCTGCGCGTAAAAATAAAGAAGATCATAAAGCGCTGGCTGAAAATGAAGAAGAAATGACATACCGCAAGCAAGTACGGTATGACAATGATATTCGTTGGCGCGAGCTTGCAGACGTATTACAAATTGATCACGAAGAAGTGGATGAGCGTCTACGTGACAATCCTGCGCGCCGATTTGTCTATTTAAAGCGCCAAGTCACGCCTGCAGTTGCAAGTTATATCAGTCAATTAAAATTGCCAGGTATTCACTTACTAGACGAATCAAAACGTTACTATCCGAGTGGTGAAGTCACCGCACATGTGCTGGGTTTCACCAATATTGATGGTAAAGGCATCGAAGGCATCGAAAAGCTATTTGAGAATGCCCTTACAGGTGCTGAAGGTAAAAGAACCATTCGTAAAGACGCCCGTGGTCGTGAGATCCAAGTATTATCCGAAGAGCAACGCGTTGAGCCAGAAGATGTTCAACTCAGCATTGATTTACGTATTCAGGCAATTGCTTATAAAGCCTTAAAAAGTGCGGTACTGAGCTATCAAGCTACTTCAGGCTCTGCCATGGTGGTAGATGTAAAAACCGGTGAAGTACTTGCTATGGTAAACAGTCCAAGCTTCAATCCGAATGATATGCGCGATGCACACCCTTACAAACGCCGAAATCGTGCCATTACAGATTTATTTGAGCCCGGCTCAACCCTTAAACCGTTGGCTGTGTTAGCGGGGCTTGATCATGATGTGATTGAAGCCGATGACACCATCAATACCTTTCCGGGTTGGATGCGCCTAGGTGGCAGCTTAGTTAAAGATGAGCGTAATCATGGTGAAATGACCCTGAGAGAAATTCTTAAAGTATCATCGAATATGGGCGTGGCTAAAATTAGTCAAATGCTACCTAAAGAGTATCTCGTTGGTTTATATCAAAAAGTAGGCTTTGGTGAAGATACAGGCACCATGATGGTGGGTGAGAGTAGTGGTCTTTTTTACCCAAATCGTCGTTGGTCAGATTTTGAAATTGCAACTTTATCATACGGCTATGCGGTCTCAGTGAGCACCGCACAAGTGGCGCGTTTATACGCCACATTTGGCGCAGGCGGAATTTCTCGTCCATTAACCATCCTAAAGCAAGATACGCCGCCAGAAGGTGAGCGTCTATTTAAAGAAGAAGACGTCAAAGCGGTTGTGGATATGATGGAGTCCGTATTTGAAAAAGGCGGTACTGCGGCAAACGTCAAAGTCGATGGCTACCGTGCAGCAGGTAAAACCGGTACTTCTGAGAAAGCAGTAGCAGGTGGGTATGGTGATGAATATGTCGGTTATTTTGCCGGTGTTGCCCCAGTTACGAACCCACGTTTAGCTGTGGTGGTGATGATCAATGAGCCTGGCGGTGATGTTTATTACGGTGGCCAAACGGCAGGCCCTGCATTTGCAGAAATCATGTCGAACGCATTACGTATTTTGAATGTGGCACCTGATAAAGGCCGCGTTGCTTATTTGTCGGAGAAAAAAGATGCGCTTTAATTTATCTCACACATTAGCAGCGTTAAACATTGAACCTTCTGAGGCAAAGATCCCCACACAAACTGCTGACTTACAGCTCGATAGCCGTGTTGTGAAAGCCGATGATGTATTTATTGCCATTAAAGGCCATGTAAGTAATGGCGAAAACTTTATTTCGGCGGCTTTTAAAAATGGCGCTAGCTGTGTTTTGGTTGATGCAACGAGTTTTACGGCACTAGATCAAAGCCTAGGTTTGTTGATCCCGGTTGAGAATTTGGCTGAGCGCATTGCTGAAATTGCCAAAACTTATTATCAGAGTCCGACCGAGCGCTTAAAAGTAATGGGTGTAACAGGCACTAATGGTAAGTCAACCACGACAGCCATGATAGCAGCGCTTGCAGATGCCATTAATGTGCCGGCTGCGGTTGTCGGTACTTTAGGTTATGGCAAAGTAGATGACTTAACGCCACTGCAAAATACAACTCCGTCGGCTGTCGACTTACAGCGTATTTTTGCAACCCTTGCAGAGCATAATCAATTAGCAGCTATCGAGGTGTCGTCTCATGGTTTAGTCCAAGGCCGTGTAAAAGAAACACAGTTTAGTACGGCGGTTTTTACCAATCTGTCTCGTGACCATTTAGATTATCACGGTGACATGCACAGTTATGCACAAGCAAAGCGCTTGCTGTTTACTGACTGTATGCCAAAACACTGTGTTTTAAATCATGACGATGCAGTTGCCCAAAGCTGGATCGCACAATCTAGTTTTAGCAATCTAGTGGTATATGGCAAAAAACCAACGGCACACAATTTTACGCAGTTTGTTTGGTTTGATGAGGTTGAATGCCATCAAACTGGCATTCGTGCAACGCTCTCCACTTCTTGGGGGGAAGCGACCATTAATGTACCGCTATTTGGTCAATTTAATCTTTATAACCTAGCGGCTGCGATGGCTGCACTTTTGGTTGAAGGGTATGACTTTGTGGCATTGTGTAATGCGGTTTCTTCACTAAAACCGGTTGCGGGTCGTATGCAGGCGTTTTCGGTTGAAGGCAAACCAACGTGCGTGGTTGATTATGCCCACACCCCAGATGCGCTGGCTTTGGCGTTACAAGCACTTCAGCAACATGTACCTGGTCAGGTGACTTGTGTGTTTGGCTGTGGTGGCGATCGCGATAAAGGTAAGCGTCCTATGATGGCGCAAGCGGCTGAGCAAAACGCTGATAAGCTGGTGATCACCAGCGACAACCCGCGCAGTGAAAATCCCGACGATATTATCGCAGACGTTAAGGCTGGGCTCAGTCAACCTGAGTATGCTTACTGCCAACCTGACCGAGCTAAAGCCATTGCCTATGCAGTTGAGCACACATCAGCTTCAGGCGTGGTACTGGTAGCTGGCAAGGGACACGAAGATTATCAAATTATCGGTGATCAAACGATCACCTTCTGTGACAGAGCATGGGTAATGAAAATTTTAAAAGGGGATAAAGCATGATCACAATGGATTTTGCTTGGCTTACAGCCGTATTAAACACCCCAGTAAGTTGTGGCGAGAATTTATCAGTCAGCAATATTAATACCGACACCAGAACAATAAAAAATGATGAGGTGTTTTTAGCGCTGAAAGGACCAAATTTTGATGGTCATAAATTCGTCCAGCAAGCGTATGAAAAAGGCGCCATAGCAGCGATTGTAGATAAACCAGTGGAATGCGATATTCCTCAGTTTGTGGTAGCCGATACTCGGTTAGCTTTAGGGCATATCGGTGCTGCCGTAATGGCACAAGTAGCGCCAAAAACCATTGCTATTACGGGTAGTGTGGGTAAAACCACAGTGAAAGAAATGTGCGCAGCGATTTTGTCGCAAAAAGGCAAAGTACTGGCAACCAATGGCAATTTTAATAACGACATTGGCGTGCCGCTGACGTTAATTCGTTTGTCTGAAGACGACGAATATGCGGTGATTGAACTTGGCGCAAACCATATTGGCGAGATTGCCTATACGACGCAAATGACTAGGCCTGACGTCGCTGCAATTTGTAATGTTGCACCAGCGCACATTGAAGGTTTTGGTTCAATTGAAGGTGTGGCGCAGGCCAAAGGTGAGATTTTCTCTGGATTAAAAGCAAATGGTTGTGCCGTTTTTAATTGCGATATTAATCCTGAGTTTCGCCAGATGTGGGATAGCAGCATGTTTGATAAGCGCATCAAACGCATTGCCAGCCATGAACAGCTAGATATTTGGGCTGAGCAAGTGACTTTAAACGACACCGCTCACGCCAGCTTCTTGCTTTGTGATGGTGAGCAAAAAGTACCTGTGACGCTGGCGTTACCGGGTGAGCACAATGTCACCAATGCTTTAATTGCAGCGGCCCTCACAACTGAGCTAGGCGCTAGCCTGAATGAGGTGGCTGCGGCGCTTGAGAGTATGAGCGCAGTTAAAGGTCGTGTGAACCTTATTAAGGTCAACGAAAACTTAACCGTGATTGACGATACCTACAATGCCAATGTGCGCTCGGTCAAAGCGGCAATCGATTTATTGACTAAAATGCCGGGCTATAAGGTGTTTGCGCTTGGTGATATGGGGGAGCTTGGTGAACATGCTCGTGAGTATCATCAAGAAGTCGGCGAGTATGCCAAACAGCAAGGTATCGATGCGTTATTTACCTTAGGGGTACTGAGTCGTTATAGCAGTGATGTGTTTGAAATTGCCGACAGGCACTTTTCAACGCGTCCGCACTTATTGGCCGCAATTAATCAAACTTTAGCGGCGCAAAATGGTCCATGTACTGTGATAGTAAAAGGCTCTCGCAGTGCGCGAATGGAATTACTAGTAGAAGAATTAATAACAACAAGTGGTGAACAAGCAGCCACAGATGGAGTATCAGCATGTTAGTGTGGTTGGCTGAATATTTAACCCAGTATTACAGTGGCTTTAACGTCTTTTCTTACCTAACGCTGCGTGCGATTTTAGGTATTTTAACCGCGTTATTGTTATCGCTTTATTTCGGTCCGATTTTGATCCGCGCACTTCAGCGTATGCAAATTGGTCAAACGGTGCGTGATGACGGTCCAGAGTCACATTTATCTAAGTCTGGTACGCCGACCATGGGTGGGGTGTTGATCTTAGGCGCCATTTTTACCAGCACTTTAATGTGGGGCGACTTAAGCAATAAATACGTGTGGGTGACGCTCTTTGTTTTAGGTAGCTTGGGCGTTGTTGGTTTTGTTGATGACTATCGCAAAGTGATCCGCAAAGATTCAAAAGGCCTAATCGCTCGTTGGAAATATTTCTGGCAGTCGGTGATCGCTATGGCTGTGGCGAGCTTCTTATATTTCACGTCACTAGACCCAAATGAAACCGTGCTAGTTGTGCCTTTCTTAAAAGAAGTGATGCCGCAACTTGGCATTTTCTATTTGGTCATGAGCTATTTTGTGATTGTCGGTACATCTAATGCGGTAAACCTCACCGATGGCCTTGATGGCTTGGCGATTGTTCCGACTATTTTAGTGGCTTCAGCGCTTGCGATTATTGCCTATCTAACAGGTAACGCGAATTTCTCAGAGTACTTACATTTACCGCATTTACCACTGGCCAGTGAGCTGGTCGTGGTGTGTACCGCCATTGTTGGCGCGGGCCTAGGCTTCTTATGGTTTAACACTTATCCAGCACAAGTATTTATGGGCGATGTGGGGTCATTGGCGCTAGGTGGTGCACTGGGTATTATCGCGATTTTAGTACGTCAAGAGCTTGTGCTGTTGATTATGGGTGGGGTGTTTGTGATGGAGGCGCTGTCGGTCATTTTGCAGGTCGGTTCATACAAACTACGTGGTCAGCGCATTTTTAGAATGGCACCGATCCACCACCATTATGAATTAAAGGGTTGGCCGGAGCCGCGCGTGATCGTGCGCTTTTGGATCATTTCGATTGTGTTAGTACTCGCTGGATTGGCAACGCTGAAGATCAGATAAATGCAGTATTTAAATGAGTTAAAAAATAAGAACATCACTGTGCTCGGACTGGGAATTACTGGTCTGGGCATTGTGCGTTTTTTACTGTCTCACGGTATTACGCCACGCGTGGTCGACAGCCGTGCTGTGCCGCCTGGTTCGCAGTGGCTTGCTGATAATGCCCCTGATTGTGAGGCGGTGTTTGGCTCGTTGGCACAGGCGAGTTTACCGAGCGCTGATTTAATCGTTATCAGCCCTGGCATTGCATTATTTGAGCAAAGTGTCGCCGAGGCAATAGCACAAGGCGTTGAAGTGATTGGTGACATCGAGTTGTTTGCTCGCTTAAACACAAAGCCTGTCATCGCAGTAACTGGCTCAAATGGTAAATCGACGGTTGTGAGTCTTGCCACTGAAGTGCTTAAAGAAGCCGGTTACAAAGTGGGGTTAGGTGGCAATATTGGTACCGCTGCGCTAGATTTGCTTGAGCAAGATTTTGATGTGTTTGTCTTAGAATTATCGAGTTTTCAGCTCGAAACCACACAAAGTCTAGTTTGTACCAGTGCCATGATCTTAAATGTTACTGAAGATCATATGGATCGTTATCCAGACTTCGCCGCCTATTGCCAAGCGAAGCAGCGAATTTATCAACATGCCAAGCACGTGGTGTTCAATGCTATAGACAATAATACACTGGCCAATGCAGGTATCGGTGTGAGTGTGGCATTAGCGCAAGCCGATTATTGCCTACAAACACATGATGGTGATTTGTATTTCGCCGCACATCAACAGCCTGTTTTACCTGTCTCTAGCTTGACTATGGTGGGTAAACATAATCAGTTTAATGCGTTGGCTGTGATGGCATTACTTGAGCCACTTAACATTGATAAAGCGGCATTTGCAACAGCATTTAAAAACTTCACAGGCCTTGCACACCGTTGTCAGTTAGTGGCTGATGTCGCTGGGGTTAAATACTTTAATGACTCTAAAGCGACCAACGTAGGCGCGACGGTCGCTGCACTGGAAAGCTTAAAAGATGATGTAAACAAAATCGTGCTTATCGCAGGTGGTGATGCCAAAGGGGCTGATTTATCGCCTTTACGTGAGCCATTGCATACAGCTTGTCGAGCCGTGATTTGTTTTGGTCAAGATGGTGCAAAGTTTTTACCATTACACGAACAAAGCCACTTAGTTGCTGATTTACAGCAAGCCATTCTAAAGGCGCAGTCACTGGCACAAAACGGCGATGCAGTGTTATTAGCACCGGCTTGTGCAAGTATTGATATGTTCCCGAATTATATGGTGCGCGGTGAAGCATTTTGTAAAGCCGTAGCGGAGCTTGCACCATGATGACGTTTGCTGAGCTGAGAATGCAACTCACCCCAAAACAGTCAAATGCACTTTTTGATGTGCCTTTGCTGTACGCCATGCTGTGTTTAATCGGTATCGGTTTTGTGATGGTGACCAGTGCTTCTATGCCAGTAGCTGAACGACTTTATAGCAACCCTTATGGTATCGCAATGCGCCATGGGGTGTTCTTAGCATTAGGTTTTATTTGTTTTTGGTTTAGCACTAGCGTGCCCATGGATTGGTGGAAGAAATGTAATCCGTATCTACTATTCTTCGGCTTATTTTTACTGTGTTTAGTATTAGTCATTGGCCGAGAGGTGAATGGTTCAAAACGTTGGATCCCCATCGGCCCGATTGGTTTTCAGGTTGCTGAGGCAGCCAAACTGTTTTTCTTTAGTTATATCGCCGGTTATTTGGTTCGTAAGCGCGAAGAAGTACAAGAAAACTTAAAAGGCTTTGCTAAGCCCATAGCGGTTTTTGCTGTGTATGCATTACTGATTTTAAAGCAGCCAGATTTAGGCACCGTAGTGGTCATGTTTGTAACGACAGTGGGGTTGTTGTTTTTAGCCGGCGCAAAGTTATGGCAGTTTTTTATGCTGATCTTAACGGGAATTGGTTTGATAGTGGTACTGATAGTCTTTGAACCCTACCGCTGGCGACGTGTTACTGGCTTTTTAGACCCTTGGGATGACCCATTTGGAGCTGGTTATCAGTTAGTACAGTCATTAATGGCTTACAGTCAAGGTGGTTGGTTTGGCCAAGGCCTAGGTAATAGTGTGCAGAAGCTGCAGTATTTACCTGAGGCGCATAACGATTTTATTTTTGCCGTTATCGCTGAGGAGCTGGGCTTTGTCGGTGTAACCAGTATCTTACTCTTGCTTGGTGTTTTGGTATTTAGGGCCTTATTAATCGGCCAGAAAGCATTAAAGCATGGTAAAGAATATGAAGGCTATTTTGCGCTGGCCATAGGTATTTGGTTTGCGTTTCAAACCATGGTGAACATTGGTGCAAGTGCCGGCATTTTGCCAACCAAAGGCTTAACTTTGCCGTTTGTATCTTATGGCGGCTCGAGCTTTTTAATTATGGTGATTGCAGCGGGTGTGCTGCAGCGTATTGATTTTGAAACCAAGTTATCGAGCCGACAAGCAACGGCGAGGAGTGGGCGACGATGACAGTGAATAAACATTTAATGGTGGTCGCCGGTGGTACGGGCGGTCATATTTTCCCGGGCATTGCGGTTGCAGAGCATATGCAGCAACAAGGTTGGACAGTGTCTTGGGTAGGCACTGCCGACAGAATGGAAGCGCAATTAGTGCCAAAGCACGGTTTCGAGATTGATTTTGTTGAAGTGCAAGGGGTACGTGGTAACGGGATAACTCGTTTACTCAAAGCGCCATTTATGGTGCTAAAAGCCATATTAGCGGCAAAGAAAATTATCAAACAGCGTAAGCCTGCGGTGATCTTAGCGATGGGCGGATACGTCACGGGCCCTGTTGGTATTGCTGCAAAATTATCTGGCGTGCCTTTGGTGATCCACGAGCAGAATGCAGTGGCTGGGTTTAGCAATAAGCTTTTGGCAAAAGTCGCTAATCAAGTATTGGCAGCCTTTCCTAATGCTTTTGCAAATAAAGCTGAAGTGGTTGGCAATCCTGTTCGAACCAGTGTCAGTTCTATTGCTAAAAAGCCACAGACTGAACAATTGAATGTGCTAGTTGTTGGCGGGTCATTGGGCGCGCAAGTGTTAAACGAGCGTTTGCCAGAGGTATTTTCGACATTGGCAAAAGACTTTTCGTTGCGTGTACGCCATCAAAGTGGACGAAATAACCAAGATAAACTCAAAAGTGCTTATGTTGGTCGCGAATTAGATGCACAAGTTGATGAATTTATTCACGATATGGATGCAGCCTATGCATGGGCTGATTTGGTGATCTGTCGTGCTGGAGCTTTAACTGTCAGTGAAGTGGCAGCAGCAGGAAAAGCAGCTTTGTTTGTGCCATTACCGCATGCGGTTGACGACCATCAAACAGCAAATGCCCGCTATTTAGTCGATCAACAAGGCGGTTTGCTTATGCCGCAACATGATTTTACGACTGAGCGATTAGTTGAGTTATTAACACCTTATTTTGAACAGCCAAGCTTATTGTCTGAGATTGCTGATAAAGCAAAGCAGTTGGCGAAATTTGATGCCACCGAACGCGTCGCGAAGGTGTGTGGTGAGTTGGCAAAATAAATGAATTTAGAGAAAGAGACGCAAGTGAACGAAGCGAATAATCGAAGAGCAATGAGACGCATCAATACCATACATTTTATCGGTATTGGTGGAGCTGGTATGGGCGGTATTGCTGAGGTACTAGCCTATGAAGGCTAT
Source organism: Pseudoalteromonas sp. SS15 (assembly GCF_049257195.1). Classification (NCBI taxonomy): domain Bacteria; kingdom Pseudomonadati; phylum Pseudomonadota; class Gammaproteobacteria; order Alteromonadales; family Pseudoalteromonadaceae; genus Pseudoalteromonas; species Pseudoalteromonas sp. SS15. Next base: position 168,990 of record NZ_JBMMUD010000009.1, read on the forward strand.
CGTATAACAGGCTCAGACATTGCTCAGAATGCGATGACGGAGCGTTTGATTAAAGCGGGTGCTGAAGTCTTCATTGGTCATCACGAAAATAATATTAAAGATGCCAATGTGGTTGTGGTTTCGACAGCGATTGATGTCAATAACCCTGAAATTAAAGCCGCGAAAGCAGCGCGAATTCCAATTGTTCGTCGTGCTGAAATGTTGGCTGAGCTCATGCGTTATCGTCACGGTATCGCCATTGCGGGCACACACGGTAAAACAACGACAACCAGTTTGATCGCCAGTATTTTTGCTAAAGCAGAACTTGACCCTACGTTTGTCATCGGCGGCTTGCTAAATAGCGCGGGTACCAATGCTAAATTAGGCACCAGTGATTATTTAATCGCCGAAGCCGATGAAAGTGATGCTTCTTTCTTGCATCTACAGCCAATGGTATCAGTTGTTACCAATATCGAAGCGGATCACATGGATACCTACGAAGGTGACTTCGAGAAGATGAAAGACACCTATGTTGAGTTCATCCATAACTTACCGTTTTATGGTCTGGCTGTGGTGTGTATTGATTCGGACGTTGCCGCTGAGCTTATCCCTCGCTTTGCACGCCCAACCATTACTTATGGTGAGCACGACGCGGCAGATTATCGTTTAGTAAACTTCAAACAAACGGTAAATAGCAGCGAATTTAAAGTTGTGACTAAGTCAGGCGAAGAGATCGCCGTACATTTAAATATGCCAGGTAAACACAACGCGCTGAACGCGACAGCAGCGATTGCCGTGGCGAAAGATCACAATATCAGCAATGCTGCGATTTTAGCTGCACTCACAGAGTTTGAAGGCATTGGTCGCCGTTTCCAACATTACGGCACATTTGAAAATGAACAAGGTAATGTGATGCTGGTTGATGATTATGGTCACCACCCATCAGAAGTTGATGTCACCATTGAGGCTGCAAAAGCAGGTTGGCCTGAGCGTCGATTAGTGATGATTTATCAGCCGCATCGTTTTACACGTACTCGTGACTTATACGAAGATTTTGTCAAAGTACTTTCTAAAGTTGATCAACTTATTTTGTTAGATGTATACAGTGCTGGCGAAGCACCTATTGTAGGTGCTGATAGTAAGAGTTTATGCCGTAGCTTACGTCAAAGAGGTGTAGAGCCAATTCATGTTGCAGACAATGAAGAGTTGGGCAAAGTTCTTTCAAATGTTTTGCAAGACAGCGACCTTGTGATCACGCAAGGTGCCGGCAACATTGGTCAAATCGTTAAGAAGTTGGCAGCAACAGAGATGTCAATCGCTGCGTTAAAAGGTGAATAATGAAACAGTTTGGTAAAGTAGCAGTATTACTAGGCGGAACGTCAGCTGAACGTGAAGTGTCATTAAACTCAGGCAATGCTGTGTTAAATGCACTGATTGCAGCAGGTGTCGATGCTTTTGCGTTTGACCCTGCAGAACGTGCGCTTTCAGAGTTACAAACCTCAGACGTTGATCGTGTTTTTATCGCTTTGCACGGTCGTGGTGGTGAAGATGGCACCATTCAAGGCGCACTTGAGTTTATGGGTATTCCATACACTGGCAGTGGTGTGTTAGGCAGTGCTTTGGCAATGGATAAAATTCGCTGTAAGCAGCTGTTCCAATCGGCACAATTAAGCACTGCGGCATTTACCGTTGTTGATGCAAAAGCAGGCTTTGATGCAGCCAACATTATCAATGAGTTTGGCAAGGTCATGGTGAAGCCAAGCCATGAAGGCTCAAGCATTGGTATGGCTCAAGCTGAAACGGCAGAGCAATTAACCGACGCTTTAAATAATGCTTTTAAGTATGACGACCAGGTTTTAGTTGAGCAGTGGATCACCGGCCGTGAGTTTACTGTTGCCATGTTAGGTAATGAAGCATTACCTGTTATTGAAATGGTCACCCCGCGTGGTTTTTATGACTACGAGGCCAAATACAAAGTAAATAGTACTGAATACCATTGCCCAGCAGCATTGAGTGAGGCGCACACGCAGCAATTACAAATTATGGCGGCGCATGCTTTTGCTTTAGTTGGTGCGCAAGGTTGGGGTCGTGTTGATGCAATGCAAGATGAAAATGGCCAATTTTACTTATTAGAAGTGAATACTGTGCCGGGCATGACAGAGAAATCTTTAGTGCCTATGGCGGCTAAATCGGTTGGCGTAACTTTTGAGCAATTAGTTGTTCGCATTTTGGAGCAAACGCTTTAATATGCGTGCTCTTTTTGAGAAAGCTCAGTTAGTTAATTCACAGCTCAATTGGCAAAAGATATTGAGTGTGGGCTTTTTCGTATTGGTTACTGGTCTTCTTATTCGTGGCGGATATTGGATCTCTGATTGGCTGGTTGAAAACCAAGATGCACAAATAAAGAAAATAGTGGTGTTAGGCAAACCTAATTACACCACTGACAAAGAGGTCGTCGCTGCTATTAAGCAGGTTGATTTAAGTAGTTACTTTCAACTTAATGTGAAAGCAGTACAACGCTCGGTGCAGGATTTACCTTGGGTCGCAACAGTATCGGTAAGAAAACAATGGCCTGACGAATTACAGGTTTACATTGTTGAGCACAAACCCGTGGCTATTTGGAACAGCGACTTGTTATTAAATGCTAAAGGCCAAGTGTTTCAGGCAGACAACGAAGCCTTACAGGCTTACTTGCCGCAGTTATACGGGCCTGAAGGCAGTGAGTTAGAAGCTTGGCAAGCTTTCTTGCAGTTTAAAGATATGCTGGCAGTAAACGATTTTAATTTGGTGAGTTTAGCGCTGTCTGAGCGTTTTGCTTGGCAATTATGGCTTGAAGATGGTGTGCGACTTAACCTCGGACGCGAAGAAAAAGCCAAACGAGTACAAAGATTTATAGACGTGTATCCGAGTATGCAAATCCCAGAGGGCGGCGTACTTGATACGGTAGATTTAAGGTATGACACCGGCCTTGCGGTGAGCTGGAAGTTTCCAGCACAAACAGAACAACAAAATAAGAGTGAAGCATGACTAAGTCAGTAGAAAGAAACTTAGTAATCGGCCTCGATGTTGGTACCTCAAAAGTGGTAGCAACAGTAGGTGAGATAACAGCAGACAATCAGCTCAGTATCGTTGGCGTGGGGTGTCAGGAATCTCATGGAATGGATAAAGGGGGGGTGAACGATCTCAACCTCGTTTCTGATTCCATTCGCCGCGCAGTCGACGAAGCCGAATTAATGGCTGATTGCCGCATAGGTTCAGTTTACCTTGGTATTTCAGGTAAGCATATTCAGTGTCAAAACGAGAGTGGTGTTGTTGCAATTAATAATGCAGAAGTGACTGAAGACGATATGGACAATGTGATGCATATTGCCCGTTCAGTGCCTATTTCTGCAGAGCGCAAAATGCTTCATTCATTGGCGCAAGAATATAGCATCGATATGCAAGAGGGCATTAAAAACCCACTAGGCATGAGTGGTGTACGTATGGAAGCGAAAGCTCACATCATCACCTGCTCAAATGATATGGCTAAAAACATTGAGAAGTGTGTTGAGCGTTGTGGCCTTCAGGTCGATCAATTAACGTTTGGCGCATTGGCATCCAGCTATGCGGTTTTAACAGATGATGAGAAAGAGCTAGGCGTCGCAGTACTTGATATCGGTGGCGGTACCATGGATTTAGCCATTTATGTCAATGGTGCATTGCGCCATACCGCAGTGATCCCAGTGGCAGGTAACCAAGTCACGGGCGACATAGCTAAGATTTTCAGAACGCCAATCTCACACGCTGAGTCGCTAAAAGTGCAATATGCTTGCGCCAGCAGCCAAATGGCCAGCAGTGAAGAAACCATTGAAGTGCCAAGTGTTGGCGGCCGTCCAGCGCGATTAATGTCGCGCCATACATTATCTGAAGTGGTTGAGCCAAGATTCAGAGAATTATTTGAACTGGCGTTAGAAGAAATTCGCCGTTCTGGTTTTGAAGATCAAATTGCCGCAGGTTTAGTCGTAACAGGCGGTACTGCAAAGATGGCTGGCGCGCTAGAAGTGGCTGAAGATATCTGTCAAATGCCAGTTAGAATAGGTAAACCTGTAAATATCACAGGTTTAACAGATTATGTTGACGATCCTGCATATGCAACAGCCGTAGGTTTGTTACAATACGGTCGTTCTCTACATTCGGTTAATGCACAAAAGTCGAGAGTAGATGCGGACGTGAGTTGGTGGAGCCGCGTTTCAAAGTGGTTCCAAGGTGAGTTTTAAACTCGAGTCGGAGAGTGAATGATGTTTGATATTATGGAACAACACAGCGAAGAAGCTGTGATCAAAGTGATTGGTGTTGGTGGCGGCGGCGGTAACGCTGTTGAGCACATGGTAAAACAAGAAATCGAAGGTGTGCGATTTATTGCTGCTAACACAGACGCGCAAGCGCTACGTAAATCATCTGCAGATGTAACGGTACAATTAGGTACTCAAATTACATCTGGTTTAGGTGCAGGTGCAAACCCAGAAGTTGGCCGTAAGTCTGCTGAAGAAGATATTGAAACGATCAAAGAAGCGTTAGATGGCGCAGATATGGTCTTTATCGCAGCCGGTATGGGCGGCGGTACAGGCACGGGTGCAGCACCTGTTGTTGCGCGCGTAGCAAAAGATTTAGGTATTTTGACTGTAGCAGTGGTAACACGCCCATTTGACCTTGAAGGTAAAAAGCGTATGGCTGCGGCTGATCAAGGTATTTCAGAGTTGTCAGAAATTGTAGATTCACTTATTACAATTCCTAACAACAAATTACTTAAGGTTTTAGGTAAAGGCACTACACTGTTAGACGCATTCGCGAAAGCGAACGACGTATTATACGGTGCAGTACAAGGTATCGCTGAACTTATTACCCGTTCAGGTCTTATCAACGTGGACTTTGCGGACGTACGTACAGTTATGTCAGCAATGGGCACTGCAATGATGGGTACAGCGTCAGCGTCTGGTCCAGATCGTGCGCAAGAAGCAGCAGAAGCGGCTATCTCAAGCCCACTATTAGAAGACGTCGATTTAACTGGTGCAAAAGGTATTCTGGTTAATATCACAGCGGGTATGGATATCACCATTGAAGAGTTTGAAGTGGTTGGTAATCATGTGAAGGCATTAGCGTCTGAAAACGCGACTGTGGTAGTCGGTGCAGTAATCGACCCAGAAATGAGTGATGAGCTACGAGTAACTGTTGTTGCAACTGGTTTAGGTGGCGACCGTCGTCCTCAGTTTGGCATTATTGATAACGGTATGCAGCAGGTTTCGGGTAGTGATGCGCAAACAGCTGCGCCGGCGTCAAGCCAGCCAGGTATGTTTGTACCAAGCTTTACGCAAACTAGCACTGAGCAGCCGACAAGTGCACCGGAGCAAACGCAGACTCAAGCGACACAAGCTCCTAAGACACCGGCTTCTGAGAATAAGCCAGCGGCATCTGGTGAGACTGAAAAAGGCGATTACTTTGATATTCCTGCCTTTTTACGTAAACAGTCTGACTAACAAACTGGTTACATATTAAACGATTGGCAGCTGGTCGTATCTGTGATACAATCCGCGGTCCAAGTGACATGAATAGGCGAAGTTATGATTAGACAACGTACAATTGCTGAAGTTGTTAAAGCGACAGGTGTCGGTCTACATAAAGGTGAAAAGGTTACCATTACTCTCCGACCAGCGAGCGAGAATACCGGTGTTGTATTCCGTCGTGTCGACCTTGATCCTGTTGTTGACTTTGAAACTACACCAGAAGCTGTTGGCGATACACAGTTATGTACATGTTTGACTAACAAAGATGGTGTGCGTTTATCGACCACTGAACATCTAATTGCCGCTGTTGCTGCACTGGGTATTGATAACCTTGTTGTTGAATTAGATAGTGCTGAAGTACCGATTATGGACGGCAGTGCATTACCGTTCATTTATTTATTACAAAAAGGCGGTATCAAAGAGCAGCAAGTTGCTAAACGTTTTATTCGTATTAAAGAAACTGTACGCGTTGAAGACGGTGATAAGTGGGCTGAAATTACCCCTTACGATGGTTTCCACATTGATTTTGAGATTGACTTTGATCATCCAGCAATCAATGACAGCCGTCAGCGTATCGGTCTTGATATTACGGCTCAGAGCTTTACTGAAGAAATCAGTCGCGCACGTACGTTTGGTTTTATGAAAGACATCGAGTATATGCATGCCAACAACCTAGCGTTAGGTGGTAGCATGGATAACGCGGTTGTTTTAGATGAGTACAAAGTACTCAACCCGAACGGTTTACGATACGATGATGAGTTTGTAAAACATAAGATCTTAGATTGTGTTGGTGACATGTTTATGGCTGGCCATAACATTCTAGGTAAGATCACCTGTTACAAGTCAGGCCACGGTTTAAATAACAAACTATTACGTCAAATTATGGCGACTGAATCTGCGTGGGAATGGGCGACATTTGAAGAGCCAATTCATATGCCTGCGCCAGGTATGGAGCTTGCGAAAGCTTAATACAGATTAGTTATAAAAAATGACGCTTTTTAGCGTCATTTTTTTTGCTTGTTTTTTGCCGCGTGGGTAGCGAGCTTGAGTAGTTTGGCTTGTAAACTCGGCGGTGCATGCGCTGCAAGCTCTGTTAATTGTTCAGCAGTGCTTTCGCTCATGGTTCGACTACTTTTTTGTGTCTTGAACTTAGGTTTGGGCTCACTTAGTCTCAACTGTGCGTCGGGGTTAGAAGTGACTTTCACTTGCCCGCATTCAGCAAACCCATTTTGTCTAAGATGAGACAAAATATCTAGTTTCAAATAGTTAAGTCGAGTTGCTAATGTGGCAGAAACGGCTTCAATCACTAAAGTGCCATCTCGATAATTTGCCACGCGGCACTTTTTGCTCAAGATAGGACCCAGCGCTTTATCAAGCTCTGCTTGTAAAACTTGCAGGCTATCGGTCTTTGCACCGAATTGGGTGATCTTGTTTGACCATTTGCCCATCAATTCATCTATGGATTTTGGATCATAACGATTTTTAGCCATACAGCAGATACCACTTCAAAATTAACTTACCCAAGTATACCAGCATAACAACAGACGAGAAGTGATTCTTGTCAGTGAAAATGCTTGAAATTTATGCCTGTCGTCACCATATAAAGAGAATTACCAGTTGGACCATCTTGCGGAACAAGTGAATTGCCAAGGCTTTTTTGCTTGATTGCATTTCAAAGGTTTGCAGACAGCGTGAGTCTGGTATGATAGGGGCAATTTTATATTCGGCATTCAGTAGGGCTTGATTGCTTTTACTGCCAACAGGACGCAGGGTGGCCATTGATATCCAATGCTAAAAGTGGATATGCGGTCAGCCATCACTAGAGTGAAATGGTTTAAACATGATAGCGAACATTTTTACCAAAATTTTTGGTAGTCGTAACGACCGAACGATTAAAAAACTAAGAAAGACGGTCGCATTAATTAATGCATTAGAAGAACAACTTAGCGCACTTTCTGATGAAGAATTAAAAGCAAAAACAGCAGATTTCAGAACGCGTTATGAGCAAGGTACTAGCCTTGACGATTTATTACCTGAAGCATTTGCGACGGTACGTGAAGCTTCAAAACGTGTCTATGGCATGCGTCACTTCGATGTACAGATGATCGGTGGTATGGTGTTGCACCAAGGTCGCATTTCTGAAATGCGTACCGGTGAAGGTAAAACCCTTACAGCAACGCTACCTGCCTACTTGAATGGTTTAACAGGTAAAGGTGTTCACGTTATTACTGTGAATGATTACCTAGCAAAGCGTGATGCCGAAACAAACCGCCCGCTATTTGAATTCCTAGGTCTAACTGTTGGCTGCAATGTGCCTGGTATGATGCCAGATGCGAAGAAGCAAGCATATGCAGCAGATATTACATATGGTACGAACAACGAATTTGGTTTCGACTACCTGCGTGACAACATGGCATTTAGCATTGAAGAGCGTGTACAACGTCCATTGCACTTTGCCGTTGTGGATGAGGTTGACTCAATCCTAATCGATGAAGCTCGTACGCCACTTATCATCTCTGGTCCTGCTGAAGACAGTTCAGAGCTTTATGCTCGTATCAACACCATAGTGCCATCACTGACTCTGCAAGAGAAAGAAGATGAAGAAGGCGTTGAAGGTGACGGTGATTACACCCTTGATGAAAAATCAAAGCAAGTACACCTTACAGAGCGTGGTCAGTTAAAAGTTGAAGAGCTACTTACTGAAAATGGTCTAATTGAAGAAGGTGACTCACTGTATTCTGCTGGTAACATTTCGCTGTTAAGCCATGTGTATGCAGCACTTCGTGCACACAAGCTATATCAAAAAGACGTAGACTACGTTGTAAAAGACAACGAAGTTATCATCGTTGATGAGCACACTGGTCGTACAATGGAAGGTCGCCGTTGGTCTGAAGGCTTACACCAAGCTGTAGAAGCAAAAGAGGGTGTGCGCATTCAAAACGAAAACCAAACACTTGCGTCTATTACTTTCCAGAACTACTTCCGTATCTATGAAAAGCTATCTGGTATGACAGGTACTGCGGATACTGAGGCGTTCGAATTCCAATCAATTTATGGCCTAGATACTGTTGTTATTCCGACTAACCGCCCGATGATCCGTGATGATCGTGCTGATTTAGTTTATTTAACTCAGGATGAAAAGTTTGAAGCCATTCTTGCAGACATTAAAGACTGTCAAGAGCGCGGTCAGCCTGTATTAGTGGGTACGATTTCAATCGAAAGTTCTGAATACTTATCTCAGTTCTTACGTAAAGAAAAAATCGAACACAACGTACTGAATGCGAAATTCCACGCCCAAGAAGCAGACATCGTTGCTGATGCAGGTTTACCAGGTAAAGTGACTATTGCAACTAACATGGCTGGTCGTGGTACCGATATCGTATTAGGTGGTAACTGGCAGAGCGACGTGGCTAAGCTAGAAAACCCTTCTGAAGAACAAATCGCTGAAATTAAAGCGAAGTGGCAAGAAACTCACGATGCCGTTATTGCGGCTGGTGGTCTTCATATCATTGGTACAGAGCGTCACGAATCTCGTCGTATCGATAATCAGCTACGTGGTCGTTCTGGTCGTCAAGGTGATGCAGGTTCAAGCCGTTTCTACCTATCGATGGACGATGCACTAATGCGTATCTTCGCGGGTGAGCGCATGACAAACATGATGCGTAAACTGGGTATGCAACGTGGTGAAGCAATTGAGCACCCTTGGGTTAACCGTGCCATTGAAAACGCACAACGCAAAGTAGAAGCACGTAACTTTGACATTCGTAAGCAGTTACTTGAGTATGATGATGTTGCAAACGACCAGCGTCGTGTTGTGTACGAGCAGCGTAACGAGCTTCTTGAAGAAGGCGATATTTCAGAAACAATTACAGCTATCCGCAGCGATGTTGTAAATGGCATGATTGATCAATACATCCCGCCGCAAAGCTTAGCTGAAATGTGGGATATTCCAGCGCTTGAAGAGCGTATTAAAGCAGACTTCTTAATTGAACTGCCAATTTCTCAGTGGCTAGCTGATGACGATAAGCTTTATGAAGAAACATTACGTGAGCGTATCACTGAAGAGATCGACAGTGCATACAAGCAAAAAGAATTGATGGTAGGCCCAGATGTACTACGTCATTTCGAAAAAGCCGTGATGTTACAAAGCCTAGATCAACATTGGAAAGATCACCTAGCTGCAATGGACCATCTTCGTCAGGGTATCCACTTACGTGGCTATGCTCAGAAGAATCCGAAGCAAGAATATAAGCGTGAATCTTTCGAACTATTCTCTGCAATGCTTGAAAACCTTAAAACTGACGTAGTGGGTATTCTTGCGAAAGTACAAGTTCGTGCAGAAGAAGATGTTGAGAAAGTTGAAGAGCAACACCGTCGTGCAGAGCAAGCACCGCGTGAATATCAGCATGCTGAAGCAGAGCATGTTGGTGGTGACGTACCAGAAGGTGCAGTTGTGGCATCACGCACAGAGCCAAAAGTTGGCCGTAATGAGCCTTGTCCTTGTGGTTCAGGTAAAAAGTTTAAGCAGTGTTGTGGCAAGTTAAAATAATCACACACGCGTAAATTATTAAAAAGCGACTTCATAGTCGCTTTTTTTATCGGAGAAGAAAATGACAAAGAAAGTAGTCGAAGTCGCGGTTGGCGTAATCAAGCGTGATGAGCACATATTTATTACTAAGCGTGATGAGTCGCAACATCAAGGTGGTCTTTGGGAATTCCCTGGCGGTAAAATTGAATCAGGTGAGTCAGTCACAGAGGCGCTGGCGAGAGAATTAAAAGAAGAAGTGAATATCGACGTGCATAGCTCACAAAGTTTGCTTGATATTGAACATGACTATGGTGATAAGTGTGTGAAGTTGTTTATTCATATCGTTGAAGACTTCTCTGGCGAGGCAATTGGACTCGAAGGGCAGGCATCACAGTGGGTTGCAATCAATGAGCTGAACAACTGGGCGTTTCCTGCTGCAAATGTTGCCATTATTGATGCGTTACAAAAACAGTAACTAACTAATAAAAGAGTGATGACTTTAGCGTTTTGAATTGAAGTAGCAAGAAAGCACTTTTATGAAAAAGTGACTAAATAATACTGCCTCAGATAGCTAAAAAGTCAGATAAAACCGCAATTTAATAAAATTTAATTTATCTAAGCCCGCGAAATTGCGGGTTTTTTTATTTTATGAGCTGTTCATGGAAAATATTTGATAGCGCTGTCATTTTGCATTTACTATGATGAAATTATTGAACTGAAAATCGCACTCGCAATAAAACATGGGCGTGCAGTTCTTACTTTGTCGTCCTAAGCTAACTGTAGTGGCGAGTCGACCGTATTTTACGTTTACCAAGGAGCTAAAATGATAAACAAGAAATTTGCTCTAGCGGGTATCATGGCTGCAATGCCATTATTTGCTCAAGCTGGTTTATCTCAACAACAAGTAGATAATTTCGCAAAAGGTACAGCACTGACTTTTGCAGTTGAAGATAATTTTCATAACGGTGCAGCCAGCTTTATTGGCTCTATGCGTTTACAAAACAATTCATCGGTTGCTTTGCCAAAGGGCAAAAGTGATTGGCAAATTTACGTGCATTCGGTGCGTAAAATTTCAAAGGTGAATACGCAAGGTATTGCTATTGAACACATCAATGGTGACTTACATCGTTTTGTACCAACAAACGAGTTTAAAGGCCTAAAGGCTGGTGAAAGTTTAGCTGTTGAGTTTGAAGCGGGGGCTTGGGTGGCCTCATATTCAGACTTTATGCCACGTGCTTTCTTAGTCAGTAACAAACAAAAACCAGCAATTTTTGCTAATACTGACACCGAAGATCTAACTACATTCATTGCGCCATTTGAACGTGATAATCAGCTTTATCGTTACAACGAGCCAAAAGATCAGACAAAGCTTGCCACTCCAGCGCTACGTTTTGAGCGTAATCAAAGCAATATTGAAGTAAGTAAAGAAGATGCACTAAAACGTATTATTCCAAAGCCTCACTCGGTTGATTTTAACCGCGGTACTGCAGAGCTTGATAGCAATTGGCAGATTCGTTTCGCAGGACGATTAAAGTCAGAAGTGGCCGTTTTCCAAGAAGATCTTGCTGACTATGGTTTAACACTCAAGGCTGAAGCCGATCATATTTCAGCAGGCAAAACGCCGACTATTTTCTTGAAAGTGAATGATGCGCTAAAAGTCGATGGGAAAGTGGCTTCTGAAAGTTATCACCTAGAAATTGATGATGACAAAGTGGTTATCACAGGTAGCGACAACGCGGGTGTATTTTACGGTATTCAAAGCTTCTTAGCGCTAATCCCTGCAGATGCAAAAAATACAGTGTCAGTGCCAAACGTAGAGATAGAAGATACGCCGCGTTTCGCTTGGCGCGGTATGCATTATGATAATGGCCGTAACTATCACGGTAAAGATGCACTGTTCAAAATGGTTGAACAGATGGGTCGTTACAAAATGAATAAGTTCCACTGGCACTTCTCTGAAGATGAGGGCTGGCGCTTAGAAATCCCAGGGTTACCAGAACTAACAGACATTGGCGGTTATCGTTGTTTCGATTTAGAAGAGCGTAGCTGTTTGTTAACTCAGTTAGGTACTGGGCCATTTAAGTCGGGCACAGGCAATGGTTATTTAAGCCGTGAGGACTTTGTTGAGTTACTGAAGTTTGCTAAAGCGCGCCATATTGACATCATTCCTGAAATTGAAGGTCCGGGTCACGCTCGTGCCTCAATTATCGCGATGGAAGCTCGCTATGATCGCTTAATGGCAGAAGGCAAATCTGAAGAGGCTAAAGCGTATCTATTATCTGATCCTAAAGACACGTCTCAGTACTTAACGGTTCAAAACTACACAGACAATTCAATGAATGCGTGTATGGATTCGACTTACGCGTTTATTGAAAAAGTCACTTACGAACTGCAAAACATGTATCGCGAAGCAGGTACGCGTTTAACTAATCTTCACTTTGGCGGTGATGAAGTCGGTGCTGGCTCTTGGGTTGGTTCTCCGGCGTGTCAGGCGATGTTCGCTGATCCGAATAACGGTGTAGCGGGCCCAAATGATTTAAAACCTTACTTCACTCAGCGTGTCGCGACTATGTTTGCTAAACGTGGCATCGCACCAGGTGCGTGGGAAGATGGGTTAATGTACGACAAAATTAACCCGTTTAAGCGTGATGAATTCCCTAATGAAGTATTTACTGCCAACGTATGGGATAACATCTGGGAGTGGGGCGTTGCTGATAGAGCGCACCGCCTAGCAAACAATGGCTATCAGGTTATTTTATCTCATGGTACACATTTGTACTTTGACCACCCTTATGAAGCGCATCCTGAAGAACGCGGCTACTACTGGGCGACGCGTTATACAGACACGAAGAAAACATTTAGCTATATGCCAGATGATGTTTATGCTAATGCCGACTATACCCGCAGCCGTGAGCCAATTGTTAATTTAGAAGCATTAGTCGGTCGTGAGCTACCGAAACTTGAAAAGCCTGAGAACATTCTGGGCATTCAAGGTCAGGTGTGGAGTGAAACAATTCGCACTGAAGATCAAGTTCTACGCATGGTATTCCCGCGTATTCTTGCTGTTGCTGAGCGTGCTTGGCACAAAGCAAGCTGGGAAGGCAGTCAAATTGAACCAAAGGCATTTGCTAAAGACTGGCACACTTATGCTGCTGCATTGAGTGTGAAAGAGCTTGCTAAACTTGAGCGTGATGGTGTGAATGTGAATTTACCAGTACCTGGCGCAAAAGTTGAAAACGGTCAGCTAGTGGCTAACTCTGCGTTCCCACATTTAGAGATTCAATACAGTACTGATGGCGGCCAATCTTGGTCTGAGTACACCTCACCTGTTTCTGTAAGTGGTAAAGATGCGGTGCAATTACGCACAACATTAAACGGCAAGAAGTTTAGCCGTGTTACGCAGTTAACACTTTAGTAAAGAGTTGAAAATAAAGAGATACCCCTATGTGTTTTGGTATTGGCGCAGGCGGCAAAAATCACCAGAGGCCTGAACATAGCTAGTCTATGAGATGGTCCGAATGATTGCAGCCAACACATGACAATATTAAAAGACGACGGGAAAAAGGGCCGAATGGCCCTTTTTTAATTAGCTGGTAAGGCTAGTAATAGAACAAATTTTAACGTAAAGTTAAATGTCAGCGCTGTCATTTTTCTGTTTTTAAGCAGGAAAGGCTGAAAAATTTTATGGCATTGTGCCAATCTGACATAATTAAAATCACACAACGAGTAGAAGTTTATGGAAGCAACTGTGTCAAATTCAACGACGACTAAAAGCAATGCCATTCCTTTGGCTATCGTTGCGGCGATGTTCTTTATTCTAGGTTTTGTTACCTGGTTAAATGGTTCATTAATGCCGTATCTGCAGCAACTTTTTGATTTGAGCCCTATTCAGGCGTCTCTTATCTTATTCTCTTTTTATATTGCAGTAACATTTACTGCTATCCCATCAGCGAAATTTATTCACAAAGTGGGCTACAAAAATGGCATGGCCATCAGTATCGGTATGATGATGGCAACTGCTTTGCTTTACATCCCGGCTGCTAAGTCACAAATGTTTTGGCTATTTTTAGTTGCACAGTTCACTATGGGTATTGCGCAAACGTTACTAAATACAGCGGTCAATCCTTATGTTGTGCGTTTAGGTCCTGAAGAGTCTGCAGCGGCGCGTGTCAGTATCATGGGTATTCTTAACAAATTTGCTGGTGTTATTGCGCCATTAGCATTTACCGCATTGGTTTTAGGTGGCTTTAGTGAAGCTGCGACAAGTGGCCCGCTAACGCAAGTTGAAAAAGATGCCATGGCTGGCAACTTAGTGATGCCTTATCTAGGTCTAGCGGCATTTATTGGTTTGTTTGCTTTAGGTATTAAGTTCGCGCCACTTCCTGAAATTGAAGAGAAAGATGAGGCTGAAGAAAAGTCTGGCGGTAGTGTAAGGGAGGCATTAGCACACCCCAATCTAGCACTGGGTGTAGTCGCATTATTTTTATATGTTGCCGTTGAAGTAATCGCAGGTGATACAGTTGGTTCATTGGCCTTAACATTTGGTGTTGCTAACTATAGCGTGATGACATCTTATACCATGGCATTTATGGTAACAGGTTATACTTTGGGCATTATTTTAATTCCACGTGTTATTTCACAACAAACTGCTTTAACGGTTGCAGCTGTATTCGGGCTTGCTCTGACTTTCGGTATCGTTTTTGTAGATTCAGCAGCTACACTAAATGTCCCAACTTTCGGCGAAATGCCAGTTGCGGTATTCTTCTTAGCACTATGTGGTTTAGCCAATGCAATCATGTGGCCGGCAATTTGGCCATTAGCTTTGTCTGGACTTGGCAAGCTAACTAGTGTAGCTTCTGGTTTATTAGTTATGGGTATCGCTGGTGGTGCTTTTGGTCCACTTTTCCTAGGCTTAGCAAAAGGTTCTGAAGCAACAGTTGCATCTAGTCAAACAGCATACCTGGTATTATTACCATGTTACCTATTTATCCTCTTCTATGCCCTGAAGGGTCATAAAATGAGAAGTTGGAAGTAAAGCATTTCTATCTAAAAGTAGAAATAATCCCGTGTGTAATGCCACCGTAAGGTGGCATTTTTTTGTCTGAAATTTGTTCGTAATACCAATTCTCTTAATAAAGTGATCTATTTTGAGGCAAGGAAAACTTGTCGATAGCAAGGCGAAAATTTTGCTATTTAGTTGTTCTAAATAAGAAATTTTCAACGAAGCTAACGTCAGTTTTAGTCCCTCATAATGATTAAGTATTATTGAGGATTGGTATAACATCTTTCCTACTTTCAACACCCTAGCAGTTACTAACAAACGTAGCGAGCTCACTGCGACTGTTTCAGATTCCAGCATGGTTCGATATGCGGTATAATCGGCGCCTTTTTTCTATTGGGGCAATTTACATGAACGCGTTAAAAGCGGAACGAGCACTGTTTTCCTATCCCAAATATTGGGCGGAATGTTATGGCAATGCACCTTTTCTTCCGACAACTCGACAAGAGATGGACGAACTAGGCTGGGATAGCTGTGACATTGTGTTAGTAACCGGTGATGCGTATGTAGATCACCCAAGCTTTGGCATGGCTGTCATCGGCCGTGTTTTAGAAGCACAAGGCTTTAGAGTTGGCATTATTGCGCAGCCAGATTGGTCAAATAAAGATGCCTTTATGTCACTGGGCAAACCAAATTTATTCTTTGGTGTAACCGCTGGCAACATGGACTCGATGATCAACCGTTACACCGCCGAAAAGCGTATGCGTCACGATGATGCTTACACGCCGGGTAATGTCGGTGGTAAACGTCCAGACAGGGCGGTTGTGGTATATAGCCAACGCTGTCGCGAAGCTTATAAAGATGTCCCTCTGGTAATTGGCGGTATTGAAGCCAGCTTACGTCGTATTGCCCACTACGATTATTGGCAAGAAAAAGTGCGCCGCAGCATCATCTTTGATGCTAAGGCTGACATACTCATCTACGGTAATGCTGAGCGCCCGTTAGTTGAAGTAGCGCATCGTATTGCAGCTGGCGAAGACGTCAGTCAAATTCAGAATATTCGCGGTACTGCGGTTATCCGTAAAGAGCCATTAGAGGGCTGGCGCGGCAGTGATTCAACAGCCATTGATAAAGTGGGCAAAATAGACCCAATTCCAAACCCATACGGTGCCGATGATGTGGGCTGTAGCAAGTCAGAGTTTGCCAAAGCTGGCATAGACTTAAAAGCCGAAGAAGCCAAACCTATCGTTGTTCAACCACCTAAATTAAAGCCCTGGGAAAAAGCCTACGTAAAGCTGCCTGCTTTCGAGCAAGTCAGTGTGAATAAGCCGCTTTATGCCCACGCTTCACGTATTTTGCACCAAGAAACCAACCCAGGCTGTGCTCGTGCGTTATATCAGCGCCATGGTGACCGTTATGTGTGGGTGAACCCGCCAGCGTTTCCACTAGAAACTGAAGAAATGGATATGGTGTTTGGTTTGCCATATCAGCGAGTGCCTCATCCTAAATATGGCAATGAAAAGATCCCTGCCTACGATATGATCAAAACTTCGGTAAACATCATGCGTGGGTGTTTTGGTGGTTGTAGTTTCTGCTCTATTACAGAGCATGAAGGACGCATTATTCAAAGTCGTTCAGAAGAGTCGATTTTAGATGAAATCGAACAAATTCGTGACAAAGTGCCGGGTTTTACCGGCGTTATCTCGGACCTTGGTGGTCCAACAGCTAACATGTACAAGCTGCGCTGTAAGAGCAAAAAGGCTGAGAGTACCTGCCGTCGTTTATCTTGCGTGTTCCCTGATATTTGTAAGCACATGGATACTGATCACACGCCAACGATTAACCTGTATCGTAAAGCGCGTGATGTGAAAGGCATCAAAAAAATCCTTATTGCATCCGGTGTGCGTTACGACTTAGCGATAGAAGATCCACGCTATGTGAAAGAACTGGTCTCACATCACGTTGGCGGCTATTTGAAAATTGCGCCTGAACATACCGAATCGGGTCCACTTTCAAAAATGATGAAACCGGGTATGGGGGCATACGATAAGTTTAAAGAGTTATTCGATAAGTACTCCAAAGAAGCAGGTAAAAAGCAGTATTTGATCCCGTATTTTATTTCGGCTCACCCAGGCACGACCGACGAAGATATGGTGAACATGGCGCTGTGGCTAAAAGCCCACGACTTTAAGCTCGACCAAGTGCAAAACTTTTACCCGTCTCCTATGGCAAATGCGACCACGATTTACCATACCGAGATGAACTCATTACGAAACATCAAGAACAACAAAGAAGTGGTGAGTGTGCCTAAAGGGGCAAGACAGCGTCGCTTACACAAAGCCATTTTGCGTTACCATGATCCTGCAGGCTGGCCGATGATCCGTGAAGCGCTTCGAAACATGGGTAAAGCTAACTTAATTGGTGGTGGACCGAATTGTTTAGTGCCAGACGAAACCAGACAAGAAAAAGCACAGCGCGGCAAAAAAGGTTCAGGGAGTGGGCAACAAGCTCGCAAGGGCGGCAAACCAGCACTGACGCGTCATACCGGGTTTAGTCAGTTTAAAAAGGCCAATACCAAGCCGAGAGTTGGGGCAAATAAGAAAAGAGCCAACCAGCCTAAATAATAGGTCTAATCAAAAAAGCTGTCGTAAGGCAGCTTTTTTGTAGCTATAAGAAGAAAAGTCGCGAGGCTTATTTAAATGTAGCCAGCAATTGCAGTAGATTTTGGATCTTAAACACCACGGCTTTTAATTTCTCTTCGTCTAAATTTTCCATTTTGCTGAGTGCTTCAACGTCTGCAGCTGTATCAAGCACATAAGGCTTGAAGCGTTTTGCTTCAAAATCAAAGCCCGCATTTTTATCGAATAGTGCGGTGAATTTTCCATGCCCTTGTTGCTGCAATTCATCTAATTTTTTATCTGCATCAAGTGCCTGACGGTAAACGACTTTTAGATTTTCATTGAGTTTTTCAATAACAGCTTGCATGTTTTTCCTAAAGTTGTCGGTAAATCGGCCGATAGTGTACGAGGATTCAATTAAAAAGTCAGGTACATGCTTATGAATATTTCAGGAGGTTCTTTACCTGTAATGTCTGATGCTGGTGAGGGCGGTAAAGTAGTGAGTGCTGCTTTAGCCAAAAAGCAGCAGCAGGTAGAAGGTAAAGCGGCACTTGCTCTGATTGATGCTGCAAGCACTAATTCGGCAGCACAGAGTCCAGCACAATCAACCACAGCAACTTTAGGCAATAATATTAACGTGTACGTTTAATCGTACTTTTTTGATATTAGCGCAGCTGTAAATCAATCGGTGTCTTACTTGTTTTGCCGCCGATTTCTCTTACTAACTTGGGTACCAAAAAGCCAGGTAGTTCAGCTAGCATACCCGCCATCAAGCTAAGCGCAGCTTCTTCAGACATATCAAAATGACTGGCACCTTCTACTTTGTCTAGTAAGTGTAGGTAATAAGGCAGAATATCCGCCTCAAATAGTCGTTCGCTCAGTGCTACTTGCGCTTCTACAGTGTCATTTATCCCCTTTAACAAAACCGCTTGGTTAAGTAGCGTAACATTCGCTTGTTTAAGCATTTGCATGGCGCTTTCAAAGTCATTGTCAATTTCGTTGCCGTGATTAATATGATTCACAAAGATGATTTTTAGCGGGCTCGCTTTAAAGCGTTCGCATAACTCAGGCGTAATACGGGCAGGGATCACCACAGGTAAACGGCTATGAATACGCAGGCGTTTAATTTGTGGTAGTTGCTCTAATTGTTCTAAAAACCAACTAATGGCAGTGTCTTTGGCCATTAAAGGATCGCCGCCACTTAAAATGACTTCATTCACATGCATGTGATTTTTTAAGTACTCAACCACTTCAAGTAAAGCCTGCTTATTTACTTGGTTATCTTGATACGGAAAGTGACGCCTAAAGCAGTATCGACAGTTCACCGCGCAGCCAGTTTTAAACATCACTAGCACGCGAGAGCGATATTTATGCAATAAGCCTGGTATGGCACTTTGTTGTTCTTCTAAAGGATCTTTGTTGTAGCCAATTTGAGTAATAAACTCTTGGTGCTGAGGTAGCACTTGAAGTAATAATGGGTCATTGGGATCGCCAAAACGCATCTTCTTTATAAACGGCAGTGGCACACGCATCGGGAATAAACGACGCGCTTCTAGGTCTTTTTCACTGAAATGACTGTTGATGCCAAGCATTTTTACTAGAGTTTTTGGGCAAGTGACCACATTTGCCAATTCTTTTTGCCAGTTACTATGCAAATTTACTTCATTTGTTTGTATCATTAGCAGGTTTATTACTCGATAAAAGAAGATTAGAGGATACCGATGGCGAATTATAGCACCAACGAGTTCAAGGGCGGCCTAAAAATTATGATCGATGGCGAGCCGTGCACCATCTTAGAAAATGAAATGGTTAAGCCGGGTAAAGGCCAAGCGTTCAACCGCGTTAAGATCCGTAAATTGATCTCAGGTAAAGTACTTGAGAAGACATTCAAGTCTGGTGATTCAGTAGAAGGTGCTGACGTAATGGAAACTGAGCTAGCTTACCTATACACAGACGGTGAGTTCTGGCATTTCATGAACAACGACACATTTGAGCAGATCGCTGCTGACGAAAAAGCAATGGGCGACAACGTAAAATGGTTAGTTGAAAATGACGTATGTACAATTACACTTTGGAACGGTAACCCAATCGCGGTAACACCACCAAACTTCGTAGAACTAGAGATCACAGATACTGATCCTGGTCTTAAAGGTGACACAGCGGGTACAGGTGGTAAGCCTGCAACTCTCACTACAGGTGCTGTAGTACGTGTGCCACTATTCGTTCAAATTGGCGAAGTAGTGAAAGTAGATACACGTAGCGGTGAATACGTAGGTCGTGTGAAGTAACTTTTAGTTATTTCTGAGACCAAACAATCCCAGCTTCGGCTGGGATTTTTTATGGTTAAAATAAATTTTTAAAAGAGTTAGATAGTATGTCTGAGAGCAACTGGGCACCGAGTGCGGATATTCAAACACTGAAGCAACGGGCAGTAATTATCGCGAAAATCCGTCAGTTTTTTGCTGAGCGCGATGTGATGGAAGTCGAAACGCCAAGTTTATCAGCTGCGAGTGTTACAGATGTTCATTTAGCGACTTTTGCGACTGAGTTTGTGGGCCCTGGCAATGCCGAAGGGCTGCCTTTGTACATGCAAACCTCTCCTGAGTTTGCCATGAAGCGCCTGCTTGCCGCGGGCAGTGGCGCCATTTATCAATTAGCCAAAGCATTTCGTAACGAAGAATCGGGTCGTCATCACAACCCTGAATTTACTATGTTGGAATGGTATCGCCCAGGGTTTGACGAATTTGATTTAATGAGCGAAATTGATGCGCTGATGCAGCTTATTTTGAACTGCAAAAAAGCCACCTCAGTGAGTTATCAACAAGTCTTTATTGATGTACTAGGGCTAGATCCCCTTGAAGCAACGCTAAATGAGTTACAGAAACTTGCTACAGAAAAAGGCTATGGTGATATTGCCGCAAACGAAACACATAAAGACACACTGTTACAGTTACTATTCTGTATGGAAGTGGAACCTAAAATAGGCATTGAAGCGCCTTGTTTTGTGTATCACTTTCCAGCCTCACAAGCAGCATTGGCGCAATTAAATCCAGATGACACTCGCGTAGCAGGGCGCTTTGAGTTGTATTTTAAAGGCATGGAATTGGCCAATGGCTTTAATGAACTCACGGATAGCAAAGAGCAAGCAGCGCGTTTTGCGGAAGATAATCAGTTCAGAGTGCAAATGGGCTTGCCAGAAGTGGCAGCAGATGAGCGCTTTTTAGCGGCGCTCGCACATGGTTTGCCACAATGCTCGGGTGTAGCGCTAGGCATTGATAGGTTAGTGATGCTAGCGACGGGCAAGTCATCAATTAAAGAGGTAATTGCCTTTGATATCACACGTGCCTAACACATGTGACATCTGACTTTATTTACCTCACAAAGCGGCGTAATTCGTCTTGCGTCGTTTGAGTAAGCTTTTGAGCTTGTTGGCATTGCTCTGAAGCCGCATCAATTTGCAGCTTTGCTTGTTGTGCAAGTTCGACAATATTGAGTACCGTTTGATGGGTGTGGTTTTGCGTTGTTTCAAGTTGATGTACTTCACCGACGATGGCTTCGAGTTGAGTTTGGTTATGCTCAAAATCGTTACACATACTAGCAAACCCACCCGATGTCTCGCTGATGGCTTTCTCAGCCGAGCTTGAATGACTGATCAACTGTTGTGATTCTTGATGTGTCTCACCAACTAACACATCCATTTGGTTGATGAAGTCGCTGATCTGACGCGTCGCATCGTTTACTTTAACTGATAGGTTTCTAACCTCATCGGCAACCACCGCAAAACCTCGGCCAGCTTCACCAGCACGTGCAGCTTCAATTGCAGCATTCAGCGCCAGCAAATTAGTTTGGTCTGAAAACTCTTCAACCATCTTGAGAATGCTACGTATATTGTCACTGTTTTCTTTAAGCCCTGCGACAGTATTGGCGAAATTGCCAAGCAATTGTGTTATGTGCTGAATTTCACCGACTAAAGTAGACAAAGACTGCGATGAACCACGCACAAAGTGCAGGCTTTCGGTATTAGCTTGATATACATGATCGGTATTGCCCACAATACTTTGTAAGCTATGGGTCACTTGGTCACTAGCTGCAATGATAGAGTCACTACTCGAAATTTGTTGAGCACCTAATTCAGAAGTCTGTTGCATTGAGCGAGTGACTTCTTGGTTAGAGTTAGCAGCGACTTCAGCACTGTGATAAGTGGTGTTGAGCAGTTCACTTAAGCGACTGGTAAAGTGATTATATTGCTCACTGACTTCGCGGAATTCATCGTAGGTAAACTGCGGTAGCTTAGCCTCTAGATTGCCATCATCTCTATTTATTTGTTCTAGCGTATCGCGCATTGCTTTGATTGGACGCACGATAAGAAAACGCATATAAAATAATGTGAAGATAAACCCGCCAATAGCGCCAAGTGCCATTAACCAAAATAGTCCTGTGCCTTGTTTATCTTCAGTTAGTTCAGCATATAGCCAAAATAAAGTGATGAGCTGGAAAGCAAATAAAAAGCTCAGGTTGCCGAAAATTTTTCTCGACAGAGTAAAAAAGAAACTCTGTTCAATTTGATTATATAAACTCATGTATAGACTCATATTTTGGCTCTTAAATTGCCAATTTCTTTTAATTTTAGAACATACTAGAGATTTCTTGCATTATCGCGACAAAATCATTTTTGCGTAGCACGGATAATTGCTAAAAATACCATCTACGCCTAAGTTCTGCATTTCTTCTATTTCTTGTTGTTTATCGACCGTATAGGTCATCACCTTTAGGCCCCTTTGCTTGGCATCTGCCACAAACTCATGATTAATAAAGTTCTTATCTAAATGCACGCTATAGGCATGTAGGTTTTCTGCAAAGTAGGCGTAGTTAAGTGGGATAGACGCAGTTAAAGCGCCTATTTTAACCCAAGGCAGATTCTGCTTAAGCCATTTTAGCTGGTGGTGATCAAATGAGGAAAGCAAAAGCTGTTCACGCTCAATAATGCCCTCAGCCACATTTTGTTCGAGGATTTGGACCAATTTATCTAGGCCCAAGGTGTGCTTGAGCTCAAGGTTAATTTGAGTTTGTGTACCAATCAGCTCGAGTACCTGTTGTAAATTAAGGACTTGCTGGCCATCTCCAGCATCAAGCGTACTGATTTCTGAAAATGGTGTATCAACCACTCGGCCATTACCATTGGTTGTTCGGTCTAACCAAGAATCATGAATGATCACAAAGTCATCGGCGCAACTTTGTACGTCGAGTTCTATGCCATCAACTTGGGCTTGCAAAGCTGCAGTAATGGCAGAAGCTGTATTTTCAGGATAGTTACCACTGGCACCTCGGTGCGCAAAGATCTGCATTAGGCTTTTTTCCTTGTGATTGACCAAGTTTCAAAACAGGCTGCACTAACAACCAGTAAACCGCCGATTAAGGTCATCATATTTGGCTGTTCTGACAATAGCATAAAAGCCAATACGGTCCCGTACAAGGGTTGTAAACAAGAAATTAACCCGGCTGTTGTTGCAGATAAGAACCTTAAACTGCTGGCAAACAGTGCATGTGGCGCTGCGGTAAAAATAATACCAGCCAATAACAGTAACCATATATCTTGTTCGGGCAGGTCTGTCGGCCCAACATCAACGAATGCACACAGCATTAAACTAGCCACAATAGTTTGATAAAGCATAGTCTGCGGACCGCCATAAGATGAGAAATACTGCTTTTGCAGTAAATTTCTTAACGCAAATAACAACCCTGAGAAAATCCCTGTGACTATCCCTAATGTAACGTCATTACCCAGGTTAGCTTCTGGCACTAATAAGTAAATTCCGAATAAAACCGTCACTGCACTGATGATGTCTTTGCTTTTAAGTTTCTGCTTACTGAAGAAAGGTTCTAGAAACACAGTGATCACCGGGTAAGTAAAGAAAGCAATAATGCCAGTCGCAATGCCTGCTAGTTGCATACCTGCAAAGTAAGTCACCCAGTGTAAGCCAACGACAATGCCTAAAATTATGGCGATGCCGTAATCTTTTTTGTGATTAAGGGCGATGGCTTTGCCTTGAAATTTGAGTAAGCAAACGAGGGCAATAAAGGCGATGGCTGTACGGTACACCGTAATATCAAGCGCTGATAAGGCAATGAGTTTAGAAAATAGTGCAGTACCACCGAACAGCAGGACGGCAGTATGGAGCTGAATAAGTGCAGATTGTTCTGAGCGCATGAGTGTGTCGTGTTGTCTTTTTTTTGAGTCTATCATTGATGACACTTGTCACTAAACAAATTATGAATAGCAGTTAGTCTATGTAAGTATATGTACCTATTATGTTTTAGAGACTACTCCAATAACAGACTGCCCCGGAACTGGAATGAACATGCTGAACAAACCCCACAATATGGCATTAGCCCACCCCAATAAAAAGTTTTGGAATTGGGGGCCACTATTTTTCTCAAGCTTTTTCTTTTTTCCTTTACTGACTAATTGGCAGTCGTTATCAGTGGGTGATATTACAGCGCAGCTAGCTATCTATGCGCTTTTTGTTTTTCTATATGGTATTGCTCTGTATAAAAAAGGTGAGTCAGTAACCCCTAGTCTAGCTGCCATGGCGTTACTCTGTTGTTTGGGCACTTATGTGACCTATGGTACTCACTCTTTATTTGGTTTTATTGGCTTTTTCTGTGGTTTTAATTATCGCCGAAAGCAAAGTTTTATGATGATGGCTGCATTGATGGTGGTTATTTTTATAAGTGCATTTTTATTTGTGCCAGTGAAATCACTGTATTTCGTCTCTCCAGCAGCGATTGTCAGTATTGGTTTGTTTATCTTTGGCATGATGGAGCAAAGAGAGCGGCTCTATCGTGACCAACAAGCCAAAGACCAGCAACAAATTGAGCAGTTGGGGGCAATTGCTGAGCGAGAGCGTATTGCTCGAGACTTACATGATTTACTTGGCCACTCTCTATCATCAATTGCGCTAAAAGCAGAATTGGCGAGTAAACTCACTGCGGCTGGAGTAAATGAACAAGCCTCACAAGAATCGGAGCAAGTTGCGCAATTAGCCCGAGATTTGTTAAGTGAAGTTCGGCAAGCCGTTTCTGGTTTAAAGCAAGTGGGGCTATATGCACAAATTGATTTATTAGTCGCTCGTTTGCAAGATGCAGGCTTTAATGTTGAGCAATCAATTGAGCATGTGATATTGAGTGCAGAACAAGAATCTAACTTGTGTTTTATTTTTAAAGAAGCAGTGACCAACATTATCCGCCACAGCAAAGGAAAGTATGTTAAATTACAAGTTAGTTCCCAAAATGGGGTTGTTGAGGTGCGTATTAAAGACGATGGTATCGTTAAAAAGTATCAGTGTGGTAATGGTGTTGAAGGGATCAAAGATAGAGTAGCGACACTGCAAGGTCAATGTGACATTAACACAGATTCGGGTATGACCATCAACATTCAGTTTAAGGAGCACATTGCATGATCAAAGTATTAGTCGTCGAAGATCAAGGGTTAGTACGAGGGGCCATTAGCGCTTTGTTAGGATTAGATGTGCAAATAGAAGTAATTGCACAAGCTCAAGATGGATTAGAAGGGTTAAATGCGCTTCAAGCGCATGATATCGATATTGTACTGACTGATATTGAAATGCCAAACATGACTGGGCTCGAACTCGCTGAGCAAGTCATAGCAAAGTACCCGAATAGTAAAGTGGTCATTATGACGACTTTTTCTAGGGCGGGATATATTCGTCGTGCCATGGCCATGGGGGTGAAGGGGTTTGTGCTTAAAGAAGCGCCCAGTGAGTATTTGGTCAATACCCTCAAAAAAGTCATGGTGGGGCAAAAAGTCATTGATCCTGAGTTAGCAATGAGTGCGTTAGAAGACAATGATCCTCTTAGTGACAAAGAGAGAAAAGCATTACGTTTTGCGAGTGAAGGGCTAAAAACCGCTGAAATTGCTCAGAAATTGTTCTTGAGTGAAGGCACAATTAGAAATTATTTGTCAGAAGCGATTGCGAAACTAAACGCAACAAATCGAGTGGACGCGGCCCGAATAGCTAAACAAAAAGGCTGGCTGTAATTTAACCTGCCATGTAAACTATTGCAAAAGCCTGAATGTTTGTAATGTAGAGTAATATACTTACTCTATTAATTTGCTTTAAAATCATATTTTTAAATATTAGACTCATCCTAATTTCCTAGTTTAAAATAAGTGGATTATGCAAGAGCTACATTTCGCGATGCCAATAATGTCATTAACAGCGATTATTTCTGCTGGTGTGATGACCCTTAATTGGTTCATGTATCAGAGCGCTGATGGCGTTAAGCAGTGGATGTACTCTATGCAGTTGATGGCACTGACCTGTTTGCTGTTAATTGGGATTAGCTATCAGCCAGAAACCATTACTTTTGCGGCTCTTATTTGTTTATTCGCGACTTTCTACTTCTTTGTTTCCGGTACCGAAAAATTCTTTAAAGTGGCACACTCTCCAAAATTATGGCTCGCGATAGGTGTGGTGTATTTTGGATTGACAATCTGGTTTAGCTTTATAGATTCAAACAGAGCAATGCGTTATATCGCCTCCTATTCTCTGGTATCGATAGCCATGGGGTTGTCTATTCGTTCATTGATGATTTGCACGCCTAGTCAACATCAGCGTACTAATTTGTCGCGTTGGGGGTTTTTGGTTTCATGCTTGTGTGTGTTTGCCGTTTTATCTATTCATTTATTAACATTAGATGCGCAGCCTGTGACATCGGCATTATCGAATTTAAACACCACTCAGGTGTTGGTGATTGCTGCAACAGTGTGTTTACCCATTATTTTATGTGTGGCGTTCAGTCTTTTATGTGGAGCACAGCAACTTGAGAAAATGGCTGTGCTAGCGCAAAAGAATAAACAAGCCAGTTTATTAAAAGGGCGCTTCTTAACTATGCTCAGCCATGAACTCAGAACGCCTTTGAATGCCATAGTGGGTCACGCTGATATGTTAAAACGTATTCCGCGTGAACCGCAAAAACATGCGCAATTATGTGATGTGATCAGCGAAGCTGCACTTTCATTGTCAGATTTGGCAAATCAAGTGTTACTGCAAGCGAAGGGCGAGCAAGTCAGCGCTTTACTTAAGCCCACAAGCCTAGCCGAGCAAGCGCAAACTGTGCATGAATTACTTCTGCCACTTGCTAAAAACAAAGACTTAAACTTTAAACTTCGTATTGATGAACGCTTGAGTGAGCTTTACTTTCTAACAGATAAAGAATCTCTTCCACTGATCTTAAAGAACCTTGTGTCTAATGCGATTAAATACACAGACCATGGTGAGGTCGTTTTATCCGTCAGTATGCATGAGCAAAAAGCGCAAGCGGGCGACACTAAGCAAGTCGTCAGGTTCTCAGTTTCAGATACGGGCGTGGGCTTAAGTAAAAGCGCACTGGATTATATTTTTGAGCCTTTTGCGAGTAGCCAACTTGAGCATAACATCAGCAATAGTGCAGGTTTTGGCTTGAGCTTATGTAAGCAGCTTGTAGAAAACTTGGGTGGAGAATTAACGGTGAACAGTGAACTAAGTAAAGGCACTGTTTTTGCTTTTGATTTAGTTCTGTCTTGTTGTGAGGCGCCAGAGCAAAGAGTAGAGCAAAGTAACGTAAGGTCGCCTGAACAGCTTGGATCCAATCGTATTCTTATTGTTGAAGACAACCTGTTGAATCAAGAGGTGCTTAAGCACTACTTACAAGACACCAAGATGCAGTGTGAGTACGTGAGAACGCTCAAAGCCGCGAGTGAGATCATGGCTGATAATCAGTTTGATGTGATTTTACTCGATATGCATTTACCTGATGGCCACGGTTTAGAGTGGTGGCAAAATTTACAAAGCCAGTTTGAGCCAGCTCAGGCTCCGACTGTGATTGCACTGACAGGTGATGCTGATGAACAAGCACAACAACGATATTTACAACAAGGTATTGCTTATTGTTTAGAAAAGCCTGTATCAGGCTCGACGCTGTTATCTGTGTTAGAGCATGTGGGTACTGCACATACAACACAAATAAACCCTTTGCAGTTATTAGACGAAGCGTTAATACATCGTTTGAATCAGCAATTTGATAGTCACTTCTTAAATACGAAATTAATGTATTTAGCGGATACTTTTGATTACGAGTTTGCTCAGTTGCAAGGTTTAGCAGATATTCAAGCCATCGATCAGCTTGAAATAAAATTACAGACCTTAATACAAGAATGTATTGAGTTGGGTCTTAAAGCCCTCGCTCAGGCGCTTGAAGAAACCAATCAAGCCGTAAAAGCGAAGCAAGTAATTGATTGGCGTGCTTTACATCATTACGCAAAGCAAAATGCGCTTGCATTGCAGAATTATCAACAAAAGTTTGTTTCAGGTATCGGGAAATAGCGACTTTTATGGTTAGAAACTTTGCTATATCCTGTTTTTCTGCAAAGTGCCTGGAGCAATGAACGCGGCTTTTTTCGGTGAAATAACAGCTAAATTACATATATTACAGAGAATTACACATCTACCAAAAAGTATTACTTTTAAAGTTAAGTCCTCATCTCTAAATATTATATAAAAAGCAACTTCTACATATTGTTTCCATAATTATCTGAAATTGTTTTATTTTTGTGCATATTACACTGGATTACACCCTCCTTTATCATTAGAATTCCTGCTCGATTTTTGTTGTGTTTAATTTAGGTAAATTTGGTCCTAGGGATGTTGAGCAAACTAATAAAGTTAATGTTATTGCCGCTTTTGCTTTTAGCGAGTTCGGTGTGGGCAGTAGATATTCAAATATCTACGTTTGAAGACATAGATACCACAGTGCCTCGTGGCGGAGAAGTCAGATATAACATCGAGTTTACTAACAGTGAAGAAGACACAGCAGAAAATGTTGTGGTTGAGTTCTTCATTCCAGAAACAACCAATTTTGTCTCGAGCACCAGTAGCTGCCAAGTGCAAGCCTACCTTGACGCGGGAAAATCACGAAATAAATTACGATGTGAAATGGGGAGCATAAGAGGGCGAACATCGGGCTCTTTGCAAATAACCATAATTACAACTGCTGCAACAGGCTTAACCATTGAACCTAGCGTACGTATTTCTGCAGATAATGAAGATCCTTCTAAATTACTAAACAACGAAGAAACGCAAAATACGTCAATCGTCGCAGGTGTTGATTTGGCTGTCACAACATTGACATCAGATCCATCGGATGTATACCTCAATCAAACTTACCAATATCGTGTTCAAGTTAAAAATAATGGGCCAGATGACGCTGCTAACGTGGTGTTAAAGCATACTTTGCCAAGCTTTGCACAGTGGAGCTCAGGAGGCAGCCAGACTTCAGGGTGGAACTGTAGTCGAACGAACCAAGTGATCACTTGTACTAGAGGTGCCTTGTCATCTGGGCAGAGTGCTTCACTAAGCTTCGCATCAAGTGTGACACAATTGGGGAGTGGGGTAGTAACGGCGAGTTCCGCGATTTCAAGTGATACAGCCGAGCTTGATAGCAGTAATAACAGCAAAACTGTGAATACAAGACTAAAAGAGCATGCAGATCTAGCAGTCTCTGTGGCGACAAAGATCCCTGGTTATTGGGGCATAGATCCAAATACGGCTCACAGTTATGAAATCACAGTTAGAAATTTAGGACCAAGCAAAGCATTAAAACCTATTATGACGTTCACTTTGAAAGATGGCGTTACCTTTCAGGGTGTTACACCTGCGAATGGGTGGAGTTGTAATCGGAGCGGACAGCAAGTTTCTTGTAGAGCAACTTCTTTAGATATCAATGACAGCGATGTCATCGTTGTGCGTGCATTATCTCCTCAAGTTAAAGGCCAGTATGTCTCGACAGCTAAGATTGCTACTGATAGTAATGGCGGCTCTGTAGACCTAAATAGCCGTAATAATTCAGCGAATGGCACGATTAATGTTGTTATTCCTCAGACTCTCAGTGTGAGCAAAACAATTGATGGGGGTAGAAGCTCTTTTGTAAGTGGTGAGCAATTTACCTTTAAGATTGCTGTGACCAATAGTGGAGACACGAAAGAGTTAATCAGCTTAGAAGATACGCTACCAAACCAAGTGGCTTTAATTTCTCCACTAAGTTCAGCCGTTACTTCAGATGACTTTAATTGTTCTGTGTCTGGTCAAAAAGTAACTTGTTTGCCAAAAGTCGCATCAATAACAAAAGACCAGACTAAGCAAGTTCAATTAACGGTTAAGGCTGTTTCAGTTGGGAATAGTATTATTAATACAGCCACGGCGACACCGAAGACAGGGGACGCTGCAACAGGCAATGTTTCTTTTAATATCGCCTCAAGCGCAGCGAAACTTGTGTTACAAAAGACCGCTAACTTGGCATGGAATAATAAGAATTACATGGGCCAAACATTCAACTACTATCTACAAGTTGAAAATACGGGAGCGGGCGCGGCGTCGAATGTTACGCTTCAAGATACGCTAAGCGACGGTTATACCCCGGTTAGCTTTATATCCCAACGCAATGTAAATGGTACATGGCAAACATCCAGTGATTGGGCATGTTCAATCACTTCGCCAACATTGAATTGTACTGCAAGTTCTATTGCGGCATATACCAAGACGCGTGTCGTATTAACGGTGAAAGCGCCTTTTAACGATAAGATCCCTCGTAATACTTTCTCTGTTGGATATGGTAGTAGTAACCATCAAACTTCATATACGGGTTGGGAATTTAAACCAATTAACCCTGTTAAATTAAGTGTTTCTAAAGCAAAGCGTGCGAAAGATACTAAGAATACTAAGTTAGTTGCTAAAGGTGCTTTGATAGAGAGCATTATTAAAGTAAAAAATAACGGCGAAGGTGCAACACAAGGCACATTAACACTTGAAGATGCACTAAAAAACGGGGAGCAGTATGTCAGTGCCAGTGGTAGTAACTGGTCGTGTACACATCGAGATCCATTAGCAAACGGGACTGGTGGCATTGTTTCTTGTGTGTTTAGTAATAAATTACAGTCCGGTACTCAAACCAATAAAGTGACCATTATCACTCGAGCTGTGGCTGAAGGTACATTAACTAACATTGCAACAGCCAAAGATGTGGGTGGTTCAGAGGTTAGTGCGCAAAAAACTAAATCAATAACAAGTTCGCAAACTGCAGATCTTGCAATATCAAAAACAGTGGATAAAACATCACTATCAGCAGCTGAGAATGAGCTTAATTATACGTTAACAGTGAGTAACCTTTCAGGTTCAAATATCACTGGAAACGATATAAAAATTAGTTCAAATACAGGCAAAGCTGCCGTTTTGATAACGGATGACTTTACCGCAACGTTTAAATCGAAATACGATAGTCAAGCAACCGCTATTCGCTTTCCTAGCACAGTAATCAGTTCACGCGGTAGTCAATTTAGCTGTCAAAGCAAAGAGACTGGTAGCTTTGAAAATACCAAGACACAAATCTTATGTCATCTAGTCAAAAATGAAGTGTTTGCTGTTGGTGATCAAGTTCAAGTCCCAATTACCGTCGCGCGTCCATTTGTATTGACTAATGGGCAGGTTATCAATAAAGCCTCAGTATCATCAAATACTCATTTAGATCTTGAAACGGCAAATAATACGGCCCAAGTTGCAAGTAATGTTGCAGCTAAATTTGATGTTGCAGTCACTCAATTGAGCTATGCGCAAAACCCTGTTAGCACAGGCGATAACGCCATCATGACCATTGAGTTGGCTAATCTTGGGGCGAGCAAAGCGTCAGGTGTTGAGCTAGTTCATACATTTACCAAACCGGTAGCGAATACATTTACTTTTGTTAGTAGTCGTTTTTCAAGGAGTGGACAAAGCAACGCCTGTAGTTTTAATTCTGCGGTAAATAAACTGACTTGTAATATCGGGGAGCTGGCAAGTAACGAAGCGCAAACAGTGGTTGTGACAGTTTTACCAAAAAGTGCCTCTAATCGAATGGATTGGCGACTTGATGGGACATCTGTGATCAGTGCTGACAATATGCAGTTTGATAATTTATCGAGTAACAACAGCAAATCTCAGGCCTTGCAAGTAAAAACACGTACAGCAAACCTAAAAATTGAAAATAATGATATTGACGATCCGCTAGGTTGGTATCCAAATCCAAGAGGATTCCCAGGTTCTCTTGATAACATTGTGGTGTATAAAGTTGACCTAGAATACTTGACTGATAACGATGGTAATACATCTGTTGCTAGTGGTGTGGGGTATAACTTTCAAGTGACTCCTAAGGGCGTCAATCAAACCCTTAAATTTTTATGTGATAGCAGTGCCAATAATACTTGCTCAGTCTCTCAAGCACGCTGTAGTAATACAGGGCAAAGTTTCACAGGGCAAACAACGTTTAACTGTAAAGGGCCAGAAAACAGCAGTGATAGCAGCTTAGAAGAATATGAGCTCCGAGAAAATACAGCTGGCAATAACGCAATTTATACCCGCTATATGTTTTTTGAAGTGATCTCTCGCCCTTCGACTACAGGGGAAGTAGCAGAAACGTTGGCCACTATTTTCTCAAATGAAAAAGACAATGTATCTGCTAATAATAGCGAAGCTGAGAAAACCTCTATTCGAGTGGCCGTTGATTTATCTCTCACTAAAGAAGCATCTGTGCCTCAAGTTGCAGTGGGGAGTGAGTTTGAATATATCATCAAAGTAAGTAATGCTGGCCCGGGTGATAGCGCAGGCAACGTTGTTTATGATTATCTGCCAACTTACCTGAGCTTAAATGGTGCAGTTAGTACTTCTAAAGGGGTATGTACTGCAAGTCGAGCTACCGCACCTAGCAGCAGCCAAGTAACTGACTTTATTCGTTGTGATATTGATCTGATTGCAATGAATGAAACGCCAATTGAAATTCGTGTTCCCGTTAAGCTCAATAGTATGCCGAGTGGCGAACAAGTCTTGAATGAAGCATGGATTGAAACAAAAGGCTTCGATACCAATAAGACGAATAATCGTAACTCTGCGACTACACCTGTAGTCAAAGGTATTATCTCAGGTAAGGTATTTTTTGACTTACAAAATGATGGTGTATTTTCGAGTACAACAGACAGTGGGTTAGCAAATATTCAAATCTTATTGAATGGTAACCTAGATGCTGGTGGCAGTATCACGCAAAAAAGCGTGATGACGAACAGATCTGGTGAGTTTTCTTTTACTGATCTTGCTCCAGGCACTTATACACTGACGCAACCTACCCAAACCGCCTTAAACCAATATCTAGATGGAAAAGATAGCCGTAGCGGTGAAATCTTAGCGAACAGTGAGAATAGCGATGTAATCTCAAATATTCGCCTTACAGCAGGTAGCTCATCATTAAATCATACATTTGCTGAGCGTGGTGCTGCTTCTGTAAGCGGTTATGTTTGGGTTGATGAAAATGATAATGGTTTTAAAGAGGCTGAAGAAACTAGCGGTATCGAAAGTGTCACCCTGACTTTAACGGGTAAAGATGTAAACAGTAAAAGTGTGACGCTAACAACTCAGACGAACGCCCAGGGTTACTATCAAATTAGCGGTTTTACAGGGGGTAATTACCGCCTTATTGAAACCCAGCCAACAGAGTATAACGATGGTTTAGAAAGCGAAAATGGTGCAGTGATCGAAAATACCCGTGGTACAGACACCATTATGCTTGGCAGTGTGTCTAATATTGCGAAATTAGATAATCGTAATTTTGCTGAACTATTAAAAGTACAATCGGCAAGTTTAAATGGTCGAGTATTTATTGACGCTAATGAAAACAATGTTTTTGATAAAGCTGAAAAAGGTATTTCTAACATTGTTATTCAGCTTACGGGCACAGATCATAACGGTACCGCAGTTGATACGCGAGTATCTACAGACGCTAATGGTACCTATACGTTTGATAACCTAGCGCCAAGCAATACAGGTGGATATCTGCTAACCCAGCTATCACAAGATGTTTTGGTTTCTAACTACGAAGATGGTGCAGAGAGTATTGGCGCGTCAATTGTAGCTCAACCCAAAGTAGGTGATACGTTCAATGTCACTATCTCTTCGGGTGATACTTTATTGGAGTATAACTTTGCTGAATTGCCACTTTCTAAGGAAGGGGTAATAGCCGGTTATGTTTATATTGATAGCAACGATGATGGGGTTAAAGCAGCTGACGAGCAGCCCCTAGAAAATGTGCAGTTTACTTTAACAGGTACCACTATTAGCGGTAAAACCGTCAATAATCTCCAGGTATTAAGTGATGCGACAGGGCGCTTTGAATTTACTAATTTAGAACCTAGCAATGTTGCAGGTTATACGGTTACTCAAACGCCTCCTCAATACTACCAAGATGGTCTTGAGCGTTTTAATGGCACTGAAGTGGCAGGGTCTCGCAGCTCAGATGAAATCACGAAAATTACATTAACACGTAAACAAGCACGTGAAGATCTGTATTTTGCTGAATTGATCCCACCGACCAATAAAAAGATCGTGGCGAAAGCGCTACTGGATATTAATCAAGATGGCACTTTCAATGGCGAAGATACATGGCTACAAGGCGTTAATGTAACGCTTACTGGCACAAACGTGTTCGGTCAGCAGTTAAATATTACCCGTGTAACAGATCAAAATGGTGTTGTTGAATTTACTGAGTTACACCCTGCAAAAGTTGCAGCGCAATACACGCTAACACAAGCTGTTGTTGCTGAGTATGCGGATGGTAAAGACTATTTAAACAGCACCGAAGTCGCTGATCATAGCGTTGATAAAGTAGTGATCACGACACTAAATTCAACACCAACAGTATTATTTACTGAACAACCGAAAATAGGTGATAGACAGGTCACTGGTCGTGTATTCCTAGATACCTTGCAAGATGGTGAGCTTGAAGCTGCCGAGCTAGATAAAGCACTTGAAAACATCACAGTTACGTTGGCTGGTAAAGATAAGTTCGGTCGCGCAGTATCACTAACACGCACTACAGACATCAACGGTCAGTACACGTTTGCAGATTTAACCGAAGCAAACAAAGATGGTTATACCGTATCAGCCTCTTTCTCTGGCAACGCAAAGAATGAGAACGGTAAAGACTACCTAGTTATCGGTACAAACCGCACTGAGTCAAACACAGCAAATAGCTCTGTCAAGATTGCACTATCAGGCTCGAACAAATCAGCAACCGTAGACTTCACAGAAAAACTGAAGCCAGTGAAATACAGTATTGCAGGTAAAGTCTTCCTAGATACCTTGCAAGATGGCGAATTAGAAATGGCCGAATTGGATGAGGCGATCAAAGACATCACCGTGACGCTAACTGGTCAAGATATCTTTGGCCGCGCAGTGTCACTCTCGCGTACCACAGATGTGAACGGCCAATATGCGTTTGAAAAACTAGTTGAAGCCAATGCCGATGGTTATACCGTATCTGCCGCGTTCTCAGGCAACGCAAAGAATGAGAATGGTAAAGACTACCTACTCATCGGTACCTCTCGTATAGCATCAAACACGGCGAACAGTGCAATTAAAGTTTCACTATCAGGCACTAACAAATCAGCAATCGTGGACTTCACAGAAAAACTGAAGCCAGTGAAATACAGTATTGCAGGTAAAGTCTTCCTAGATACCTTGCAAGATGGCGAATTAGAAATGGCCGAATTGGATGAGGCGATCAAAGACATCACCGTG
>NZ_JBMMUD010000009.1:204404-205799 GCF_049257195.1 Pseudoalteromonas sp. SS15
CGTGACGCTAACTGGTCAAGATATCTTTGGCCGCGCAGTGTCACTCTCGCGTACCACAGATGTGAACGGCCAATATGCGTTTGAAAAACTAGTTGAAGCCAATGCCGATGGTTATACCGTATCAGCCTCTTTCTCTGGCAACGCAAAGAATGAGAACGGTAAAGACTACCTACTCATCGGTACCTCTCGTATAGCATCAAACACGGCGAACAGTGCAATTAAAGTTGCACTATCAGGCACTAACAAATCAGCAATCGTGGACTTCACAGAAAAACTGAAGCCAGTGAAATACAGTATTGCAGGTAAAGTCTTCCTAGATACTTTGCAAGATGGCGAACTAGAAACCGCAGAATTAGATAAAGCGCTAGCAAACATTACGGTAACGCTCAGCGGTAAAGACAAATTTGGCCGAACGGTATCGCTTACCCGCAATACAGACGTGAATGGTCAATATGTGTTTGCAGACTTAACCGAAGCTAACATAGATGGCTATAGTGTCAGTGCATCACCATCTGGCCTGAACAATTACAAAGACGGTAAAGACTACCTAATTGTGGGTAATACTAAAACTGTATCTAATACCCCTAACAATACAGTAGTCGTTGCGCTTTCTAGTAATACACGTAACGTGAGTGTTGACTTCACTGAGCTGCTTGGCACGATCCCTTACACAATTTCTGGTCGTGTATTTTTAGACACGCTACAAGACGGTGAACTAGAAACCGCAGAACTAGATAAAGCGCTAGCAAACATCACGGTAACGCTCAGCGGTAAAGACAAATTTGGCCGAACGGTATCGCTTACTCGCAATACAGACGTGAATGGTCAATATGTGTTTGCAAACTTAACTGAATCGAACGCTGATGGCTACAGTGTTAGTGCATCACCATCAGGTCTGAAAAACCATAAAGGTGGTAAAGATTACTTAATCAAAGGTAATGCAAAAAAAGCATCGAATACCCCGAACAATACAGTAGTAGCTGTTCTTTCTGGCAGCACACGTAATGTAAGTGTTGATTTCACAGAACAGCTTGACACGATCCCTTACACAATTTCTGGTCATGTATTTTTAGACACGCTACAAGATG
This sequence comes from Pseudoalteromonas sp. SS15, assembly GCF_049257195.1. NCBI lineage: Bacteria > Pseudomonadati > Pseudomonadota > Gammaproteobacteria > Alteromonadales > Pseudoalteromonadaceae > Pseudoalteromonas > Pseudoalteromonas sp. SS15. The sequence goes on from NZ_JBMMUD010000009.1 coordinate 205,493, forward strand.
GTGAACTAGAAACCGCAGAACTCGATAAAGCCTTAGCAAACATTACGGTAACGCTCACCGGTAAAGATAAGTTTGGCCGCGCAGTGTCACTCACGCGAACCACAGATGTTAATGGTCAATACGCGTTTGCAGATTTAACCGAAGCAAACAAAGATGGTTACTCAGTTGCTGCAACCCTCTCAGACAATACAGCTCATGAGAATGGTAAAGATTATCTGAAGATAGGTGCCAATCGCACAGAATCAGATACAGCAAATAGCACCGTTAACGTTCCACTATCTGGAACGAATAAATCAGCGACTGTGGA
>NZ_JBMMUD010000009.1:205899-226617 GCF_049257195.1 Pseudoalteromonas sp. SS15
AAAGTACTTGAAAGCATTACCGTGACTTTAACCGGTAAAGACAAGTTTGGTCGCGCGGTGTCACTGACGCGTACAACAGATACGAATGGACAATATGCGTTTGAAAACCTAGTCGAAGCAAATGCTGATGGTTACTCAGTTGCTGCAACCCTCTCAGGCAATACAGCTCATGAGAATGGTAAAGATTATCTGAAGATAGGTGCCAATCGCACAGAATCAGATACAGCAAATAGCACCGTTAACGTTCCACTATCTGGAACGAATAAATCAGCGACTGTGGACTTTACAGAGAAGCTTAAGCCTGTAGGTTACAGTATCGCTGGTAAGGTGTTCTTAGATACTTTGCAGGATGGTGAACTTGAAGCTGCTGAGTTAGACAAAGTACTTGAAAGCATTACCGTGACTTTAACCGGTAAAGACAAGTTTGGTCGCGCGGTGTCACTGACGCGTACAACAGATACGAATGGACAATATGCGTTTGAAAACCTAGTCGAAGCAAATAAAGGTGGTTACTCTGTCGCAGCAACCTTCTCAGGCAATACAGCTCATGAAAATGGTAAAGATTATCTGAACATAGGTGCAAATCGCACTGAGTCAAACACGGTAAACAGCACTGTTAAAGTTGATCTAACGGATGCAAACAAATCAGCAACAGTAGACTTTACTGAAAAACTGAAACCAGTTAATTTCGAAGTATCAGGTCGCGTATTCCTAGATACTTTACAAGACGGTGAGCTTGAAACTGCCGAGCTAGATAAAGCACTAGAAAACATCACAATCACGCTGACAGGTAAAGACAAGTTTGGCCGCGATGTATTACTGACGCGCACAACAGATGTTAATGGCCAGTACACGTTTGCAGATTTAACTGAAGCAAATGCCGATGGTTACAGCGTGACAGCGACACAGTCCGGTCTTGCAAACCACCTTGATGGAAAAGACTACTTGGTTGTGGGCGGAAGTCACACTGAATCTCAAACAGCAAGTAATACGGTTGTGGTAGGTTTAACTGCTGCTACTCGCTCAGCAACAGTGGACTTTACAGAGCAGTTAGAGCCAGAAAGTCGCAATATTTCAGGCCGTGTATTCCTAGATACCTTACAAGATGGCGAACTTGAAGTAGCAGAGCTAGATAAAGCACTAGAAAACATCACAATCACGCTGACAGGTAAAGACAAGTTTGGCCGCGCAGTTTCGCACACTCAAGTGACCAAAACTGACGGCACTTATACATTTACAGGTTTAATAGCGGCGAATGATGCTGGTTATACGGTAACAGCAGCGCAATCAGGAATTGCTAAACAACTAAATGGTCAAGATTATTTAATCTTGGGTGCTGCGAAAACAGCCTCAAATACAGCTGACAATTCAGTCATTGTGGCATTGTCAGGTAACACAGAGACGGCTGGTGTTGACTTCACAGAGATGTTAGCTGATGAAGATCGCCGTATATCTGGTCGCGTGTTCTTAGATACTCAACAAGATGGTGAGCTTGAAGCGGCAGAGCTTGATAAAGCCCTCGAAAATATTACAGTCACGCTGACAGGTAACGACATCTTTGGGCGTTCTGTCTCACGTACTCAAACAACCCAAGTTGATGGTACTTACACATTCACAGGTTTAACGGCGGCGAATGATGCGGGTTATAAGCTTCATGCGAGTTCTGGCAGTTATGTGAATGGTAAAGATTACCTCACCACATCAGGTGTAACGACTACATCTGACATGTCTGACAACACAGTTCTAGTAAAGTTAAGCGGTTCGAATGAGCAAGCAACGGTTGATTTCACTGAATTACCAAAAGCAGGTGAAGGTAGTATTACCGGCCGTGTATTCTTTGATGCTCAGCAAGATGGTGAGTTAGAGGCTGCTGAATTAGATAAACCGCTATCGGCTGTGTCAATCTCACTTGTAGGTAGAGATATTTATGGTCGTACTGTAACGCTTCAGGCGCAAACCAATGAGCTAGGTCAATTTAACTTCGCCAACTTAACTGCTGCGAATGATGCAGGCTACACAGTTACAGCGGGCTCTGGTGGCTTTAGCAATGGTCTTGATTACTTAACCATCGCAAGGTCAACAACCCAGCTAGATGCAGGGAATAACGCCATTGTAGTGAAGCTAACTGAGTCAACGCTGGCAGCAAATATTGACTTCACTGAGCAACCTAACGATGGCGCTAAAACGATCCGCGGTTCTGTGTTTGTTGATACCGAGCAAGATGGTCAATTAGAGGCTGCTAAAGGCGATACTGCATTAACACAGGTAATAGTGACCCTTGCTGGTCGAGATCAATATGGTCGTGAAGTCAATCAAACTGCGCAAACTGATGTCCAAGGTGGCTTTGAGTTTACCCGCTTACATGAAGCAGATAGCACAGGTTATGTGATCACACATGCACTTGTGTCGCCATATCGTGATGGTTTTGATTACCAAGATGGCGCGCGCACAGCGAAACAACCTGACACTGAGCACACCCATGGTATTCGTTTTGAGTCACAAGAGACGGTTGTGTATGACATGACAGAGCGCTTACCTGCCAATGACGGGGTTATTACTGGGCAATTGATTGTCGATGTTGATCAGAACGGTCGTTTCGATGAACAGGATATCGCTATTGCTGATGCTAAGATCACGTTAACGGGTAAAGATCTATTAGCGCGTGATGTGTCTCTATCGGTGCAGACAGATGCACAAGGTCGTTTTGAATTTACGCAATTATTTGCATCAAATAATCAAGGTTATCAACTCGCGCATCAACAAGTTGCGCCTTACTTAGACGGGCTTGATTACCTAGACGGTAAGCAAGTTGACTCAACAGATGATGTGATTGCAAATATTACCATCACTGCGGCGTCACGTACGTCATTGTTACTAACCGAGCAGTTGCCTGAAAACACAGCGAAAATATCGGGTCGTGTGTTTGTGGATATCGCTCAAAACGGTGTATTTGAAGCTCAAGACGTGGTGTTACCTCAAGTCACCCTGCAGTTGTCAGGTCTAAATGTGCTTGGTCAAAGCGTATCACTTACTACCCAGACTGATGAGCAAGGTGACTTTAGCTTCGAGCAGTTGTATGCATCTGATGCTGCGGGCTATCAAGTAAGCCAAGTACAGCCTGCACAGTATATTGATGGTGCTGACTACTTAAATACGCAACGTATTTCAGAGCAAAATGATTTGATCTCTGATCTGGTTCTGAATGCGGGTCAGCAGCAAACGTCGCTGATTTTCACTGAGCAATTTAATGAATTAGGCAGTATTGCTGCACAGGTTTATTTAGATGCGGATCAGAATGGTGTACCAAGTGACATTGAACTGGGCCTACCAGCTGTTACTGTGACATTAGTCGGGACTGATATTTATGGTCGTGAAGTCTCGCTTGAACAGCCAACAAATGAGCAAGGCATTGTTAAGTTCGAAGGACTTGCAGCTAGTGACACGCAAGGTTATGTATTAACTCAGTCTCAGCCGGAAGGTTACTTTGATGGTAAAGAGTCTGATCAAGGTGTGGTACTTGCTGAAAATAACGATCAGATCAGCATCACACTTGCGTCTGAACAACAAAGAACTGGGCTTGCCTTTGCTGAGCTTGAAGCGGGTAGTATTGCCGGTCATGTTTATGTCGATAGTGATAACAGCGGTACATTTGCAAATGATGCAGATCGTGCAATTGCCTATGTGACATTAACGCTAAAAGGTAATGACTTATTTGGTCAGCCGCTAGAGCGTCAGGTTCAAACTGATATTGATGGCGCATACCAGTTTACGGGGTTACCGCCAAGCGATGGCAACGGGTATCAGGTTAGCCAAGCACAACCAGAGTTCTACCTAGATGGCTTAGATTATATTGCCGGCGTTGTTGTTGAAAACTCAACGCAAACAGATGTTATTTATGTTGGCGTATTAAAATCAGCTCAGCAAATCAACAACATAGACTTTACAGAAGCGTATGGCCTTGCGGTGATGGGCTATGTGTTTGTTGATAAACAAGACCAAGGAGTTTTAACGCTGGCAGACGATATGTCAGAGATTGCAATTGCCAACAGCGAAATCACGCTAACAGGCTATGACTACCGAGGTCAGTCGGTTGAAATGACCACCACCACCGACGAAAACGGTCAATATCGTTTTGAAAAACTCGCACCGAGTGATGAGCAAGGCTATGCGATTTCGCAGACCACTCAACCAAGCGATTACATCGATGGTTCGGAGTCATTCAATGAAGAAGTGTTTGCCAACTCGAAAGGCCGTGATGACATCTTTACGGTAGAGCTTAAAGAGTTACAAACCTTCGGTATGTATAACTTTGCCGAGCTACCTCGTGCTTCATTAGCTGGCGCCGTATATGTTGATAGCAACGAAGACGGTGTGCTTAATGACTCTGAGCAGCTACGTGTCGGTAATGTTGAGATCACCCTTGAAGGTACAACCTTAGAGGGTGAAGCAGTGAACCTGACAGTGCGCACCGATGAGCAAGGTGAATACCTGTTCGACTACCTTCGTCCTGGCCAATACAGCATTACTCAAACTCAACCGTCAGCATGGCTAGACGGTGAAGAGCAGCTTGGTTCATTAGGCGGCGAAGTCGGTCAGGATACCTTTACTAATATCAATTTAGAGCTTGGCGTAAAAGGCTCGGGTTACTACTTTGCTGAACGTGGTAGTCACCTAAGCGGTACGGTTTATGTTGATTTAAATGACAACGGCACCCAAGAAAGTAATGAGCTGGGTCTTGCGAATACACAGCTATTTATTTCGGGTACCGACTTAGACGGCCAGCCTGTGCAACGTGAAGTACTGACTGACGGGTATGGTCGTTACCAGTTTAAGCAACTGCCATTAAGTGGTGGCGAAGGCTTTACTATCACCGAAACACAACCTGAAAATACTCAAGATGGTCTAGACAGCATTGGTAGTATTGGCGGTGTACAAGAGCAAAATGACGAGCTGAAGCACATTCAGATCATCGAGCATATCACCCATGCAGTAGACTATAACTTCGGTGAGCAACTGATGGACCCGGCGAGTATCAGTGGTCTAGTGTGGCTCGATAAAAACCATAACCGCGCCAAAGATGACAACAACGGTCAGTCGGGTTGGATAGTTGAGCTATTACTTGACCCGCAAACAGGTGAAGCCAACCCACTAGACGCAGAGCCGTTGGCAACCACGACCTCGGATGAAAATGGTCGCTACACCTTTGCAGGCCTACCAGTTGGCACCTATGAAATTCGTTTCCGCCACCCTCAAGGAGGGGTTATTTACGGCACGCCAGTGACTGATGATCCTGACGCATCGAGCGAAAAAGGCACCATCTTAAACCTTCGCTTAAGTGCCGGAGAAGAGGTCGATAACCAGTCATTACCTATCGATCCATCAGGGGTGGTGTACGATGCGCAAACGCGTAAGCCAATTCAAGGTGCGATCGTAAAGATCATCGGCCCTGCAGGCTTTGAACCAGATCTACACTTGGTTGGTGGCAGTGCGAACGTTGAACAAACGACTGCAGAAGATGGTTTCTATCAGTTCTTATTCTTCGCGCAAGCACCAACGGGTATTTACCGTTTAGAAGTTACTGAGCCAGTTGGTTACTTAGCAGGGGGCTCAACACAGATCCCTGTGTGTGAAAACACCTTAACGGCAGGTGCGAGTGAGTTACCTATATTGGTGCATTTTGAGGAGCAGGTGCCGCAATTAGACGCACCAATTCATGATCCGAGCGCGTGTGTGGCGCATTCAGATCAGATCACCCAGAACAACACCAGTACTCAGTACTATCAGAGTTTCTATATCGATCCTAAATTACCGTCAGGCAATGTGGTGAATAACCATATTCCGCTCGACCCGTACGGCGATGACATGGTGCAGGTAAGTAAAACGGCATTAAAACAAGATGTGGTGATTGGTGAGCTAGTACCTTATCAGATCAGCTACAAAAACCGCTCTAGTGAGACATTAGCGCCTTTGTCTTTAATCGACCAACTACCTGCTGGCCTGAAATATGTGCCGGGTAGTGCCCGTGTTGATGGTTTTGTCAAAGAGCCTGAAGTACTTGGTCGCGTACTACGTTGGCACAGTTACAGCCTGGCTCCTGAGCAAGTGATAAACATCGAGCTGATGGTTGTGGTAGGCAGTGGTGTAAGCCAAGGCACTTATATTAACCAAGCATGGAGCGAGTTTATTGGAGGTCAGCATTCACTTGATAGCGGCTGGCGTATTTCAAATATTGCCACAGCAGCTGTGCGTGTTATTCCAGATCCGGTATTCGACTGTAGTGATTTGAGCGGTAAAGTATTTAATGACCTCAACCGCAATGGCTATCAAGATGGCGATGAAAAGGGTTTACCTGCAGTGCGTTTGGCCACGGCACAAGGCTTGTGGATCACCACTGACGAGCATGGTCGTTATCACCTAGCCTGTGCCGATATACCAAATGCAGTACGTGGTAGCAATTTCATCGTTAAGGTCGATGAGCGCAGCTTACCGTCTGGTGTACGTATTGTGTCTGAAAACCCACGTGTAGTGCGTTTAACGCGTGGTAAATCACAGAAAGTTGATTTTGCTGCCAATATTCACCGAGTGGCGCGTATTCAACTAACACCAAGCGCGTTTGTTGAAAACCAGCTTGCTGATGATTACAAAACACGTTTAGTGGCATTACTCGATGCGCTTGATACGCGTCCAACGGTGATCCGTGTGGCTTATCAGGCCGAGCCGTCACTACAGACAGATCAACAACTGAATAACTTAAAGCACTGGCTAAGCGAACAAGCTGAGCTCAGAGACTTACAGCTAACCATAGAAACAGAAATGACCCCAGTAGCAATTCCTACCTTGTCTTCTCTAACTAAGGAGACAAGCCATGACTAAATTACCTTCATTGAGCCCAATTATGCTTGGGCTGGTTTTGGGCTTGCCAGCTTATGTGCAGGCTGAGGAAGCGCAACCCGTACTACCTAAAGCTGGGGTGGCGAAAAACACCGAGCAAGTGTTAGTACAAAAACACTTTGTATTTCATGGTCTGGCCGCACCAACCCCTAAAACGGTGCAAGAAGATTACACTGAGCAAAGCGATCATAAAGCAGAGTTTGTGAAAGAGTCGGCTATCCGCTTCGTATCGGGCAAGCATTACTTAACCGGCTCAACACGTCGCGAAATGAACCGTATTGTGGATTTTTTACGTGGTAAAAAGCAGCTGCGTATTCATTTTATTGGTCATGCCGACTCACAGCGCTTAAGTCCGAGAGCGAAAAAGATCTATAAAACCAACCAAGGTCTGTCTGAGCACCGAGCGAAAATTGTGTCGGAGTTCTTCCGTCAGCAGTTAGAACTCGATCCGTCTGTGATCACCACAGAAGGTCGCTCGAACCACGAACCAGTCGCAGATAACGGCACGCTTGAGGGGATGGCGAGAAACCGCCGCGTAGAAGTCATTGCCGTCTACATTGAAGAAAAAACCAAAACTCGCGAAGTAATGGGAGCCATGCCTAGCCGCGATCTGGTTTGTCAGGGCGCGCTTGCTAATGCTGCACCTATGATGATCACATTAGATGGTGAAGCATTTTCTGATCAAGACAGCAGTAATAACGCCGATGAACAGCGCTGTGCTGACGTTGCACTAGCCAACATGCAACTGCAACTGAAGTACGATCCAATTAACCTTATTCCGCGTTTGAGTGTTCAGCATGCGCTCACTAAGTCGGGCAATACCCTGATGATGCACTTGCGTGGTTACAGCAACTACGATGCATTTATCGATTATGCAGAAGTGCAGATCATGGCGCCGGATGGTCGTTCAATTTTAACCAAGGTTAAATTAGACAAAAACCACAATGGTAAATGGCGACTACCTGGCAACTTGCTAGGTATGAGTTTGCAGTATCGTCTGCGTGTTTACGATAAACACGGTCGCTACGACGATACACAAATGCAGCAAGTAGACTTTAGACCGCGCTTTGCGGTCGAAGCTGACAAAGTCGATGGTTACTTGATGACCGCCTACGGCGAGTCGCAGATTGCACAAAAGAATATCAAGCTCAATGGCGGCATGTTGACTCTGTACGGTGAGCAAGTGCCAGATCGCCATAACGTGTATTTCTTAGGGCGTACTGTCGCCATTACCCGTGAGCGCAAGTTTGTGCATCAACAAATTGTCCATACTGGTTTTCATCGTGCTGAAGTAGCGGTACTTGATGGTGAAGGCAACGGTCATTTAATTCACCGCGACTTGGAATTGCCAGAAAGCGATTGGTTTTATGTGGCGATGGCCGACTTGACACTGGGTCAAAACAGTCACAATGGACCTGTTGAGCTACTTTCTAGCGATCACAACAAAGATGGCAACTTATTCGCAACGGGTCGTTTAGCCGGTTACATCACAGGTAAATGGCGCGACGAATACAAGGTCACTGCACGGGTAGACACCCAAGAGCAGCCAGTCAATAAACTGCTCTCAGGATTACATGAAAAAGACCCGAATAGCCTGTTCCGTCGCTTAGAAGAAGAGCAACACCCAGCCGAATATGGCGACGATTCAGTGGTGCAAGATGATGCGCCTTCAAACGGTAAAGTGTATTTAAAAATCGCCAAAGATGACTCGCACGTGATGTGGGGTAACTTCTTTACTAAGATCCAAGATACCGAGCTGGCACGAGTTGAGCGCGGCTTATACGGTTTGCAAACTCAGTATCAGAGCGAAGCAAAAACCAGCTTTATGGACGCAAGTACTCAAGCGCAAGTGTTTGTTGCTCAAGCTGAAACTATGCCTGCGTTTGAATCTCATCGCGCCACAGGCGGCTCACTCTATTACTTACAGCATCAAGATATTGTGCGCGGCTCAGAGCAGCTTGCCATTGAAGTGCGTGATAAAACTTCAGGCTTAGTGCTAGTCAGGCGCTCGCTGATGGCAGGGCAAGATTACGACATTGATGCGCTGCAAGGCCGAGTTATTCTAAATCGCCCGCTGTCGTCATTTGAACAAGACGATCTGGTGGTACGTGCCGCTGCCATGGATGCCAATCCGGTATTCTTAACAGCGCAATACGAATTTACCCCAGGTTTTGATGAGCTCGACAACCTCTCTTACGGTGCGCGTGTCAGCCATTGGTTGACCGAGCAAGTGAAAGTGGGCGCGACACTGAGCGAGCAACAACTCGATAGTCACGATGACAGCTTATATGCCCTAGATGCGACTTATCGACTGAGCGAGCACAGCCATGTAAAAGTTGAAGTTGCTCAATCAGAAGGCATTGGCGAAACACTGAACTCATTTAATGGCGGCATGAATTTTAATCCGGTGCAATCGGGCATGCTACCAGTAAAAGCCAATGCGCAGCGCATTGAAGCGGCATTCTCTTTGGCTGATTTATTTACTCAAAATAATGATGAGGCAGAAGAGGTATCGCGTCTGCAATTCTATTGGCAGAAAATGCAAGCGGGCTTCTCGGGCGTAGGCCAAACCAGCCGCACCGATACCACACTTGCGGGTATTAAAGGCGAGTTTGAGCTCAGCGATGACACACAGTTAATTGTCAAAGCCGATCAAAATAAACAACAAGCGCTTGAACAGCGTCAAGCCGTTGAAGTGAATGTTGCCCATCAGGTGAATGACAATTGGCAAGCAACCGCGGGTATTCGCCACGACGATAGAGAGCCGTTACAGGCGCTTGCTAATTCAACGCCTTCACCGCTCAACCTAGATCAAGGTGCGCGCACCGATGCGGTTGTACAACTTGACTACCAAGGTGCAACAGATTGGCAGGCCTATGGTTTTGTGCAAGCCACTTTGAATAGCGAGTCGAGCAGGTTGCGTAATAATCGTGTTGGCTTAGGTGGTGAAATTCAGTTGACTGAAAAGCTGGCTCTTAATGGTGAAATCTCTGACGGTAATTTGGGCTTGGCCGGAAAAGTCGGGGTCAGCTACGACTATGCGCCAGAAAGCAATCTCTATGTTGATTTTAGTGACGACCCCGATGGCGGCATGATTACTCAAGGCAAACAGAAAAATTGGGTAACGGGTGCTAAGCATCGCTTTAACGACAGCACTAGCATGTATGCCGAGCAGTTATGGCAATCACAAGCGCAACAGCAGGGGCTAACTCACGCCTATAGTATTGATCATCAGATCAATAGTCGCTGGCTGGTGAGGGTGAACTTTGAGACGGGTGAGCTAGAAAGTGACACCAGCAAAGTGCAGCGTGACGGTACAGGACTGTCAATTAGTTATACTTCGCCGATTTTCCAGTGGCGTAGTGCCATTGAATATCGTGAAGATCAAGACAGCACACAAACTCGCACGTCTTGGTTAACGCGTCAAAACCTGCGAGCCAACTTAAACGAAGATTGGCGCGCACAATTGCGCTTTGATTGGGCGAAGAGTGATTCATCTCAACAAGCCGAAGTGGGCGCGCTGAATAGCGACTTTACTGAAGCTCAGTTTGGAGTTGCATATCGACCATTAAAAGCGAGCCCTTGGTCGGGTCTTGCGTCAGTGACTTATCTTGAAGATTTAGCACCTGCAGGACAGCTAAATGGCATTGGCCTTGATAACACACCACAGCAACGCAGCCGAGTTTGGGCAGTGGATGTGAATTATCAGCTCACACCTAAATGGCGTTTTGGTACTAAACTCGCTGAGCGTCATGGTGAAATGCGTATGCGTGATGGCAACAGTCCATGGTTCGACTCCACCGCATCACTCCAAGTGTTTAGAGCCGACTACCATTTACAACACAACTGGGATGCCACACTAGAATGGCGTCGCCTAGCCGTAGACTTGGCACAAGATCAACGTGACGGCGCATTAATTGGCATTCATCGCCACATTGGTGAACATATGAAGTTAGGTGTGGGTTACAACTTTACCGACTTCTCTGATGATCTTACTGATCTAGACTATGACTCAAAAGGTTGGTTTATCAACCTAGTGGGTAAATTCTAAGTTTTGGGCGTGGCATAAAGCCAAGCCCACAGGTTTTAACTGAATTCGGCTTGTAGGCGCGATTTTATATCGCGCTGTTAATGTAGGCCGTCGTTGACGGCGACAACCGATTTCATAGCAAAAACCTCGTTATCTTCGCTTCAAACTAAATTGTTTATAAAAGCTTCATCTTGATAGTTAGGTCATTATTCAGAAGTGCGTTAGAATAGAGGTAACTTTATTCGAAAATAGCAGTGAATGACAAAACAGGATCCCCATCTCCAACGAGAGCAAGAAAAATACGATAACCCGGTACCAAGCCGTGAGTTTATTTTAGAGCACATCAAAAAAGCCCCAGCGAAAGCCACGACGTTTAGCCATCTTTGTAGCAGTCTTAATGTATTTGAAGAAGACCGACAAATTGCATTTAAGCGTCGCTTGCGTGCAATGGAGCGTGACGGTCAGCTGCATTTTAATAAATTTAAGCGCTACGTGATCCCAACTGACGATGGATTAGTGAAAGGTCGTGTGATTGGGCATCGTGATGGGTTTGGCTTTTTAGTCGTTGAAGGTGAGCCAAAAGATTGGTTTATTGCTAAGCACCAGATGAACTCGGTACTACACGGCGATATCGTACTTGCAAAAGCGGCCAGTCGCGGCAGCGGCGGTAAAGTCGAAGCGCGCATTGTTCGTGTGCTAGAGAGTGAGCGCGCGCCGATTATTGGCCGTTATTTCGTGGAGTATGGCTCTGCGGTGGTGGTGCCAGAAGATCCAAGGATCACACAAGATATTATTATTCTGCCAGGCTCCGAAGGTGGTGCGCGTCACAATCAAATGGTGCAAGTGGAGATCACGCAGCGTCCAAGTCGTCAAATGAATGCAGTAGGTCGTGTGACTGATGTACTGGGTGACCATATGGCACCGGGCATGGAAATCGAAGTGGCACTTCGTAATCATGATATTCCCCATGAATGGCCTGACAAAGTCGTTGATCAAGTTGCAAAGCACGGCGAATTTGTAGAAGAAGCAGATAAAAAAGGGCGTGTCGATTTACGTCACTTACCGCTAGTGACCATAGATGGTGAAGATGCCCGAGATTTTGATGATGCAGTTTACTGTGAACGTAAAAAGTCAGGTGGCTGGCGTTTATGGGTCGCGATTGCTGATGTCTCGCACTATGTACCAAAAGGCAGCCCGCTAGATAAAGAAGCGATAGAGCGCGGTAACTCAGTGTATTTCCCTGAGCAAGTGATCCCCATGCTGCCAAAAGTGTTATCAAACGGCCTGTGTTCACTGAACCCGAAAGTAGACCGGCTATGTATGGTGGCAGAAATAACAGTGTCAGAAGCCGGTAATTTATCTGGTTATCGTTTTTACGAAGCGGTGATGAATTCACATGCACGACTAACTTACACCAAAGTACACAGTATTTTGCAAGGCGATGAAGTGCTACGTGAGCAATATGCTGAGCAAGTGCCGCACCTCACTGATTTGCACCAAATGTATATGGCGCTTAAGTCTTCTCGCCAGCAGCGCGGGGCGATTGAGTTTGAAACGGTTGAAACGCGTTTTGTGTTTAACGCACATCGTAAGATTGAATCAATCGTACCTGTCGTCCGTAACGATGCACACAAACTCATTGAAGAGTGTATGATTTTAGCAAACGTCGCTGCAGCTAAATTGCTTGAAAAGCATGAAGCGCCAGCACTGTATCGTGTGCATGACGAGCCTGATCAAGAAAAACTGAGTCACTTTAGACAGTTCTTAAATGACTTGGGTATTGAAAGTAACCTTGCTAATGACCCATCTCCGTTAGAGTTGACCGAAGCACTGGCACAATTGGGTGAGCGCCCAGAGCAAGAGCTGATTCAAACCATGTTGCTCCGCTCAATGAAACAAGCGGTTTATCAGCCTGATAACATCGGTCATTATGGTTTGGCATTAAAAGCCTATGCGCATTTTACTTCGCCAATCCGTCGTTATCCTGATCTGGTTGTGCACCGTGCGATCAAAGCTATTTTAGCATCTCAAGGTCAGCAAACATCTGGCGAATATGCCTATGAAAATGATGAAGCCGATCAACTGGGCGAACAGTGTTCAATGACTGAGCGCCGTGCAGACGATGCGACTCGCGAAGTAGCCGACTGGCTGAAATGCGAGTTTATGCAAGATCATGTCGGCAGTGAATTTAGCGGTGTTGTTTCATCGGTGACTAATTTTGGTTTATTTGTACGTTTAGATGAGCTACAAATCGATGGCATGATCCATGTGTCGACACTGGGTAATGAGTTCTTCCATTTTGATGGCGCGAAACATTGCCTTGTGGGTGAACATAGTCATCAGGTTTATCGTTTAGGCGACAAGTTACAAGTGCAAGTGTCGTCAGTCAGTTTAGACGAACGCCGTATCAATCTGGTGCTTGCGGGTGAGTTAGTGCAAGACCGCTATGCGCGCCGAAGAGCTAAGCCTTCAACAAGTCGCTCGACAGATAAACCGAGTCGTAAACCAAGCGTGCGAGAGCAGCTTAAAGCAGGTAAAATCCCGGGTAAATCGACTAAGTCGGGTGAGCAAGCGAGTGAAACTCGAGGCGAGAGCCATGATGGCAAGCATAGCTCAAAACGTAACGAACAAGGTAAAAAGCCTAAAAAAGGCAAGAAGACGACGCCTAAAGGTAAACTAAAAAAAGCCAAGAAGGCAGCACTCGATAACCCAACGGGTGCTAAAAAGTCTAAAAAGACCAAAGCAAAGAAAACGCGCCCAGGTAAAAATGCCCGCAAACGCACGAAACCGAGCGCAGGAGAATAGAGACAGTGAGCAGTGAATTAATTTTTGGTTTTCATTCTATCGAAGCAATTTTAGCGAATGAACCTGAGCGCTTTTTAGAGATCTTTGCATTAAAAGGTCGTGAAGATAAGCGTTTGAATCCTGTAATTAATGAAGCGCGTAAATTTGGCATTTCAGTGCAATTTATGCAGCGTAAAGCATTAGATAACAAAGCCAACGGTGAGCAGCACCAAGGCATCATGGCACGTGTAAAACCCGCGCGTCAGTACAGCGAAAAAGATCTTGATGAGATCATTGCCCGTGAAGCAACACCTTTCTTTTTAGTATTAGATGGTGTTACTGATCCACATAATCTAGGTGCATGTTTGCGTAGTGCAGATGCGGCTGGAGTACATGGCGTGATTGTGCCAAAAGATAAGTCAGCCAAGCTTAACGGTACAGCCCGTAAAGTTGCTTGTGGCGCAGCGGAAACCGTACCACTTATTCAAGTAACTAACCTGGCGCGTACATTACGTGACATTAAAGAAGCCGGTGTATGGGTTGTTGGTACTGCAGGTGAAACGGATACCCATGTGTTTGATGCCAACCTAACTGGCCCGATGGCCATTGTTATGGGGGCAGAAGGTGATGGTATGCGCCGTCTAACGCGCGAGCATTGCGACGTGCTAGTTAAAATCCCAATGGTTGGTACGGTATCAAGTTTGAACGTATCAGTAGCAACGGGTATTTGTTTATTTGAAGTGCTGCGTCAACGTAGTCTTTAATAAGCCAGATAACCACATGAAAAAGCACGATTGGTATCGTGCTTTTTTTGTGTCGTCATTGGTAGCGTTAATATTTGAGTTATCCCGATATAATTTGTCGGGCTAAAGCCGCGACCTACATTTTAAAACAGGCATTAGAAACGTATGAGCGATTTTATATCACATTTCTAATGTAGGACGTCATTTATGGCGACAATGACTTTTTGTGTTTCTGCGCGTGGCATAAAGCCAAGCATACAGATAGTTTTCAGCAGTGGATTTGTAGGCGCGATTTTATATCGCGCAATGTTTAAATCTTTACCTAAGCAGCAATCTTATCTGCTAATAACTCTGCCAATTCATACAAGGAACTAACTGTATAGGTTGGCTTAATACCTTCTTTTCCTTCAACACCCGCATGTTGTAACCAGCAGCTATCTATGCCAAAACGGTTTGCCCCTAGCACATCGCTTTCTAAGGTATCACCCACCATCAGCACCTTACTTTTATCTGGATTACCCAGTTTTGCTAACGCAGCAGCGAAAGGTTCAGGTGCCGGTTTTGCTTTACCAATTTGCTCTGAAATGATCAAAGCTTCAAAGTAATCTGCAAAGCCGGTATGGGCTAAACGTTTTTGCTGCAATTTAGTAAAACCATTGGTGATGATCCCAAGTTTCACTTTGCCATGCAGTGATTCAAGCAAGGCTTTTGCGCCTAGCAATGGCTGACAGATCTCTGCCATGGCATCCAAAAATGCGTCGTTTAACTCTTGTGGTTTGACGTTGAGCTCTGCCGCTAGTTTTGTGAAGCGAGTGACTTGCAACGTTTCAGCATTAATTTCACCATTTTGATATTGCACCCAAAGCGCTGCGTTATCGTCTTTATATCCTTGATAATCTTGCTCACTGAATTCAACACCATAGTTTAATAACATGGTTTTCAAACCTAGATAGGCGTTAAAGCTAAATAGGGTTTCATCTGCATCAAATAAAATATGTGTGTACTGCATCGTGTTATCACTTATTGTAGAGTTCAGGGTGATTAAATGGCGCCATCGCAAGTAATAAAGCTTGTGTATAGCTACTTTCACGGGTTGCTAGATGATTGGTTAGTAAACCAATTGCACCGCCTTTTTGTTTGATGTTTTCGGTATTGAATAAATCATCCATCACATGGCCCAACTCCTCACCCGCCAGTAATTTATCATAAACCGATTGTGGTAGAGGCAAGTTGCAACTACGACCAATGCTGGTTTGTTTACCATCTGAAATAACCACAAAGGCAAAAGTGGCTGGACCATAGCTAAACTGATTTGCACCGCCTTCCATTGCACAGTAAAAGTCAGCCTGATGATGTTTTATAAGATGTTTAACGCGGTTTTCAGCACCGATGCGAGTATCGTCTTCTCCTAAAGGCTGATCGGGCACGCCACTTGGGGCATGCATACCTTGGCAATCAAGCGTGTGCTCAGGGAAGTACTGAGTGAAAATTTCTTTGGCAGCGGCCACTTTGACCGGATTTTGTGAGCCAACAAGTATTTTTAAAGAAGGCATTATCCCGTGCTCCTTTTATCAGTTGAGCAACTAGTCTAATGTTTTATGAGCGACTTAACTACGTTTTAAATGTTAGAAATAATTAATCGTTGAATTGATCTCTAAATGGGTAAATCAACCGGTGCCATATTCTCCAGCGCCCGTTTTTTTACCAGCAGATCTTTTATAAGCGGGGTTAGCACTAACTCCATCGCGAGTCCCATCTTTCCTCCTGGAACAACCAAAGTATTGACTCGAGACATAAAGCTGCCATCGATCATTTGCAAGTAATAAGGAAAGTCTACGTTGTCGATGCCACGAAAGCGGATAACCACAAAGCTTTCATCGAGAGAAGGAATATCTTTGGCGCTAAATGGGTTTGAAGTATCAACGGTTGGTACGCGCTGAAAATTAATGTGTGTTCGAGAAAACTGTGGCGTAATATGGGTAATGTAATCATCCATACTACGAACAATAGAAGTCATCACCGCTTCACGAGAATGGCCGCGCTCATTAGTATCGCGGATCATTTTTTGGATCCACTCAAGGTTAACAATAGGCACCATGCCAATCAGTAAATCAACATGCTTAGCAACGTCATGTTCATCAGTGACCACACCACCATGTAACCCTTCGTAAAACAACATGTCTGAGTTAGGCTCTAAATCTTGATAGGGGGTGAAGGTGCCGGGGAGTTGGTTATAAGGTACGGCTTCATCAAAGGTGTGTAAATAGCGTCTTAGTTTACCCGTGCCATGCTCACCATATTCAGAAAATAAGGTTTCAAGACCTGCAAAGTCATTGGCCTCTTGACCAAAATAACTGATGTGTTTGCCTTCTTGTAGCGCTTCTCGCTTTAGCTTGTCCATTTCTGGGCGAGTGAAACGATGAAAACTATCACCCTCTACAAAAGCAGCATTTGCCTCAAGGCTGCGGAAAATATGTTTAATCGCATTGGTGGTAGTGGTAGTGCCAGCACCTGAGCTACCAGTTATCGCAATGATTGGGTGTTTTTGAGACATATTAACCTGCTGATGTAGTTTTTTATAAGTGCAAATAGATTATTTACCTGTTTGATGTTACCTGAAGGTTAAGAGATAGCAAGCATTTCAAATTCCGTGCTTGTATAGTGTATTGGTTGTGTTTTGTTTTTGGTGAAATGCAAAAGCCTCGTTATGATAGAGACATATTTCCGCTCATTTGCGAAAAAGAGCAATAAAAAAGCATGACCAAATAAGGGATGTCCATGTATAAAAAAATGGCTTTAGCTGTCAGTTGTAGTTTAGTTTTCACTGGTTCAGTATTTGCAAATACGTTCCCTAGTAGCCAGATTTATTTGGCGACAGAACTTGAAAATGGCATTAAGGTGAAACCAATCACGGGTGCAAAGGGTTACCACAATCAACCCTTAGTGACAAAAGACGGCATCTATTTTACGCAATCGGTCACTGACGGTGATAAAAGTCAGATGGACTTGTTCTTTTATGATTTTAATAAAGCCAGCGCTGAGAATTTAACGAACTCGCCGGTTTCTGAGTACTCACCGACGTTATACCCTCATGAAGCGGGGTTATCTAGCATTGTTGTTGAAGCTGATGGTAAACAGAAGCTATGGTTTTATCCATTCGATAAAAACCAAGCACCAAAGCGCATTTTCGACCATATTGAACCGGTTGGTTATCACGCTTGGGGTAACACTGAAGATTTGGTGATGTTTATCCTCGGTGAGCCACATACACTGCAATACACAGATTTAACCGGTCATTTACCGAAAGTAGTTGCGGGTGATATTGGCAGAAGTTTGGCGTATAACGAAAAACGTTCGCTTTACTCGTTCACATATCAAGAAGACAACCAGCATTGGTTTGCGACTTTCTCGCCTAAAACGCAGCAAGTTAAACAACACTTTGTGATGCCAAAGCAAGTACGAGATTACACCTGGATTGATTCAGATACCGTGGCTTATGCCATTGATAACCGCATTTATACACGCAATATTGAGCAGCCTAAGCAAGTATCTCAGTGGCATAACTTTACTTCATATTGTGACTCGCAAATTACCAGATTAAGTTACAAACAAGGCAAAATGGCATTTGTTTGTCAAAAATTGTAATTCTCAAAGCAATCTTTTTTGATGTTAGTTACAATTAACGCATTATTTTTAGGATAAACAGTTTTTAGGGGCTAGTGATGGCAATTTTAGTAACAGGCGGTGCGGGTTATATTGGTTCACACACGGTTTTAGAACTATTAAATCAAGGCGACGAAGTGATAGTTGTCGATAACTTAAGTAATTCGTCGTCAGAATCATTGAAGCGGGTTGCCGAGATCACAGGTAAAGAAGCAATTTTTTACCAAGGCGATATTTTAGATAAAGCATTCTTAGATTCAGTATTCGCACAACATAGTATTGAGCAAGTTATCCATTTTGCTGGTTTAAAAGCGGTCGGTGAGTCGGTTCAAAAGCCTATTGAGTACTACCAAAATAACGTACAGGGTACGCTAAGTTTACTTGATGCTATGCGTGATGCAGGTGTATTTAAGTTGGTATTTAGCTCATCAGCAACCGTTTATGGCGACCCTGCAAGTCTACCGATTCGTGAAGACTTCCCGGTGGGTGGTACCACTAACCCATATGGCACGTCTAAGCTAATGGTTGAAATGGTACTACAAGATGTTGCTAAATCAGACCCTCGTTGGGCGTTTGCAATTTTACGTTACTTCAACCCTGTCGGCGCGCATAAGTCTGGTCTCATTGGTGAAGATCCAAATGGTATTCCTAATAACTTACTACCTTACATTTCACAGGTAGCGGTAGGTAAATTAACGCAACTCGGTGTTTTTGGTGACGACTACGATACCAAAGACGGCACAGGCGTTCGTGACTATATCCACGTCGTTGATTTAGCCATTGGCCACTTAAAAGCGTTGAATAAAATCAACGCTGAAGCTGGCGCACATATCTACAACCTAGGTACAGGTAACGGCTACTCAGTATTCGAAATGGTCACCGCTTTTGAGAAAGCAGCCAACAAACCAGTACCATACGAAGTTAAACCGCGTCGTCCTGGTGACATTGCTGCGTGTTACGCAGCGCCAGAAAAAGCACTTAACGAGCTAGGTTGGCAAGCCGAACGCGGTATTGATGAAATGATGGAAGATACGTGGCGCTGGCAAAGTAATAACCCGAACGGGTATTAATGTTTTTACGATAGCCATGTCATATATTCTAAAACGGTCACATCATGTGGCCGTTTTTATATCTATTAATGAATGGTATAATTTGCCGCTAATTTTGGGCTATGCCTAATTCAAACCTTATACAATCAAAGCTGTGAAATGCTTTGCATTAAGATCATATAGTTAGAGGTAATTTGTGACGACTCAAGCACTAGACCGCCGTTTTTCTGTTGCACCTATGCTGGATTGGACTGACCGTCATTGCAGGACTTTCCACAGAAAATTGTCTAAACATGCGGTGCTGTATACAGAAATGATCACAACCGGTGCCATTTTGTTTGGTAAAGGTGATTATTTGGCGTTTGGTGAACATGAGTTACCTGTGGCGCTGCAGTTAGGTGGCTCAGACCCTGAAGCATTGGCAAAGTGTGCGAAGAAAGCCGATGAATATGGGTATAGCGAGATTAACCTTAATGTAGGCTGCCCGTCTGATCGTGTACAAAACGGCCGTTTTGGTGCGTGTTTAATGGCCGAGCCGCAGCTGGTGGCTGAGTGTATTGCGGCAATGAAAGCGCAAACTGATGTGCCTGTGACGGTAAAAACACGTATTGGTATTGATGAGCAAGACAGCTACGAGTTCCTAACCACGCTGATTGAAGCGGTTAAAGATGTGGGTTGTGATGACTTTATCATCCATGCGCGTAAGGCTTGGTTACAGGGGTTAAGTCCAAAAGAAAACCGTGAGATCCCACCGCTTGATTATCCACGTGTATACCAGTTGAAAAAAGATTACCCAGATTTACACATCAGTATTAATGGTGGCGTTAAAACCATTGAGGAATGTCAGCATCACTTAACGCATATTGATGGGGTGATGGTTGGTCGTGAAGCTTACAGTAACCCGTTTATGTTATCGCAGGTTGATGAGCTATTGTACGGTGGTGAAGCGTTTACGCAGACTCGCCATGAAGTGGTTCGCAGCATGTATGATTACTTTGAAGCACAAATGAGTGAAGGCGCGAATTTCTGGCATATTGCTCGCCACATGTTAGGTATTTTCCAAAACCAACCGGGTGCGCGAGGGTATCGCCGTCATTTATCAGAAAATGGCCATAAGAAAGGCTCGGGCATTGAGGTGATGGAAAAAGCACTGGCGTTTGTACCTGAAATGTAAGGTTTTAGAGTTTAAAAATACTAAAAGAAGCCGCTTACCTAAGCGGCTTCTTTGTTTTTATATACGATGACTCTAACTCTCGAGTAAAAATACACGGAGTAAACCCGCGCCTACATCTTTCAGTGTTTCTGTTGTTGGATTGTCGCCGTAAACGACGACCTTGTATCTCTCCTTGATGAGTGTTTAGCTAGCACTTATCAATTCTGGAAGTCAGTGAGCTTGACGACGACCTGAGCACTCAGATGCTGTTTTGTAGATTGGGCCCTGACTTCCTAACCTCCATTAAACTGAATGGTATCCTAGCGCCCCAAATTCGGGTGACGCTGTATGTACAAGGGGAGTAGATAGAGATGAAAGCATTTATTGGAATTGATATAGGAAAAG